>JAFGHF010000055.1 GCA_016939375.1 Candidatus Omnitrophota bacterium | reverse complement strand
TGATGCCGCATTTCATCACTTTCGTTGCCATCTTATATTTTCACCTCCTTTCATGTCCCTATTTTTACAGAACCTAAAATGTTGTCTAAAGTAGCTATTGCCGAAAGAGAAGCCAGATAGCTGGTCTTTGGATTATTAGGCGATGCCACGTTCTCTGTCCGGGCGAGCAGCTTTCCAAAATCACCCTCCAGTTGTATCTCATGCATATTAGCCTTGTATTCAGGAGAGGTTATGATTTTTACAATAGTCTTTTCAGCACCTATTCCGGCCAGACTCAAAGCCGCACAAACATTGACGTTTTTGGGAAAACCTTTTATGGCTGCCAGGGCATTACCTTCGAATATCACGGTCTCTTGCGTAATCAAAGATAGGTCTATCTCCTTTTCTTTTAAATAAGGGGCGCCGGCTAGTCCTTTTGGCGGCTTTCGAGTAGTTAAGGTAGCCCTGTTAACTTTGGCCATAGCTGCGGATTTTACCGCGTCTAGGCCGCAGAGAGCACCACTGGGTAGGTAAATTCGGCAGTTACTTTTCCGGGCAAGCTCAAAAATTTCTGCTGCTTTCTCTAAAATACCTCCGCTGCTCATAATCATTACGTCTTTGCCTTTTGCCAATGCCTTTTTGGCAACGTCATAAGACGCCTGTACTGACGCTGCTTCGATGATCAGATCGCAAGTGGCGATTAAAGCCTCTTGAGTGACTATCTTCGGGTCTGATGAGCAACTTTTCTTTAACTCTATCGCTTTATCTTTATCTATATCAAAAAGGGCCAGTAGCGTGGCTTGATCAGCAAATCTCTTTTCTATTGCCAGGGCTAATTGAGAACCGATTGTGCCACAACCGACAATGCCTATTTTTATTTTTGCTTTACCCATTACCCTTCCTTAAATTTTACCGTTTTTGGGCAAAGTTATTTTCGGTGATCTCTAGCATTCTGTCTAGACTTTTTTTGGCCTTAAGCCGCACGCCTTCGGGAACTTTTACTTCATGTACTTCCAATTCTAGGGCATGCGTTACCCAACCCAGGGTCGTCAATTTCATATCTGCGCAAATAAAGTGCCGGCTAGGAGAAAAAAACTCTTTTTCTGGATTCTCCATTTTTAATCTGTGTATCAAGCCTCGCTCGGTGCCGATAATAAACCTTTTTGCCGGGGAGCTCTTAACATATTTAAGCATACCTCCTGTGCCACCAATAAAGTTTGCCTTTTTCAACACCTTCATTTCGCACTCAGGGTGAGCAATGAACTCCGCATCAGGGTATTTTTCCTTTGCTTCGAGGACTTCTTCCAAAGATACCCTAACGTGAGTAGGACAAACACCTCTCCAGGTGATTATTTCTTTCTCTTTTACATGTGATTTTACATATAATCCTAAGTTTTTGTCAGGAACAAAAATAATTTTTCTATTAGATAGAGACTTTACCACTTCAATTGCATTCGCAGAAGTACAACAGACATCACTCTCTGCCTTAACAGCAGCTGAGGAATTGACATAACAGACTACAGATGCATCTGGATGCTCGTCCTTTTTAACCCGCAGTTCCTTTACCGTGATCATATCTGACGCCGGACAGCCAGCCACTTCCACCGGCAAGAGCACCTTTTTTGCAGGATTCAAGATTGAGGCAATTTCGGCCATAAAGTGTACCCCGCAGAGAACTATTATTTTGGCATCGGTCCTAATCGCGGCCTGAGCTAAAGCCAAAGAATCGCCGCGTATATCAGCTACATCTTGTACCTCAGGACGTTGGTAATTATGCGCCAGGATTACTGCATTCTTTTCTTTCCTCAGATGGGCTATTTTATCCTTTAAGGCCTGCTGGTATTTTAAGTCATCTTCTTCTGTATAAACCATTTTTTTTCCTTTTATAGCTTTGCACAACCTTGTTATCAATAAGACGGGTTTTGTTGAAATATACTGCAACCGCGATTAGCAATCTGCCTTCTAATCTTTTCACCTCTTTTAGGGTTCGCGCATCGACGATCTTTATGTAATCGATTTTTGCCCCAGGCTTAGAGTTGATCATCTCGCGCATCTTAAAAATGATTTCCCGAGGAGAATTATATCCAGATTGTATCATACCGACGGCGGTTTGTAAAGATTTATATAAAATTATTGCGTTTTTTCTTGCGTCGGCGCTTAAGTAGGTATTGCGTGAACTCATCGCCAAACCATCTTTTTCGCGCACGATCGGCAATACTTTTATTTTTAGCGGCAGGTTTAGGTCCTGCGCCATCCTGCTGATAATTATAGCCTGCTGTGCATCTTTTTGCCCGAAGTATGCCGTATCGGGTTGGACGATATTAAAAAGTTTGTTTACGATGGTGGTCACGCCGCGAAAATGTCCCGGTCGTGATCTACCGCAGAGCCTCTCACCCAGTTTGCCTACCTCGACATATGTTTTAAAATCGGGGGGGTACATCTTTTTGGCCTGAGGGTGAAATATTACGTCTGCGCCGCAGGCCCGGGACAGCCTTTGATCCCTCTTGAAATTCCGGGGATAGCGTTTAAAATCCTCACCGGGGCCAAACTGGGTAGGATTGACAAAGATGCTGACTACCAAGCGGTCGTTTTCTTTTTTTGCCCTGCGCATCAGGCTAAGGTGCCCTTGGTGCAGATATCCCATTGTAGGGACAAAACCGATAGTCTCTCCTTTTTTACGCACGCCCTTGTTCCATAACTGCATCTTTTTAATCCCTGTGATTACTTTCATTTGTCACTATCCTAGTTCTTTATCGAAAAACTCGGGGGCGATTTCTTTTAATGGCACAGTCACAAACTTTCTTTCCCACATCCGGGGATGGGGTATCTCCAGATCATTTTCGGCTATAGTAAGATTGCCATAAAGTAGGATATCTAGGTCTATGGTGCGGGGATGGTTTTTCTGGTGTGGGCTTTGCCGGCCTAACTTTCGCTCGATGCTTTGCAATATCTCGAGCAATCGACGCGCGCTATATGAAGTGTCGATCTTAATGACCGCGTTGAAGAACTTGGGTTGTGGTGGGCCGCCAATGGCGTCTGTTTCTATCGCGGAAGAGACTTTTGTGATCGTTATTTTGGGGTCTTGTTTGAGGTGCTCAACGGCATGGGCGATATTCTTTTTACGATCTCCCAGATTTGAGCCTAAGCCTATAAAACAAGTGGTCATTAAATAGTTCTTTTTATTCTCGCAATCGCTTCTTTCAGTCTTTCCTCATCCACAGTAAGCGCCATGCGCACATATTTTTTTCCTGAAGGGCCAAATCCTATCCCCGGGGTGACAACCAGATCCGCCTTATCCAAAAGAAGCTGAGCAAATTTTATGGAATCGGAATATCCTTTTGGCAGTTTCGCCCAGACATAAAATGTGGCTTTAGGCTTTTTAGCTTCCCAACCTATATCATTTAGGCCCTGGCATAATATGTCTCGTCTATTCTGATATAGCTTCTTCAGGCCTGCCAGATGTGCCCAGTCCATATTCAATGCCTCGACTGCGGCTATTTGGACTGCCTGAAAAATCCCTGAGTCGATGTTTGATTTGACTTGTGCCAGGGCAGCTATGACATCCTTATTACCACAAGCCCATCCAATCCTCCAGCCGGTCATATTGAAAGTTTTTGATAAAGAGTAAAATTCTACGGTGATGTCCTTGGCTTGCTTTGCCTGCAGCATGCTCGG
>JAFGHF010000054.1 GCA_016939375.1 Candidatus Omnitrophota bacterium | reverse complement strand
TGGCTGTTGATTTTGCGGATAGAGAAATAACCGAAATAACTTGCCATGCGGTTGGCGCGCATTCTTTATTTCCAAAAACCAAAACTATTATAGATATTGGAGGTCAGGACACTAAGGTTATATCTTTAGACGAAAAAGGCAAGGTCATGGATTTCATTATGAATGATAAATGTGCCGCAGGGACAGGTAGATTTTTGGAGGTTATGGCTCATGCCCTAGAAACAAAAATTGAGGAATTAGGTGAGCTTTCTCTTCAATCCCGTAATGTACTAAGGATAAGCAGTATGTGTACCGTATTCACAGAATCGGAGGTAGTCTCCAAGATAGCCGAGGGAGCTGTCCGGGAAGACATCGCCGCAGGTATTCATAAGGCGATAGTTGATAGGATATTAACAATGGCTCGCAAGGTCGGAATCAATGAAGAAATTACACTCACTGGCGGAGTCTCTAAGAATATAGGCGTAGTTGAAACGATCAAATCAAGAGTACAAAAAGAACTTAATGTACCACAAGACCCTCAACTTACAGGGGCGTTAGGCGCTGCGATTTTAGCGCAAAATTATATTAAACAAAAAAGATGAATATACTATCTCAATACATATGGGCTTTAGGAACAACATCTGTCGTGCTATTCATTTTAGCCATATTTGTTTATATACGTAACCCCAGGAATAAGGTGAATTGGACTTTTTCTCTTTATTCTTTGAGCATTGCTATCTGGAGTGGTTGTGAGGCTTATTCAATTGCCGCACCGACGCCAGAATTGGGTCTTCTTTTTTGGAGAATCAATCACGCGGCGGTTATTTTTATTCCAATATTTTTTATACATTTTGTTTTGAATCTACTTAACCAAGAAGAAGAGAATCGGAGACTAATTGTCGTAAGTTATTTACTCGGATTAATATTCTTGGCCCTGGATGCAACCCCATTATTAATAGCGAGCGTGACTCCGAAATTTTCCTTCAAGCATATGGTTGAGCCTGGTTTGTTTTATATTCCCCTCTGTTTATTGTGGATGGCTGGTATAACCTTTGGTTTAGTAAAGCTTTTTGCTGCCTATAGCAAATCATCGGGCATGAGGCGGAATCAGCTCAAATATCTTTGTTGGACGTCGTTAGTAGGTTATATCGGAGGTCCTTTAAACTTCTTGCCAGCATTCAATATTGAATTGTTTCCTCTTATGCCGTTTGGGACTTATGGCATACCGTTGTATGGCTTGGCTGTTACATATGCCATTCTTAAATACCGCTTAATAGATATTAATTTGGCCAGAAGCTATGTAGCCATTTATATTTCGTATGGTTTAATAAGCCTTACCCTTTTCATTATTCCCATTATGCTTTTAAGGCATTCAACCTTAGGGGTAATATTCCTTGTTCTCGGAGCAATACTTCTTGCGCCATTTCTTTATTTTCGAATGGAGAATTTTCTACGTTCAACTTTCTTAAGAGAAAAATTGCAGACCTGGAATGGTCTCGATAAACTTAAGGAGTCAAATCCCGGTTATATCTCCGAGCAGATCGCCTGGAATTTGGTGGGTGGCATCTCCGAGACGTTGCATATAGCTCAGATTTCATTATTTCTGGAGGTGGCCAGATATAAAGAACTTCGTCCATACGCACAAATCGGCCTTGATGATGAGATTGGCACAGAGCAGATCCCCTGGGTAACTTTAAAACCGGATAGCGCCTTGGTCAAACAATTAAGCCGAACAGAAAAACTGGTTATAAAAGACGAGATTGGCGATGGCGATTCAAAAAAACTCAAAGAAGAAATGGGGCGCCTTCGCGCTGAGATTTCCGTCCCGCTTTTTGTGCAGGAAAAACTAATCGGCATCTTAAACTTAGGCCCTAAACCAAATGGGGAGATGTATCATCAAGAGGAGCTTAAGAAGATAACCGACCTTTGTCACCAGGCTGAAAATCATTTATCTCATGCCCGCTTTATGGAAAATCGCGCTACCTTCTCCCGACAGTTAGCGCACGATATGAAAAACCTGGTGGCCAAGAATATTGATCCGACATTTGCTGAACTCTGCGAGGCAAAAGACGACAAGAAAAGACAGGAGCTTTTAAATACAGTTTTTAACCAGCACCAGTACTTAAAAATTTGTCTTAAGAATAACTTTGATCTCGTCTCTTTGGTGGAGAAGCTGGCTTATCATAAGTATATCCTTGAACCTGCGCAGATAACCCGAGTAATTACAGCTTGCAGTCAACTCTACAAGACTCCTTGTGCCAAAATAGGCATAAGCATGGAACAGGATGTACCTAAAAATCTGCCTGAGATTCTGGTTAACCGGGAAGATATTCCCAAGGTCTTTAACAATCTCTTTGATAACGCTCTTAAGTTTACGTTATTCGGAGGCAGAATTAAAATCAGAGCTGAGCGAAAAGATGGCGAAGTATTAATTACCTTCTCAGATACTGGCCGTGGTATGAGCGAAGAAAAATTAAAGACAATTTTTGATCCAAATGTCAAAATGCCCGATAATGAAGAAGGTGTCGGCACAGGATTAGGCTTAGTGATTGTGAAGGATATAATCGAAGCTCATGGAGGAAGAATCTGGGTTAAGTCAGAGCCGGGTAAAGGCACAACTTTTTATTTTACCCTGCGCATTGCCAAAGAGAATAACGAAAAAAATGAAGAGGAGGTATAGATAAAATGAGCGGACAAGAAAATGTACAGAAAGACGCGCGTATCCTAATCATTGACGATGATAAAAAATTAGTCGCACACTATAGAGAGATTCTGGATAAGGCCGGGTACAAGACCGATGCAGCCTTTGACGGCAAGGATGGTTTGCAAAAACTAAAGACGCAGGGTGCTGACCTGGTTATCCTTGATATAGAAATGCCTAAGATGGACGGTATTAAGGTTCTTGAAGCCATCAGGGATGATGAAGCCTTGCGTAAAACTAAGGTTATGGTGGCCAGTTCTTATTCATATAAAAATGCCTTGAGCTGGTTGCCGAGCGGGAGGGTTATCAAGAATAAAAAAATGACGCATTTAGGCGAAAAGGCAGAAAAAGAAGGAATGGCTAAAGGCGGCTATGCAGGCAGGATGGAAGTAGAACCAAAGCCAAAAAAGGAAATGAAAGAACATTACTGGTATGGCGGGCATGAAGCACGCCTGGAAACTCCCCAGGAGTTTGAAGAGAAATTCAGAGAATGGCTTCTGCGGGAGGTAAAAAACATGCTTGCAGCGAAGCCGGAACCTTTTGAGCGAGAAAAGTTGGAGACTGAGCCTGACCGGATCCTGATTGTCGATGACGATAAGGCTATAGTTGAAAAGATTGCTGGGTGGCTTAAGCCTTTGGAAAACTGCCAGTTTCTTTTTGCATACAATGGAGCTGAGGCCTTGGAAAAAATTGCCAAGGAGGATATCGACCTGGTTATCCTGGATTTAAAGATGCCGGATACCGAAGGAGATGAGGTACTCAAGGTAATGCATTCGATACCGGTGGTGGATCACACGCCCGTTTTAGTATTCACTTCACTTACAGATACCACTACTACCGACAGCCTTTTTGATATAGCTCCGACTACCGAATGCATTGACGAAAAAAATATCCGCTCCCGTATCAGAAAGTACCAGTATGAATACGAAAAGAGGTTCAGAACCTTTGATAAGCCTGCTGAATCAAAACTTTCGAAATTCCTGCATCTGGATAAACCCAGGGACTTAATCGCAAAAGTAAAGTTTGAATTGGAGGAAAGAAGGCGTCTGGGTAAAGGCTATAAGAAGGGGTCTATCACCTTACTGCGTAATAAAAAGGGTCGCTGGTTAGAAGGTTACTTAGAAGGCTATGAGTCTTATTACGGAGGCGAACATCGCAAGTGTGCCTACTGCGAAGAGGATGATAAATATCCGGCTTTAGAATATAGAAAGATGTCGGTTTGGTCTCCGCCGCGTATCTGTGGCGACTGCGCTAAAGAATTAAAAGCAAAATACTCCGATAATTATCCTAAGCTATAGCTGATTTTTCCGGATG
>JAFGHF010000053.1 GCA_016939375.1 Candidatus Omnitrophota bacterium | reverse complement strand
TGATGCGCAACCTTTTTCAATTTCGTTTTGGCGGAAAGGCAGAGCTTGACGGCCACAGTTTTGGCAATCTCTTTATCACGGCGATGACAAAGGTGACTGGCGACTTTGAGCAGGCCGTGAAGGAGTCCAGCAAGGTTTTAGCTATCAGGGGCCAAGTAATTCCCTCAACGCTGCAGGAGGTAAGACTTATTGCTGAATATGAAGACGGAACTAAAATCTGTGGTGAAAGCAAAATAGCCGAACAGAATAAAGCAATTAAAAGGATTTCCCTTAATCGCAAGGATTGCGAAGCTACCCCGGAGGCAATTACTGCGATCAAAGAAGCAGAAGTAATCATCATCGGCCCGGGATCGCTTTATACCAGCATAGTCCCCAATTTATTGATCGAAGATATAACAAAAAGTATTTTGGAGTCGGCTGCGGTAAAGATCTATATTTGCAATATCATGACTCAGAGCGGCGAGACTGATAATTATAGAGCCTCCGGACATGTCGAGGCCATTGTGGCTCATGCTAAGTCAAAACTGTTTGATTACTGTATCCTCAATAAAGCGCAGATAACACCTGAATTTCTGCAAAGATATGAGCAGGAACATGCCTATCCAGTCGTAGCAGATGTACAGAAAGTCGAAGAAATGGGCTTTTCTGTGATCTTAGAAGATCTGGTAAATGCCAGAGATTATGTCAGGCATGATGCGCAAAAATTATCAAAAATCGTTTTCGAACTGATCGAGGCAAAGACAAAGATCCATGAACCAATCTGACGGCGTGATTAAAAAGGCACTGACGGTTAGAAATAGACTAGGTCTGCACGCAAGGCCGGCGGCCCTTTTTGTCCAGATGGCCAACAAATTCGATTCTGAGATATCGGTGCAGAAAGGTGACCAGCTGGTAAATGGCAAATCAATTATGGGAATAATGATGCTGGCGGCAACGCAAGGCAGTAGAATACAAATCATTGCCAAGGGTGCCGATGCCCAGGAAGCGATAAACCAGTTAGAAAAATTACTGGCAAGCGAAGAATGATATCCTTTCTGTCAAGAGAGCGAGTAGTAGCATGAAAAAACAAGTCAATTTATTAAAAGGGATACCGGCGGCTCCGGGCCTTGTTATTGGCAAGGCCTTTGTTTTGGGCAGCGAAGATATGGAAGTGGAGAAGAAGTCCATTGCCGAATCGCAAGTGCCCAAGGAGATAGCTCGTTTTGAAGACGCCTTAATAAAGACCCGCGAGGAGATCTTAGATATTCAAAAAAAGATCTCCAAAGAGATGGGTGTACGCCACGCCCAGATTTTCAATGCCCATCTTTTGGTCCTAGAGGACCGCACATTGATAGAAGGGGTGATTTCCCGATTAAAAAAAGAAAAAAATAGCATTGAGTATACTTTTTTGCAGGTACTTAAGAAGTACATCAAGACTTTTTCGCATATTGATGACCCCTATCTGCGTGAAAGATTAAGCGATATTGAGGATGTGGGCAGAAGGATATTAAGGAACTTACGTGGTATCCGTAGAGAGATTTTAAGCAATCTAAAGGATAAGCTTGTCATAGTCGCATATGACCTTTCGCCGTCAGATACTGCATCGATGCATAAAGAAAAGGTGATGGGCTTCATCACGGATATAGGAGGCAAAACCTCCCATACCGCAATCATGGCTAAAGCCTTGGAGATCCCCGCTGTAGTCGGATTGGAAGAGGCGACTTTGAGGATAAAGACCGGGGATGTGCTTGTTGTCGATGGCACTAAAGGTGAGGTGAGGATAAACCCAGATAGGGCCTCGCTGGCCAAATACAAACAACAAAGCGAAAAAATAGTGCGCACGGTTAAGACCCTGCTGAAATTGAGGGATCTGCCGGCGGTAACAAAAGACGGACACGAAGTAATACTGGCAGCGAATATAGAGTTGCCTGATGAATTGGCCTCAGTCGTTTCTCACGGGGCAAAAGGGATCGGACTTTATCGTTCAGAATATTTTTATATGAATAGGACAGACCTACCAGGAGAAGATGAGCACTTTGAGGCTTACAAAAAAGTGAGCCAGCAGGTAAGACCGCATCCCGTGGTCATCAGGACCCTTGACTTAGGAGGGGATAAGTTTTTATCGCAGCTGCATATTCCCCATGAGATGAACCCCTACCTGGGCTGGCGGGCTATCAGGTTTTGTTTGGCCCGGCCGGATGTTTTTAAGGTTCAGCTACGCGCCATTTTAAGAGCCTCGGCATTCGGAAAGCTCAAAATTATGTATCCAATGATATCGGGTATCGAGGAACTAAGAAAGGCCAACCATATGTTGGAGGATGTCAAAACCGAATTGCGCTCAAAGAAAATCAGCTTTGATGAGGATATAGAAGTGGGGGCGATGATCGAAATCCCTTCTGCAGCCTTGACCAGCGATATATTAGCCAAAGAGGCGGATTTCTTTAGCATAGGCACGAATGACCTGATCCAGTATTCTATCGCCGTGGACAGGGTAAATGAAAAAATCGCATATCTTTATGAGCCTGCTCATCCGGCCGTATTGAGGTTGATCAGAAATATCATAGATTCCGGCCATAAAGAGAATATATGGGTAGGGATGTGCGGGGAGATGGCTTCTGAGCCGGCTTTTGCCCTTTTGCTTTTAGGATTAGGATTGGATGAATTTAGTGTTTCTCCGGCCGCTGTACCAGCCATAAAGCAAGTGGTGCGCTCTGTCACCTTTGAAATGGCAAAAGAAGTTAGCAATCAAGCACTAACGTTGACCACCGGAAAGGCCGTTGAGGAATTTGCTAAGCAGAAGCTCGAGGAGTTGATTCCCTGATTTGACTAATCTTGACGATATTAAGACCATAGAAAAGTTCGACAGCGCAAGAATGCGCGATATAATAAAGGGATTTGCCGGGCAGTGCAGCGAGGCATTTCAATTGGGTCGACGGCTGACTTTGCCCGGAGAATTGCGAGATTTTAAGAACATCGTTTTTTGCGGGATGGGAGGTTCGGCGATCGGAGCCGAAGTCGTAAGCGGGTACTTACGCCGGGAGATAGACAAACCGATCTGTGTAAATAGGGAATATACGCTGCCGGCTTTTGCAGACCAAAATAGCCTGGTAATTCTAAATAGTTATTCCGGAGACACAGAAGAAATACTTAGTGTTTATAGACAGGCACAAAATAAAAAGACCAAGACTATCATTGTTACCTCTGGTGGCCAGTTGGCTGATTTGGCCAAGAAAAATAAAGACGCCTGTGTCTTAATTCCAAAGGGTTTGCCGCCGCGAACCGCACTGGGTTTTTTGTTTTTTCCTCTCTTGGCTGTTTTTTGTTCAATGAAGTTAATTGCAGATAAGTCAGGGGAAGTCCAGGAAGCCATAGCCCTGTTAGAGAAATTGGAAAAACAATCTTTGGGAATTGGCGTGTCCGCTGATATCAATCCGGCCAAAATGCTGGCCAAAAGGGTAGCCGATCATTTCGCTTTTATTTATGCCGGTTCTGAATACTTCGGGTCTGTGGCAACGCGTTGGCGTAGTCAATTCGCAGAAAATAGCAAAATGCTCAGTTCCAGCAATGTATTTCCAGAGATGAACCACAATGAGATCGCAGGCTGGAAGCATCCGGCAGGGCTGATCAACAAATGCGTGGTCGTTATGTTGCGCGATAGCAATGACCATCCTCAAATCAAAAAGCGTATGGAGATCAGCAAGGAGATTTTTCAACAAGCTGGCGTGACCGTAAAAGAAATGTGGTCTGAAGGGGTTGGGCTACTGGCCAGGATATTTTCCCTCATCTATAAAGGGGATTATGTAAGCTTCTATTTGTCTATATTGAACGATGAAGACCCTACCCCCATCAAACGAATAGATTTTTTGAAAAAAAGGTTGAGTGATCATAAATGAAATCTTTAATCTTAGCCGCAGGCTATGCGACGCGTATGTATCCGTTGACGTTAAACAAGCCCAAGCCATTACTGCCCATTGCCGGCAAACCGGCAGTTGAATATATCGTCAGCCGCCTTGAAGAAGTCGATGAGATCGATGAGATTTTAGTGGTTACCAATGAGAAATTTTTTAAAAATTTTCAAGCCTGGCATGGGCAATTTTCTTCTACCAAGCCGATAAAGATTATCAATGATAAAAGTGTCTCTGAGCACGACCGCCTGGGTGCCATCGGCGATGTGCAGTATGTAATCGAAAGGGAGAAGCTCAATGACGATATCTTGATAATCGCCGGAGATAATCTTCTTGAATTAGGGTTGAGGGGTTTTGTCGATTTTGCTAAACATAGGGCTCCCGCTTCTTCGGTGGGATTGTATAATCTAAATGATCTTGAGGCCGTAAAAAGATACAGCCAGGTGGAGCTGAATTCGGAGTATAGGATAGTCAGCTTCGTTGAAAAGCCGGAAAACCCGACGTCTACCTTAGTGGCCAAGTGCATCTATTTTTTCTCAAAAAGCGAATTAGGCCTGATTTCGGAATATATCCGGTCCGGTGGCACGACTGATCAGCCAGGGCATTATATCAGTTGGCTGAGCAAAAGGGTTACAGTATATGGTTTTGTTTTTAGTGGGCGTTGGTATGATATTGGAAATCAGGAAATCTATAAAAAGGCAAATGATGATTTTGCCAAGTATAAGGAAGAGAAAGGAGAGAAGTGGTAAATGGCGAAAGAAAAGAGATTGTTGACTTCTGAATCGGTAACCGAAGGCCATCCTGATAAAGTCAGTGACCAGATTTCAGATACGATTCTAGACGAGGTGTTGCGCCAAGACAAAAACGGGCGCGTGGCCTGTGAGACTTTTGTAAGTATGGGTTTGGTAATCGTGGGCGGGGAGATCACCACCAATGCCTACGTCGATGTACATAAGTTAGTAAGAAGACTGGTCAAAGATATAGGATATACAAACCCGCATTTCGGGTTTGATTTTGAATCATGTGCTATTTTGAATGCGATTCATTCGCAGTCTCCGGATATTGCCCAGGGTGTAAATCGTGGTGGTGCCGGTGACCAAGGGGTAATGATAGGCTATGCCTGCGATGAGACCCCGGAATTTATGCCTTTGCCGATCATGATGGCCCACAAACTTTGCATGCGTTTGGCCGAGGTGCGCAAAAAAGAGATTCTTAAATTCCTCGGACCGGACGGAAAATCGCAAGTAAGCGTGGAGTATCGTAACGGAAGGCCTAAGCGGGTAGACAGCGTGGTCATCGCGGCTCAGCATACTCCCGATATTCTAGACCATTCCGGTCAGAGAATAACAAAAAAGGCCAGAAAACAGATAATCCAGGCTGTCGTAGAGCCTGTTTTAGGGAAATGGGTCGATAAAAACACCAAATATTACATAAATGAGACAGGGAAGTTTGTGGTCGGTGGCCCCCAATCCGATACCGGCATGACAGGCAGGAAAGTCATCGTCGATACTTACGGCGGTTTGGTATCGCATGGCGGCGGGGCGTTCAGCGGAAAAGACCCCACAAAAGTAGACCGCTCGGCTACATATATGGCAAGGCACATAGCCAAGAACATAGTGGCAGCCAAACTGGCGAAGGTCTGCATGGTCCAGCTTGCCTATGTAATCGGTAAGGCCGATCCCCTGGCAATCTATTTTGACACTTTTGGCACAGGGAAAGTCTCTGAAGACAAATTGGCTAGCGCGGTGAGGAAAAATTTTGCCTTGACTCCCCGCGGTATAATCGAGATGCTAGACCTTTTAAGGCCTATTTACGCCAAGACCGCTGCCTACGGGCATTTTGGCAGGAATGACGAGCATTTTAATTGGGAGAAAACCGATAAGGTGGCGAAATTAAAAAAACTACGTTAGTGAAAGGAAAAAGAAGTGAAGCATGATATCAAGAACATTAATTTAGCGAAAAAAGGTAAACTAAGAATAGAATGGGCAGATTTGGACATGCCTGTTTTAAAGCTTATCCGTCAGCGTTTCGCCCGGCAGAAACCTCTGGCCAATACTAGAGTCGCCTGTTGCCTGCATGTGACTTGCGAAACAGCCAATCTGGCTATAACTCTTAAGGCCGGGGGAGCGCAGGTAGTCGTCTGTGCTTCCAATCCCCTGAGCACCCAGGATGACATAGCGGCTGCGCTGGTTAAATACTACGGGATTGAGACTTTTGCAATCAAGGGAGAGGACAACAAGACTTATTACAAGCACATCAATAGCGTGCTGGATATCAGGCCTCATGTAACAATGGACGATGGGGCGGATCTGGTCTCTACTATTCACAAAAATAGAAGAGATTTGGTGCAGGATGTTTTAGCCGGGACAGAAGAGACCACAACAGGGGTAATCAGATTGCGTAGCCTGGAGCGCAAAGGCCTGTTGCTTTTTCCTATCATTGCAGTTAACGATGCGGATACAAAGCATCTTTTTGATAACCGTTATGGGACCGGACAATCGACGGTAGATGGTATTATCCGGGCCACAAACAAGCTGCTAGCGGGTACTAGTTTTGTAGTCTGTGGCTACGGTTGGTGTGGGAGAGGCGTTGCAATGCGGGCAAAAGGAATGGGCGCCAACGTTATAGTCTGCGAGGTGGATCCATTGCGCGCGTTGGAAGCAGTTATGGATGGCTATAAGGTCTTGCCTCTTCGCCAAGCGGCAAAACAGGGAGATGTATTCGTCACCGTATCCGGCGATACCAGCGTAATCAGAAAGGAACATTTCCGGCTAATGAAAGATGGAGCTATTTTGGCCAATTCCGGGCATTTTAACGTAGAAATAGACCTGCGCTCTTTGGAAAAAATGGCAAAAAGTAAAAAAAGGATCAGGGAGTTCGTAGAAGAATACCAAATGAAAAATGGGCGGAGAATCTTCGTTTTGGGCGAGGGCAGATTGATAAATCTGGTTTCTGCCGAAGGACATCCTCCTTCAGTTATGGATATGAGTTTTGCCAATCAAGCCCTTTCCTGCGAGTTTGTAAAGAACAAACGAGATACATTGGAAAAAAGAGTATATCGCGTTCCCCAGGAAATTGACCAGGACATCGCCAGGCTCAAATTGAAATCCCTGGGCACCAGGATAGACAGTCTTACTGCCGAACAGAAGACTTATTTATCTTCCTGGGAGCTGGGAACGTAGCGAGGAGGTTTGTTATGTCATTATTGTGGTTGCGGCTGTTTTTTATAATTGTTTCTTCTTTGGTCGGTTTTCAGGTGGGAGGCGTCTACGGCACTTTAAGCGGCAAGAGCCTTGCCTTCGTTGGTTTGGGCATAGGCCTGGTGGGAGCTCTTTTTATCATACTCCTGGAAGTGAAAATGCGGCGGGTTTCTGTTTCCGGTCTTTCGGCGGCTGTGTTCGGCCTCATTTTCGGTCTAATAATGGCAGTCCTTGTGTCCTTTGCTCTAAATATGGTGCCCATGACCGAGACGCTGCGTTCTTCGCTGCGCGTGATCCTGATGTTGATTTTCTGCTATTTAGGGATGGTCATTGCCATGCGCGGAAAAGATGAGTTTAATTTGGTTATTCCATATGTACGGCTTTCCCGGCAAGACGTAAGAGATGAGATAATCATTTTGGACACCAGCGTGATCATAGACGGCAGGATAGCAGATATAAGCCAGACTAAATTTATTGAGGGAAGATTTATCGTACCCCGTTTCGTGTTAAAAGAACTGCAGCAAATAGCCGATTCCAAGGACGGCCTGAAGCGAAATCGGGGCCGACGGGGTCTTGAGATTTTGAGTAAAATCCAGAAAAACCCTCAAATCGATGTCAGGATTCACGAGGACGATTTTCCCGATATTCCCGATGTTGATGCAAAACTGATTAAATTAGCTAAAGTCTTAGATGCAAAAATCTTTACCAATGATTTCAATTTGGGCAAAGTCGCCGAGTTGCAGAAGGTCAAGATCTTGAATGTAAATGAGCTGGCCAATGCGTTAAAACCTATCGTATTGCCTGGAGAAATGCTGGAGATAAAGGTGATTAAAGAGGGGAAGGAATATAATCAAGGGATAGGTTATCTCGATGACGGGACAATGGTCGTGGTAGAAAACGGCAGAAACCTCTTGGGCCAGACAATCAGAAGCACAGTGACCAGCGTGTTGCAGACCACCGCCGGCCGGATGATATTTACAAAGCCCGAGGAAACAAAAAGACCTCCTCGCCGCTAGTTTTCCTGATTACAATTTAGCATAGAGTTTTTTAAAAAAAAGAAGAATGTTTAGAATAGGAATAGGCTACGATATACACCGCCTTTTAAGAAGGCGGAAACTTATTTTAGGGGGCGTGCAAATACCCTTCGCTAAAGGGCTATTAGGCCATTCTGACGGAGATGTGCTGTTGCATGCTATTTGCGATGCCTTATTGGGGGCCGCTGGAGAGAAGGACATCGGTGAGCACTTTCCCGACTCATCTATCGAGTTTAAGGACATTTCAAGCTCGGAGCTACTAAAAAAAGTCGCTCTGATCCTAAAAAAATCTAAATTTGTGATCAGTAATATTGACGCTATAGTCATAGCCGAAAAGCCAAAGTTAAGCCGCTATAAAAAGGCTATGGAAAGAAGGGTCGCCCAAAACCTTAAACTACCTACTTCACGGGTAAACGTAAAAGCCACTACTGCAGAAGGTATGGGTGAGATAGGAAGAGGCAAGGCGATCTCAGCCTACGCCATAGCTTTGATAAAAGATGAAAATATATAATTCCTTGACCGACAAGAAAGAAGACTTTATGCCCCTTAAAAAGGGCGAAGTGAAGATGTATGTCTGCGGCCCAACGGTCTATGATGAGCCGCATATCGGGCATGCTAGGAGCGCTTATGTTTTCGATCTCATCCGCAGATATCTTAAGTATAAAGGGTATAGAGTCAAGTTTGTGCGCAATATTACCGATGTCGACGATAAAATAATTAATAAAGCCAAAGATGAATTTAAGGGAGAAGACCTCAACGGGGCCATAAAAAAAGTGGCTTCTAAGTATCTCGCTGCTTATCGCGATGGCCTAAAACAGCTCGGGATAAGCACAGAAGACCCGGATATAATCGAACCAAAAGCAAGCGAATATATCGAAAAGATAAAGGAATTCATAACTGTCCTCATCAGGAATAAAGCGGCGTATCAGGCTGGCGGCGATGTCTATTTTGATATAACAAAGGCAAAGGATTACGGGAGATTGTCAAATCAGTCCCTGGAGACTATGGAGATCGGAGCCCGGGTCGTACCTTCGGAGAATAAAAGAAATCCCCTGGACTTTGCGCTTTGGAAATCGGCAAAAGAGGATGAACCATTCTGGGATAGTGATTGGGGTAAGGGCCGACCGGGATGGCATATTGAATGCTCGGTAATGAGCACCGATATTCTCGGTGATAAATTCGATATACATGGAGGCGGTCTAGATCTGAAATTCCCCCACCATGAGAATGAGATCGCCCAGGCCCTGGGCGCGGGAAAGGGCTTTGCCCGATACTGGATACACCACGGGCTGCTGACAATAAACGGCCAGAAAATGGCTAAGTCGCTAGGAAATTTTATTACGATCAGGGATATATTGAACCGCTATCCTGTGGCAGATATTTTAAAGTTATTCTATCTACAAGCTCATTATTCAAGCCCAGTCGATTTCTCTTGGGAAAAAATGGAAGAAATTAAAAATGGCTATGAGCGTATAGACATATTAAGACAAAAATTGATAGAAAAATATGAAAAGGCGGATATAACAAAAAACGTTAAAGGCGCAGCCGCGTTGATAAAGCCTTTTAAAGATAGATTTATCAAATGTATGGATGATAACTT
>JAFGHF010000052.1 GCA_016939375.1 Candidatus Omnitrophota bacterium | reverse complement strand
GATAGAATGAGAAGTGCCATGGGATATAATGTAAGAAAAAATTGGGTCGAGTCTTTTACCCTGATGGTAACAAGGCCGATAGTAATATTGCCTTTTATCATCGTGGCCTTCTTAGAAGGCATAGCTTTAGAGTTAGTCTATTTCTCACCGCGTAGACCGATATCCTACCTAGTGAATCCTCTAGTGAAAAAATTCTTTGGCGAGGGCTTTGTCCATTATCCGGGAAGCCTGCTTTTATTGCCTAAGCTTTTTTATTACGCCCAGGTGGCGATTTATCTTCTTGTGGGCGCTTTGCTTGCCGCTATTACCGTAGCTATGGTAAGAAATCTGCGTATGGGCCTGCCTTTAAAGGCTAATGCCCTGATAAAGAACGCCCTGAAGCGATATACGTCGTTTCTGACATACGCGCTTGTCTTGGTGGCGCTTATGTTTTTGGTAAAGAAGGTAGAGGTCTACGTCTTTGTGCGGGTGTTTAGGAAATTGGCCATACACCTTCCCCAGATAATAGTCGAGATGTCGCCTTTTATGTTAGCTTTGCTGTTATTTTTATCTAGCATAATATTGCAGGTCTTCTTGTTATTAGTTATACCCATCATCGTGATGGAGAAGAAGATGATATTGAAGGCATTTTGGGGCAGTATCGTTTTGGGCTTTCGAAATTTCCTAAGCATATTTGCCCTGATATCGGTGCCATTTATGATTTATTTGCCGATTGTCTTGTTAAGGACTGGCTCGGATAAGATTATCGCCAAGACGTTTCCGGAAGTAAATATTTTGATTGCCGCCGCCAGTACTATCGTTACCGTATTCGTAGAATGTTTTATTATGATCTGCGGCTCTCATTTTCTGTTGGATAAAGAGGGGACTAAAGTTAAGAAATGAAGAAAATACTTTTGATTTTAGCGCTGGTATTAGTGGCGGTCTATGTCGCTTTGACTTTGTTCAGCTCAAATGACGATTACTCTATGGAGAAGGCATATTTTGAGGCGATAAAGGAATACCACAAAATCGTCAACAATCCCGATGTTGCCCCTCCGGCGATGCTCTCTTCGGTTGAAAATAAGCTAAAAGACATCATCGAGAGATTCCCCAATAATGAAAAAATCAGAGCCGTGAAGATGGTCTTGGCCGAATTTTATTTGGGAAATAAAGAATATGATAAGGCGCTGGGTGTAGTGGACCATGTGCTCGATACTTATGGCGAAGAAGTGACGCCCTCCAGCCAGGCGCAGTTCTTAAAAGGACTTATCTATGAGAGACAGGGCCTGTGGCCTAAGGCCAAAAAAGAATATCTTATACTGCGCGATAATTATACCGAGACCCCGATCGGTTTTCAGGTACCTTTATATATAGGTAATTATCATAAGCAAAAAGGGGATTTTGACAAGGCCGATCAAGCCCATAGGGAAGCAGTGGAGTTTTACAGTGAGATGGAGGTGCAAAGCCGGGGTAAGGTGCTTGGTTACGTTGCCGCCAATATGCTGCTTCAGGCCCAGATGGAGCTAAAAGACTACCTATCAGCTGAGGAGACACTGTTGTATATTATAGACGCCTATCCATCAGATTTAACATTTGGTCAACAGTTAATCAAGGTTGAGGAGATATTGATAAAACATTTAAAAAGTCCTGAAAAAGCTATGGCCGTTTACCAAAATATGAAGAATAAGACCAAAAATGATAAATTAATTGCACTGATTGACCAAAAAATTGCACAGTTGGGGGCTCCTCAGGCCCCAAAATAGGCCTAGGCCCCTGTATAAATTATTTTAAAATTTTACTTGCCAAGCACCAGAGGATATGTTAAAATCGATGCCTAACTCAAATAAGCGTACCAACCAAAAAAGTAAGGCTAAAGACAGCAGCCTGGATACCCAAGAGCAATCCCAAAGCCTTACCTCAATATGCAACAGCTTCGCGGAGGTACTCAACCAACTCTATAGCCCTATCGATGCGGTAAATCGCTTTATCAATCTAGCCTTACAGAGTATTGATAGCGGCTCTCAAAGCAGGCAGTTTCTTATCGAATCAAAGGAAGGGATCAGAAAGACTTCGCTTCTCCTTAAACGGCTGAACAATTATACCAAGGAGATGGAGCAGGAAATTCTGAAGCTGGGGGAAAAGCCGTATAACGGAGGAGATTGATGCATAAAGCTCAGATACTATTGGTAAATGCCGACAGGCTGGCCCAGAAATCCCTTTACGAAATGCTGTGCCGCTCAGGCTACACAGTCGATATCGTAAATTCCCCCCAGGAGACAGCCGAATACCTAGAAGCAAACCTTTGTCAAATCGTTCTTGCCGACATCAATGGCTCTGACGGAACAGAGCTTTTAGAAGTCGTGCGCAAAAGAGCATACCCCCCTGAAGTAGTAGTCCTGACTTCCTATGGAAATATCGAGACCGCCGTAAAGACCATCCGCATGGGTGCCTTTGACTATCTGGTCAAGCCGGTAGAGGATGAGAAGATAGTCTCTGCTGTCGAGCGTGCCATGGCTAAACATTCGCAAAACGCGGAAAGGCCTATCTCAGTGAAGAGAATCTCCCAGGAAGAGCATACCTATAATGGCCTGGTGGGTACAAGCGAGATGATGAATGAGATATATTCATTGATCCAGCGTATCTCCAGCTCCAAGGCTACGGTGCTTTTGCGCGGGGAAAGCGGAAGCGGAAAAAGAATGATTGCCCGGGCTATCCATGCCGCGGATAAGACAAGGCGTGATAAGCCTTTTATTGAAGTATCCTGCGGCGCCTTACCGCGGGAGATAATCGAGAGCGAATTATTCGGTCACACCAGAGGCGCCTTTACCGACGCCATCGCCGACCGCAAGGGCCGTTTTGAGCTGGCCAACGGCGGCACCATATTGCTCGATGATATCGATTCATTCTCTTTGGAGATGCAGGTCAAGTTGTTGCGTGTCTTACAGCTCAAAGAGTTCGAGCGCGTGGGCGACCATAAGACGATGAAGGTGGACGTGCGTATTATCGCTTCCACTAACCAGGATCTGGAGAAGGTGGTAGCGGAGCGGCTTTTCAGGGAAGACTTATATTACCGTCTCAATGTCATCTCCATCAGCGTGCCGCCTTTGCGTGAGCGCAGAGAGGACATACCGCTTTTGACCAATTATTTTATCGACATCTATGCCAGGGAAAACCACAAGAAAATCAAGGGAATCTCCGAAGACGCCCTGCGCACATTGATAAATTACAACTGGCCGGGCAACATCAGGCAGTTGGAGAATATAATCGAGCGGGCCTCTATCTTAGACACAGATAGCGTAATCGGCAGAAGCGATCTGCCGGAAGTCATATTAGCTGGCTCTACCTTGATCCGCACGGAAGTCGGCAGTAGCAAAACCGATGTGATGGAGGCGGCCTCTTTGAAGCATGCCTTAAATGAACCGGAGAAGGTCTTTATAATCAAGGTATTGAAGGAAGTAGGCTGGAACAAAAAGAAGGCAGCCGAGAAATTAGGGGTAAACAGGACCACCCTCTACAATAAATTAAGAAAACACAATATTGCATCTTCATTTAAAGCATAAACAAGGGACTTTAAAAAGACAAATGTATTCCAACGAGTTGCAACTTAAAGATGTGGTAAATCTGGAAGAATGGCAGACCGTTCAGGATAATTTCTCCGAGGCCTTAGATATCGGCATCAGCACCCTTTCTCTAGATGGCAGGTTATTGACTAAGCCCAGCCGTTCCACCCGCATCGGCAGAAAAATAATCTCCAAAAGCGAATTGTATCCCGCCTTCTGCGGCCAGTGCATCTTGCGTAAAGATATAAAGAACTTAGAAGATATGGACGATGATACACATTTTCAGTGTCCTCTGGGCATGGATATCTATGCTATTCCTATAACGGCTGTGGGAAATAAAAAGATTGCCTATGTAACAGTGGGCCCCTTGATTATCAATCAGAGAAGAAGCAATGCCGAATATGCCGAAGAGGCCCAGAAGCTGGGCGTCGATTTTGATGAGTTGATGGATGCCTTGGTCGAGATAAACGTGTTCTCAT
>JAFGHF010000051.1 GCA_016939375.1 Candidatus Omnitrophota bacterium | reverse complement strand
CAGGTATTCCCGCGCTTCGGTAACCCAGCCGCCGTATCGGCTAATGCCGTGTATCTTTCATACACCACTAGTCCCCGACTTAGGCCTGTAGCTTTGCCAGGCTTAAACAAAAGCCTGGTCCTCATGGACGTCGCAGGCTTTCGCCTGCTTTGCCTTTATCGGCTCTGCTTCTGATATAAGTATAGCACAAAATTGAAGTTAAGTCAAGGAGCTAAAAGTACAAAATAGGTCATTTGCCCATACCGACACGCTGCACTACCTGAAAGATTTTGCCTTCAGTCTGTATTGAGGGTGCGATAATAATCTCGGTATGCTGCATTTGCTTGATGTCTTTGGCCCCTAAGCTACCCATTGAGGTCTGTAAAGCGCCCATAAGGTTCTGCGAGCCATCATCTACTTTGGCTGGACCAAAAAGTATCTCTTCTAACCTACCTGCCACGCCCACTCTTATTCTCGTCCCCCTAGGCAGATTGAAATGCGGCGTTGCCATGCCCCAATGAAATCCTCTGCCGGGAGCCTCTTTTGCCCTGGCAAATGCCGAACCTACCATTACCGCATCAGCTCCGGCCGCAAATGCCTTACATATATCACCACCGGTACGCATTCCGCCGTCAGTTATTATAGAGACATATTTCTTGGTCTTCTTAAAGTAGTGATCTCTGGCAGCGGCGGCATCGCTAGTTGCGGTCACCTGAGGCACGCCAATGCCCAAAACCCCTCTTGTGGTACAAGCTGCCCCTGGGCCTATGCCGATCAAGATTGCCGCAGCCCCTGTTTTCATTAATTCTAAGGTCATCTCATAGGTAACGCAATTGCCTATGACAACGGGCATCTTGGTCTTTTTGCAAAACTTATGCAGATCTAATACCTTGTATTCGCTGGAGATATGTTTTACGCTGCTGACTGTAGATTGGAGCACAAAGATGTCACATCCGGCCTCGCGGGCTATTGGCGCATATCTTTCTGCTTTTTGAGGTATAGAGCTTACTGCTGCCGGCACCCCCGCCTTTTTGATCTCCTCTATTCTCTTGGAAATAAGGTCTTCTTTTACCGGCTCCAGATAAATAGACTGGACCAGCTTAGTGGCTTCTTCGGAGCTGGATTTGGCGATTTTATCTAATACCTCATCTGGATTCTTATATCTTGCCTGCACGCCCTCCAGATTCAAAACAGCCAAGCCCCCCAGCTTTCCCATTGCGATAGCGAATTTTACATCTACCACTCCGTCCATAGCCGCAGCCAATATAGGAACCCGGAATTTACTCCCGGCGAACTCCCAACTGGTATCGACCTCACTAGGATTAATCGTAGTCAAGCTAGGCACCAAAGCAACTTCATCAAACCCGTAGCAACGACGGGCTTTCCTGCCTTTTCCTATAAACAGACCCATTATTTCCTCCCCATTTTAGAGTATAATAATATAGGAATAGCAAAAAAAAGTCAAGAAAAATCGGCCTTACGACCAAGACTTAAGCAGATTTTTCTTGATCCTAAGGCCGATAGGCCAAAGGATCTTTTAATGGCGAAACAATAAGGCCCCTTGCAGCTTACACGCCACAAGAGGCCTAGCACATTTCACAACGACCTGAAGGTCTGTTTTAGTACATACCTCCCATTCCAGCACCAGGCATACCACCAGGCATACCACCAGGCATACCAGCGCCCTTGTCCTTCTCTGGTATATCGGTGATCAACGCCTCTGTCATCAGCAACAATGAAGCTACGCCCGCTGAATTCTGCAAGGCGCTTCTGGTGACTTTTGTGGGATCTATTACACCGGCCTGGATCATATCTACGACCTTATCCTGCTGAGCATCATAGCCGACATTGGTCTTTTCTTCTTTTATCCTATTGACTATCACAGACCCCTCCATGCCGGCATTTTCCGCTATCTGCCTGATCGGCTCCTCCAAAACACGTCTGATGATATCGCGACCGATCGCTTCTTCTCCCTGAAGCTGTAATTTTTCCAGATGAGGGATGCAACGTAAAAGCGCGACACCGCCCCCGGGCACAATGCCTTCCTCAACCGCAGCCCGTGTGGCGTGTAAAGCATCTTCTACGCGCGCCTTTTTTTCTTTCATCTCGCTCTCGGTAGCCGCCCCGACATTAATAACCGCTACTCCACCGGCAAGCTTTGCCAGACGTTCCTGGAGTTTTTCCCGGTCGTAATCAGAATCGGTATCTTCTATCTGCTTCTTGAGTTGGGATATGCGACCATTTATAGACTGCATTTTCCCCTTACCTTCTACAATGGTAGTGTTTTCCTTATCAATGGTAACTCTCTTTGCCTGGCCGAGGTCTTCCAGGGTAATATTTTCCAGCTTTACCCCTAAATCCTCAGTAATGGCTCTTCCTCCGGTAAGCACGGCGATATCTTCAAGCATAGCCTTGCGCCTGTCACCGTAACCGGGGGCCTTTACCGCACAGCAGGCAAGCGTGCCGCGGATCTTATTTACCACTAAAGTAGCTAACGCCTCTCCCTCAATATCTTCGGCGATGATTAAAATCGGTTTTCCTGTTCTGGCGATTTTCTCCAAAAGCGGCAATAAATCCTTCATCACGGAGATCTTCTTTTCATGTATCAAAATATATGGGTTTTCCAGGACTGCTTCCATTCTTTCTGCGTCAGTGGCAAAATAAGGTGAAAGATAACCCTGGTCAAACTGCATGCCCTCGACTACGTCCAAAGTTGTAGCCATCGACTTCGCCTCTTCGACTGTGATGACCCCATCTTTGCCAACTTTATCCATAGCCTCGGCAATAAGGTCACCTATAGTGGAATCGCAATTAGCCGCGATAGTGGCTACTTGAGCGATTTCCTGCTTTTCCTTAACAGGCTTGGAGATCTTAGACAATTGTTTCACTACCTCATCCACGGTCTTGTCTACCCCTCGTTTGATCGCGGTAGGGTTAGAACCGGCAGTCACATTTTTTAGACCTTCCCTGTAAATAGCCTGAGCCAACAGCGTGGCCGTTGTAGTTCCATCTCCGGCAATATCAGAAGTCTTGGAAGCGACTTCTTTTACCATCTCCGCCCCCATGTTCTCATATGGGTCCTCTAGCTCTATTTCTTTAGCTACCGTCACACCGTCTTTTGTGATCGTAGGCGCCCCAAACTTCTTATCTAAAACTACGTTTCTTCCCTTTGGTCCAAGCGTAACTTTTACCGCGTTGGCCAGTTTATTTATTCCTTCCTGTATTGCTCTTCTAGCCTCATCGCTATATTTCAATTGCTTTGCCACCTTCAACCTCCCTTTTTAGTGATTAGTCGTTCGTGGTTCGTGATTCCACACGCGAATCAAGGTTTAGTATTACTTTTTTATAACCGCCAGGATATCTTCTTCCCGGACGATCAAATATTCATCACCTTCTTTAGTGGTCACTTCGGTCCCACTATATTTTGCAAATAGCACTTTATCTCCGACCTTTACCTCTAAAGGCGTAATCTTGCCCTCTTCAGAGACTTTGCCTTTCCCAACCGCTACTATCTGTCCCTCCTGAGGTTTTTCCTTGGCTGTATCTGGAAGTACGATACCTCCTTTTGTCTTTGATTCAGCTTCTAATACTTTGAGTAAAACCCGATCTCCTAAAGGCTGAATTGATGCCATTGACCTACCTCCTTTTCCTTTCTTTGTTAGCACTCATTTGCCAAGAGTGCTAATTTTTTTGAGTGCTAATTGTATCTAAACCAGCATTAAAAATCAAGTGCCATATTTGGCTTTTATAAGCCATATTTGGCTAAAATAGGCAAATATCAGTAAATAATAGCCAGCTTTTAATTATTTTTGGCCTATTTCGTCCTATTTGTGCCCTATATATATTTCATTTAGGCCTTGAAGTGTTAAGTGGGGGGCAATATCTTTGATCGATGGGCAATAAATAGACATGAGCGAGGCCGCACCGCCTGTGGCCACTATCTTCGGCCTGCGCTTAAGCTGGGCCTTCAGCCTGCTTAATATCCCTTCCACAAGGAAACTGTATCCATAAACCAACCCACTCCTGATGCTTTCTTTTGTTTCCCGTCCTAAAAATGCCACCGGTTTTGTCAAAGTTAAATAGGGAAGCAAATCTGCGTTTTTTATTAGAGCCTTGAGGGCGATCTCCGGTCCAGGAACAATAATACCTCCTAAATATTCACCTTTTTCTGAAACCAAGTCAAAGGTAAGCGCTGTGCCAAAGTCCACTATAACCACCGGGCCACCGTATAGATTATATGCCCCAAATGCATTAGCTAGCCTATCTTGGCCCACCTGGCTTGGTCTTTTATAAAGATTCTTGATGGGGGCTATTATATCTTTACCCAAAAATAAGGGTTTTTCTCTGCACAATGAAAATACCGCATTTGAAAATACATTATTTATCCTGGGTACAACGCTACAGGCAATTGCCCCTTTAATTTGGCTTCGCTTGATTTTCTTTCTAGCAAATAAAGAAGACAGTCGCCTTTTATATTTCTTGGCGCTAGCTTTTTTATCCGTAGCAAGTCTGAAATGCTTTAAGATCCGTCTTCCTGAAAATAAGGCTAACTTTATATTAGTGTTGCCGATATCTATCACCAATATCACGATATCAATCCTCTGCTTTGACTGCGTAAGCCAATTTGTACTGCCAGGTTAATGGCTGCTTTCATCGAACCCGGATTAGCTTTGTTTTTGCCTGCAATATCGTAAGCTGTGCCGTGGTCGGGAGAGGTGCGCACAAAAGGAAGTCCTAAAGTAATGTTGACTCCTTTATGCAGGGCAAGCATTTTCAGAGGGATTAGGCCTTGATCATGATACATAGCCACAACAGCATCAAACCTGCCATGCGCAGCAGAATAAAAGAGGGTATCTGCCGCAAGCGGACCTACTATCTGCGCCAAACCTTTTGCTTTTTTTATCGCTGGGCCGATAATGTCTTGCTCTTCGCTGCCGATGACCCCGCCTTCGCCACTATGGGGATTCAATCCACAGACCGCTATTGTGGGACTGCGCAGTGCAAAGTATTTTTTCATGGCGCAGGCAGTGAGAGATATTGTTTTGTACACCTTCTCGATGGTTAATAACCTGGAGACTTGTTTTAAGGCTATATGCCGAGTAACTACCACTACTTTTAACGGACCGCCCGCTAACATCATAGCGAAGTCTTTGGTCCCGGAATATTCGGCTAAATATTCGGTGTGTCCGCTAAAACGCTTTCCCAATGAGCTAATAGCGTGTTTATTAACCGGCGCAGTAACAAGTGCATCTGCCTTCTTGGCATCCATCAGGCGTAAGGCTACATTGATACTTTCTAAGGCCGCTTTAGCATACGCCCTACGCATACGGCCAAATTCGAGCCTTTTTAATTTTCCCGCTTCCAAAAAAACTAAAGGCCCATCAAATCCCGATTTTAATTCCTCTTCGCCTTTAATCCTCTTAATGTCGCTTAATTTGATACCGCCCAAGGAGGCTGCTTTCTCTAAGGCTAAATAATTGCCGATGACGATAAAACGTGCCCGGCCGCGGATTCTTGTATCGGCCAACGCCTTAAGGGTTATCTCCGGACCTACGCCCGCAGGATCACCCAATGTAATAGCACAGATTAATCGCTTCCTACCCATAGTTATTTCACCTATTTTATCATGATATAGGCATCTGCCTTAAGCTTATCTATAAATTCTTTGAACTTTTTGGAAAACTCTTCTTTATACAATGTATCCTCAATAATATCCTGGGCCTCGGCCAGTGATAATTTTCGCGCGGCCAACTTTTGCTCTACCTTAAAAATGCGGTAACTGGAACCAACCTTGATTATTTCAGTTACCCCCCCAGGGCTTAAGCTAAATATCTCCTCATCTATCTCTTTTTTTAGCTGCCCTTTCTTTATCAGACCGATATCTCCTCCCTCTTCGGCGTTTAGGCCCTGGGAATACCTGCGGGCCAAATCTTCAAACTCTTCGCCGCTATTAAGCTTCTCAAGGACCATCTTGGCCTTTTCTAGCGCCGCTTCCTCGTCAGCATCCTCATCGATGGCAATCGAAATACTCTTTACATGGGCCCTTTCCGGTTCTAAAAATTCATCGCTGTTTTCTTCAAAAAACTTTTTTATTTCCATGGGACCGATATTGATAGTCGCCCTGACGAAGATATCCACGACCTTTTTCATCAGGTCCTGGTCACGGAACCTATTCATCAAGTCTTCTAAAGTAAGTCCCTGCAGTTCTAGGGCCAGCTCAAAATCTTCCTCGCTGGGAAAGCTAGACTTAATCTGCTCGATCCGCGCTTCTATCTTCTCTTCATCCGCATAGATTTCATATTTTTTCGCTTCCGAAAGGATCAGCTTTTCCTCTACCATCTGATTGACAATATTTTCTTTCACCCGCCTAAGCTCACTAGACAATTGATCGGGGTCAGTGTACAACGACTTGATCTCTGCCTCAAAAGCAGCCAAAATCCTATTTACGTCTGACTGACAAATCACCTCGTTGTTTACGATGGCTACGATTCTATCTACTGTCAGCTCTTCTGCCCAAAGACAAGCAGTGGGCACAATATTCAACAAAAACAAAAATGCGATTAAAGAAACGGATATTTTTTTCATTGTCTTCTTCCTTTTTCACCTATCAATAGTTCATTTATCGTCTCACGCAGCAAACGACAGTAGAGATCAAAGCCCACTGCCATAATAAAACCATGCTGCTGGGAGCCCAAGAGGTTTCCTGCGCCTCTAATCTGCAAGTCTTCCATAGCTATCTTAAAACCTGAACCGAGTTCTGTATGCTTCTCGATCGCCCGCAGTCGCCTTTTAGCATCACTATCCCATTCGAAACCCGGACGCACCAAAAAAAAGGCATATGCTTTATATTTATAACGGCCCACCCTACCTCTCAGCTGGTAAAGATCCGCTAAGCCGAACATGTCCGCGCGATTGACTATAAGGGTATTGGCATTGGGGATATCTATTCCTGATTGCACGATGGTGGTGGAAACTAAAACATCGATATCCCCTTGGATAAACTGCAACATGATTTCTTCCAATTCCTTCTCATGCATCTGTCCGTGAGCACAGGCAATATGCCCTTGAGGTACGATCTGCTCGATCTTTTTCCTCACTTTTTCGATATCTTTAACTCTATTATGGATAAAAAAACATTGCCCTTTTCTTTTTAGCTCCCTGCCAATGCTTTTTCTTATTATTTCCTCGCTATATTCTGTTACGTGTGTCTCTATCGGCACCCTGCCAAAAGGCGGAGTATTTATTACCGACATAT
>JAFGHF010000050.1 GCA_016939375.1 Candidatus Omnitrophota bacterium | reverse complement strand
TATTCTATAATCTCACTAATTACCCCTGCCCCTACCGTATGCCCGCCTTCGCGGATAGCAAAACGTAGGTTTTTCTCCATGGCGATAGGAGTGATCAGCTCGATTTCCAGGGTTACGTTGTCACCGGGCATGACCATCTCTACGCCTTGAGGTAGCTGGGCTACGCCGGTAACATCAGTGGTTCTAAAATAAAATTGAGGTCTGTATCCTTTGAAGAAAGGCGTGTGCCGGCCTCCTTCTTCCTTGGTTAATACGTAGACCTCAGCTTTAAACTTGGTATGCGGGGTGATGGTGCCGGGCTTAGCCAATACCTGGCCGCGCTCCAGCTGTTCTTTGTCTACTCCACGCAAGAGCAGCCCCACATTATCTCCGGCCTGACCTTCATCAAGGGTCTTTCTGAACATCTCTACGCCGGTTACTACTGTCTTGGAGGACTTAGGTTGCATGCCCACGATCTCTACTTCCTCGCCTACCTTGACTTTGCCGCGCTCGATACGGCCGGTACCTACGGTACCGCGTCCAGTAATGGAGAAGACGTCTTCTATGGCCATCAGGAAGGGTTTATCGATCTCACGCTTGGGCGTAGGGATAAACTCATCTATTGCTTTTAAGAGCTCTTCTATGGGTTTGAAGTCAGCACAGTCAGCGTTTGCGCATTGGGTTGCCTTGAGGGCACTTCCCCTGATGATGGGGGTCTTGTCCCCGGGGAACTTATATTTATTTAAAAGCTCTCTTACTTCCAGCTCTACTAGGTCAAGAAGCTCTTTATCATCGACCTGATCGCATTTATTTAAGAATACTACTATTGACGGAACGTTTACCTGGCGGGCTAGGAGGATGTGTTCTCTGGTCTGAGGCATGGGGCCATCGCTTGCAGAGACGACCAAGACTGCGCCATCCATCTGTGCTGCTCCGGTGATCATGTTCTTGATGTAATCGGCGTGTCCGGGGCAGTCGATATGTGCGTAATGCCGCGTATCTGTCTGGTATTCTACGTGGCTGATAGCTATAGTCAGTCCGCGTTCTTTCTCTTCAGGTGCGTTGTCGATAGAGTCATAACTTCTTTCATCAGCCATGCCCTTGTGGTGCAAGTACATAGTCATTGCAGAAGTTAAGGTTGTTTTTCCGTGGTCAACATGGCCGATGGTACCAATATTTACGTGTGGTTTGGTACGTTGAAAAACTTCTTTAGCCATTTTTGCCTCCTCTTTGGTTAACCCACTAAAACTAAACTTTTTTTCTGGAGCCCTCGACCGGGATTGAACCGGTGACCTCGTCCTTACCAAGGACGTGCTCTACCAACTGAGCTACAAGGGCTAAGTTAGAAACTTTCATTTACAAGTTGCCCTTGTTGTTTTCCGTTGCCGTTAAGTTCCAATGCGCGGTCATTTAGCCACTTATCTAGCGTATCTTTGGGAAACCTCCAGCATTTACCCATCTTGACAGCAGGAATTTCGCCTGCCCTAGCCTTTCTGTAGATTGTGTCGGGCACCATATTTAAGTACTTGGCTACTTCATTTACGTTCATTATCCTGCCCACAAAAACCACCTCCTCAAAACAGAGCATCTCTGTTTCATAATTCAGCTTGGCGACTAAAGTTAGAATGTTTTTGCCGACGGTATGATCTATTTATTTTGACTTTGGCGGGGCCTTAAAATCATCCTAAATTAGCTTAGGTAAAGGCTAAATATAACACAGTGCAAGGGGCTTGTCAAGTATTTTTTTATATTTTTTTATGGTTTATTGGACAAAGCAATAATTATGCCAAAAAAGGGATTTGGCAGGTTTTAAGGGAGGGTGTATAAGCGTAAGGTCCTTCGCTTTCAGCAGGATATGAAGCTTGAACACTCAGGACCAATTTTTCTATTTTCTTGGAGCCAGAAAAATTGGAGCGGGTGAGCGGAATCGAACCGCCATATGTAGCTTGGAAGGCTACTGTTCTACCACTGAACTACACCCGCCTTCGCTTGTTGTAGTGCTATTTATGAACAAGCTTCGGCGGGCAGGCCCGCTTACCTGCTTGCTCACTGCTATTTATGAACAGGCTTCGTCAGATAGGCCATATTTTTGGCCTGCCCTACGAAGCCCGCTTCGTAAGTTACACCCAATAATAGGCGAAGTATGGTGGGCAGAGAAGCATTCGGCTCCTCTCGCCTCCTATCGTCGTCTCGAGGTAGCCGCCCGCTCGGCTGAGCCGAGTTGGGTCCAGCACTCCCTCGGACATTTCGTCCTCGGTCGCTGTCGTTTCGCACCACTATCGTGGCGCTCACTTTTCCTTCGCTTTGCTCAGGCGCTCGCTCCCTTCGAATCCTAACGATGCATCTAAAGTAGCAAATTATTTGGTGGGGAGAGAAGGATTCGAACCTTCGAAGACATAAGTCGACAGATTTACAGTCTGTTGCGTTTGGCCGCTTCGCTATCTCCCCTATTTAATCTCTGGAGCCGATGGAGGGAATCGAACCCCCAACCCAGGGTTTACAAAACCCTTGCTCTACCATTGAGCCACATCGGCTTGCTTTAGCCTATTTGTTTAAAAGCCGCAGGAAGTTTATTTAGCAGATCGGTAGCCGTTAGGCTTATTTCCCCTTTTTCTTTTTTTGCCAGGTCTCCTGCCAGGCCATGGACATAAACAGCCAATTTTGTGGCTATAAAAGGAGCCATTCCTTGGCCCAAAAGCGAGGCAATCATCCCTGTGAGCACATCTCCGCAGCCCCCACTGGCCATTCCGGCATTGCCTGTATTATTTATATAGGTTTTTCCGGTTCTATCGGCGACTACCGTATGATGTCCTTTCAAAGCTACCACAATATTATACGTATTGGCTAGGCCTTTAGCAATCTTAATTCTATCTTTTTGAATTTCGGCAACGCTTTTTCTCAAAATACGCGAGATTTCTCCGGGATGCGGTGTAATTATAAGGCTAGCCTTTAATTTTGTCAATACTTTAGTATTGTTTTCTAATGCATTTATGCCATCGGCGTCCAAGACAATCGGAATGTCAGCATTGATTAAGATCTTGTGCACCAGTTTTACTGTTTCTTTTTGTCTGGAGATCCCTGGTCCGATTGCCAGAGCATCTACATGGCCTAAAAGCCCCTTTATCTTAGAAAAGGCCTTTAGGCTCAAGGTCTTATCTTTAGTTTCAGGCAGTGGCTTTGTCATGGCCTCTGTAAGCTTAACCTCCATTATTGTATTTAGGCTTTTAGGTATTCCCAAGGTTACCAGTCCGCTTCCTGATAAGACGGCGCCTTGACTGGCCAGATAAGCCGCTCCTGTTAGCCCTAAAGAGCCGGCAAGGATCAAAATATGTCCATAATCCCCTTTGTGTGAGTTTGGCTTCCTGGCTGGCAGAAGCCTGTTTATATTCTTTTCGGTCATACTTTTCTCCCTATTTTGTCAAGATTACCGAAGCCACAGCGTATTTATGAGTATGAGAGGTGGTAATGATTATATTTTTCAGTTTCCGTTTTCCTTTAATTTTCTTGAAATTGCCGTAAAGGTTGACATAAGGCCGGCCACTTTTATCGTTAACGACTTCGATATCTTTCCAGTTGCCCAGGTGTTTTTTCCCGTTTTCGCTGAATGCTTTTACTAAAGCCTCCTTTATCGCAAACCTGGCCGCTAAATGTTCGGCTGCGGATTTTTTATTATTTGCATAGGCAAGCTCTGTTTCTGTGAAGACTTTTTTCAGAAACCTGCCTTGCCATTTATCTTTAGCCGCCTTTATCCTCTCCACTTCGATTATATCAATTCCGCTGCCGACAATCATGTCCATCCTTTTATTATTGAGCTTTGATTGAGCAGGGCCGGAAAGTCTTTATGATGTGTATCATTTCCGATACCGCTTTATCCAGGCCTACAAAAATAGAACGAGAGATTATGGAATGACCGATGTTGAGCTCTTGAATTTTGTTGATTTGTAAAATATCTTTGACGTTATCATAGTCTAGGCCATGGCCGGCAAAGACCTCTAAACCCAGCTTCAAGCCCAATTGAGCTCCTGTCTTCAGTTGTCGTAGCTCTTTTTTGACTTCTTCCGCGCTAGAGGCATTTGCAAACTTTCCGGTATGCAATTCGATACATTTAACCTTTATTTCAGAGGCCGATCTTATTTGTGATTCTTGAGGATCTATGAAAAGGCTCACGATCATTCCCGCATCTTGTAGTCTCTCTACGACCTCTGCGACACGCTTGCGATTATTAAGGACGTCTAATCCTCCTTCGGTGGTGATTTCTTCTCTGCGTTCGGGTACCAGGGTTGCTTGGTCGGGCAGGACTTCAAGGGCAATTTTTACAATTTCCTCTGCACAGGCCATTTCTAGGTTCAGTTTACTCTTGACTGTTTTACGCAAGAGGCGCAGATCCCCCTCATTTATGTGACGGCGGTCTTCTCTTAAATGGCAGACTATGCTATCGCATCCTGCTTCTTCGCAAATCCTAGCGGCTTTTATTGGGTCGGGGGCTTTTGCCCTTCTTGCCTGGCGCAATGTCGCTACATGATCGATGTTAACTCCCAGCTTCATCTGTCCTCCCCAATGTCATTGCGAATGATCACGGCCAATGAATCAGCCATATCTTTGACCTGTGTTTGCGTCTTGCCTTCTATCATAATTCGGGCCAATTTTTCTGTGCCCGAATATCTTAGAAGAATCCTCCCCTTTTTGCCTAACTCTGTTTGGCAGCATTCAAGAGCTTCCTCGAGACCCGGAATATGAGAAAAAGGCTTTTTTTGTTTTACTCTCACATTTACCAGTATTTGGGGGAACTTCTCAAAATCTGCATTCAAGGCGCTTAATCGCTTTTTCCTTTTTAGCATCACCTTGATCAGTTCTAATGCGGCAATAAGACCGTCTCCGGTTGTACTGCGTCCCAAGATGATTATATGTCCGGATTGCTCCCCGCCCAAGACGGCATGTTGTTTGAGCATTTCCTGTAGGACGTATTTATCCCCTACCTCAGTCCTTATTAAACGTATTCCCATCTGCTGCAAAAGTATTTCAAAGCCTATATTGCTCATCTGCGTAGAGATGATCAGTTTTCCTGGAAGTCTCTGTTCTTCAAGCAAGTATTTCCCGAGAATGGCCATTATTTGGTCGCCGTCCAGGATTACTCCGTTTTCGTCCCCCGCGATTACCCTGTCTCCGTCCCCGTCAAAAGCTATTCCCAAGGCGGCCTTATGTTCTAGAATTGCCTTTGACATCAATTGTGGATATAATGTGCCGCAGTTTACGTTTATGTTTGTTCCATCGGGTTCGTTGTGCAAAACGATGACCTCAGCGCCCAGTGCCCGGAAGACCCGAGGAGCTACCTCAGAAAATGACCCATAAGCGCAATCAAGCACAATCTTTAGTCCTTTTAGGCTTTGCCCGTTCAAGGATTTTTTGACAAACTCAAGATACGCGGGAAAATAATCCAGCTCATCCGCAAAGACTTGATTTGCTGATTTAGTGGGGGTCGAGTTCGCATACGACTTAGAAAAGATACCTTCTATTAGTTTTTCGGCCTCCGGAAAAAGCTTATAACCGTCGTGGCCGAAGAACTTGATTCCGTTATCGCTTCCGGGATTATGTGAGGCCGATATGGCTATGCCCAGCTGTGCCTTCAACAAAATGGTCAGGTATGCAACTGTCGGAGTAGGGCATGTACCCAAGCGCACTGCCTCGATCTTTTCTTGCATTACCCCTGCTAAAAGAGCTGCTTCCAGTTCGTCTCCGGACTCCCTGGTGTCTTTCCCTAATATTACCTTTAATTTTTTTTCTTGAGGATGAATTTGCTTAAGCCATTTTCCCAATGTCTTGCCGATTGCAAAGACAGCTTCTTGAGTAAGCGGATACTTGCCTACCTCTCCGCGTATTCCATCAGTGCCAAATAGTTTTTCCATGTAAGTAACCTAAGCCGTCCCTTCCTGCCTCTAAATAAAACAAATCGCGGGAAATGGTCAATTCGTAAACCCATGCATTTACCCGCTAAATAGAAAAAACATTTTTTAAGGCTTTTGCATCACCGGTGCACGGGGATAGTATCTGTTTTGCTTTGTTTTGAGTTCACCGGATATATAAAACCAGGTTATGACTGCCAGCACTAGAGATACTATCTTTAATCCAAGATTATTGTTAATCCACTTGCTCATTTTTTTGTTCTTTCCGGGAGCTTAAAGAAACTTTTGAAGGATAATTTGTTAATAGAAAGTTTTACTCTTTTGGGCTGGCCCAGGATAACAGACAGGGCTTTGGACAAGGATTCCTTGTCTATATCACGGCTCAATTTGCCCTCCCGCGCTAAAGACACTGTGCCCGTCTCTTCTGAGACAACAACTACAAAAGCATCGGTCTCATCGGTCAGTCCTACGGCTGCGCGGTGGCGGGTACCCAGATTTTTGCTAATTTTGGGATTCTCGGTCAACGGAAAGAGGCATCCGGCGGCTATGATTCTTCCATTTTGTATTACAATACCCCCGTCATGCAGCGGAGTATGGGGCATAAAGATCGTACCGATTAATTCCGCGCTTACTTTGCTGTCTAAGCTTACTCCACTTTCAATATAGGGCTTAAGGCCTATTTCGCGCTCCAGGGCGATGAGCGCACCGATCTTTTTCTTGGCCATAGCATAGACCGCTTCCATTATTTCATCAATAATTCTTTCTTCTCTAAGAAAAAGGCTTAGAATGGGGCTTTTTCCCAATTGTGCCAATCCCCTGCGTAATTCCGGTTGGAAAATTATCAGGAAGCTAATCAAAAAGATGGCAAAAAGTTTCGGTAATATCCAGTTTATTATTGTCAGATTTAACTTTTGCGCTATAAATAAAGAGATAAAGAACAAACTTAAGACCAAGATCAATCCTTTAATGACCTGGACTGCCGGAGTCCCTTTGATAAAGGCAAAAAGTTGGTAGAAAACAAACCATAAAATTGCTATTTCTAATACTGGACGCCAAACTACAAATAACCAATCCATTTTTAACCTTTTCTCTTAGAACTGTTAATAATCCTGTAATATAGCATCGGCCATCTTTACAGCCTGTGCTATTTCCCCAACATCATGCACGCGCACTATATGTGCTCCGTTAAAGACGCTGGCCACTACGCTTGCTATCGTCCCTATCAAGCGCTTCTCCACAGGCAAATCAAGCACATTGCCAATAAAAGATTTTCGCGAAGGCCCGATTAAGATAGGCAGGTCCAATTGTGCAAACTCACCCAGCCTCTTGATTATCTCTAAATTGTGTTCGGTGGTTTTGCCGAAACCTATGCCTGGGTCGACGGCTATATTTTTTTTATCAATCCCGTATCCCATGGCTTTAGAGACACATTTTTTTAAGCTGGCACATATTTCCGTTATCAAGTCTGTATATAGAGGGTTTTGCTGCATTGTTCGGGGGGTCCCTTTTATATGCATGATGATACAACCAGCTTTGAATTGCGAGACTATCGAGGGCATATGCTTGTCAAATGTTAGTCCGCTAATATCGTTTACAATACAAGCGCCTACTTCAAGGGCTGCCCGAGCTGTTTCTGAATTTGAAGTATCTATTGATATGGGGACGTCTGTTGACTTTGCCAGCCTTTTTATGACAGGCAGTACCCTTTCTATCTCTTCTTCTAAGCTGACTTTGAGTGCGCCTGGTCTTGTAGATTCACCGCCAATATCAATAATATCTGCTCCTGCGGCGACCATTTTAAGGCCCAGCTCTTCGGCCTTTGATGGGTCCTTATATATGCCGTCATTGCTGAAGGAATCATCGGTCAAGTTAAGGATGCCCATAATCCTGGTTTTTTTGCCTAAGTCTATTTTATGCTTTTGGCAAGTAAACTGAAACTCTTTTCTTTGTGTAAAATTAGTATTCAATGTCGTGGTGGTCATGGTGTATTCTTTTATATTCTCCAACAAAATATATTTCAGCTTTGTGCTTTTTCTAAATGGGTTATCTCTTTTACTTGTTCTACGCTGAGCACTTCTTTTTCCAATAACGCCTCTGCCAGTTTCTGTAAGGCATGCTTATTTCGGGTCAGTTC
>JAFGHF010000049.1 GCA_016939375.1 Candidatus Omnitrophota bacterium | reverse complement strand
ATAACTTTGATACTCCGGGAGCCCTGGCGGTTCTGTTTGAGATGGTAAATCGCTGTAATAAGTTATTGGAAGGCGATGAAGAACTCAAGCCATACATATTAAAATATGCTTTTGATGCAATAAAAGAAATGACGAACATTTTCGGGCTGACTTTCCTTAAAGAGCGGGCTACTTCAATATCCGATCTGGAAATAGAGGCGATGATTGGGACAAGGTTGAATTTCAGAAAGCAAAAAAAATACAAAGAAGCGGACGAAATACGCAAGGATCTGGCAAAAAACGGTATTATCCTGGAAGACACTTCAGAAGGCACGACATGGCGAAGAAAGCTTTAAAAAGAGGTGTTTTGCTTACTTTTGAAGGCCCTGAGGGAAGCGGAAAGAGCACGCAAGTTCGCCTGCTGTGTAGCTGGTTGCGCCGGAAGGGTTTTAGTGTCCTGCGGCTGCGTGAACCAGGGAGCACGCGTGTAGGCGAAAAGATTCGCAAGATTTTGCTCAATCCCAGCCACAAAGGAATGGATGTGGTATGTGAGATGCTTCTTTATCAGGCTGCCCGCGCGCAGTTGGTAAAAGAAAAGGTCTTGACCGCTTTAGGCAAAAAACAAATAGTGATTTTAGACAGATATTTAGATGCTACAGTGTGTTATCAGGGTTACGGGGCTGGTTTAGATATAGGCCAGATCAAAAAGATAGGACGCTTGGCCACCTATGGCTGTGACCCGGATTTGACAATTTTATTGGATTTGGAAGTAAGAGAGGGGCTGCGTAGGGCTCGCAGGCTTGACCGTATGGAAAAAAAGCCCATTAAATTTCACAGCAGGGTGAGAAAGGGATATTTGGCTCTGGCCAAAAAAGATCGGCGCAGGATCAAGGTCGTGAAGGTAGCTCCATTAATCTCGGAGACTCAGCGCAGGATTAGGAGCATTGTCGGGGCAAAAATAGGAGGATAGGCAAAATGGAGATTCCGGTTAGTCTGCAGGAGACTGAGGGGCAGAGCCTGATTATCAAAACAAGCTTTTGGAAAGCTCCAAGATTGTATTTAGACGGAGTGGAGGTTCCGGGTAAACGTCTGAACTACTCAATACGTAATAGCCAGGGTAAAGAGGTGGCGGTGAAGCTGAAGTTTAACTTCTTTGATGCGATACCGAAATTGGAAGTAGAGGGTCAAGCAGTGGAGTTAGCGCCGCCTTTGAAATGGTATGAATACGCCTGGATATGGTTGCCCATAGCATTACTTTTTATTGGCGGGGCCATCGGCGGGCTGTTAGGTTATTTGGCAGTGTATACAAACACGCGTATTTTCCGCAGTCAAAAGGGAATGTTTTTAAAATATTTATTTAGCGGCCTAGTTTCAGTAACCGCTTTAGTGACCTTCCTTGTAATAGCAACATTGATCTATGCTTTTATCGGTCGATAAAACACACTTTTTCTAAAAATGGCTTTTAAAGATATAAAAGGACAAGAACAGGCTGTCGATTTTATGCGCAGATCTGTTAACAAACACAGGCTCGCGCACGCGTATTTGTTCACGGGTCCCGAAGGCCTGGGAAAAACATTATTTGCCCTTACTTTGGCGAAGTTTCTGAATTGCGATGACCCAGTCAAAATCGAAGATGCCGTTGTTGACTGTTGTGAGCGTTGCGTTTCCTGTCGAAAGATTAATGATCATAATCATCCTGATGTCCATTGGATTGAAGCAGGAGCAAAAGCCAAAAGCATATCTATCAACGAAATACGCTTGATGCAAAAAGATATCTCCCTGAAGCCGTATGAAGCGCGTTTTAAGATCTTTGTCATTTTACAAGCTCAGCTGATGACGGAAGAAGCGGCAAATAGCCTTTTAAAGACATTAGAGGAGCCACCTGATTTTTGTGTGATTGCGTTGACCACGGCCGAGAGCCGAGATCTCCTGCCGACCATACAATCACGTTGTCAGATTATCAAGTTCTATCCCCTGGAACAGCAAAGGTTGAGAAAAATATTGGCAGAGGATTTCGCGATCGACCCAGAAAAGACGGATTTTTTAAGCGCTCAAGCAGAGGGCAGGATCGGTAACGCATTAAATTTAAAAGACCAAGATGTATTGGGCGGTAAGAATAGAGTTATCGACTATATATCTAAAGCGGATCGGCGGCTGTCAACACAGACGATATTCGAGCTTAAAGATAAGAAGAAGCTTGTCGTGCAACTGCGATTTCTCTTAAACTGGTTTAGAGATATAGTATTTTATAAAGCGGGGATGGCTTCATATATAATCAACGTCGATAGATACGAATCCATAAAATCCCAGGCGCGTTTTTATACATTCACTCAGCTGGAGCAAATCATTGAGAGCATAGTCAGGACATACCGGTCGATAGAACAAAATGTCAATCCCAAGATTGCCCTTGAGGTAATGAGAGAGGGGATAATACAATGCAGTACGAAGTGACATTGGTCAGGATAAGAGAGGGCGAAAAGATCGCCTACTTCAGCATCAAAGATTTGCCTATTCCGGCAATGAGCAAGCTTATGTTCAGGCCGGGCGAACGTATAGTCGAGGCGACACCCATCCAGGGCGATTTCAAGAAGAAAGTCAAGGTCGGTGAATACGTGATTATCGAGGCCGAACGGGGCAGGGAATACGGCCAGGTCATTTCCGAACCAGAATTGGTTTCTGAGACTGAGATAGAAGCGCCCTTAAGGAAAGTGTTGCGGATTGCCTCGCGTGATGACTTACGTCAAATCCAGGAGAACAAAAAGAATACTAAAGAGGCGCTAGATATTTGCGAAAAGAAGATCTCCGAGCACAAACTCAATATGAAATTGGTGAATGCGGAATACACCTTTGACAGAAGTAAATTCATCTTTTATTTTATAGCGGAAGGGCGCGTCGATTT
>JAFGHF010000048.1 GCA_016939375.1 Candidatus Omnitrophota bacterium | reverse complement strand
CCTGCCTCTCCGGCTACCGCTCTGGCCAAAAGCGTTTTGCCGCAACCCGGTGGGCCTAGAAGAAGCACTCCTTTAGGAATTTTACCGCCAAGGCGTTGGAATTTCTTTGGGTCTTTAAGAAATTCTATTACCTCTTTTAACTCCTCTTTGGCCTCATCTACGCCGGCAACGTCTCTAAACGTAGTTTTTAATTTGTCGCTTGTCAGCTCCTTGGCCCTGCTTTTTCCAAAAGCCAGCAATTTGCCTCCGCCTTGAGTCGCGCCTCGATAGAAAAAGAACCATAGAAAGAAAATAAACAGAAGCATCGGCCCTAAAGAATATATGAGGCCAGCCCACCAGCGAGTCGACCTAATATAGAAATCCTGCACATTTTCCCGCAGTGCTTCGACCATTGCCTTATCGTCCTGGGGTATGTTGACAATAAACCTAGAGCCGTCGCTCAAATTGCCTTCGATCACATCCTCTGATTTTGTAGCCGAGAGTATTTGACCAGTTTCTTTATTTACGCTGGCCATTTGGTAGAATTCACTGTAGCTAAGCTTTTTTGGGGGTCCTTGAACGGTCAGCGAACCCATTCTGTACAAGTATACCAACCCTAAAACAATCAACAGCCAGAGTAGAAGAGATTTCAAATTTTTGTTTTTTTGCGGCATAGGTTGTTTTTTCATTTTACTTGGCCTTCTCAGGCCTCTTTCTCCGTCCATCGGGTTCTCCTTATCGACGTAACCTCAGATTTTATCAAAATTTCACTATAAATTCAAGATGATTTAACGCTTCTTTTATAAAAGACCAACTTGCCTTCAGACTTGCGCACAGAGATCTCTCCCGGCAGGTCAACGATCGATTCTTTGGGGCGCTTGAAAGCCAGTCCTTCTAGTTCTTTCCAATGACGATATTCGATTTTGCGCGTATTTCCTTTTAATTCCTTGATCGCCAGACGGGTTACTAATTTTTGCAATGCCTTATGCAAAGAAGAAAACTCTTTCACTTTTAGTGCAACCTTAGCGGCAGAAGTATTTGCCCGAACCGTCTTGAATTTGTTTTGACCTGTCTTTTCCAAAAAATCGCAATCATCAGTTATATTTTCGGCAAAGTTTACCAGGATTTCCTTGATGTTCGGATTATAGTCCTTTTCCAAAAGAGGTATCAGGGTGTTTCTGATTCTATTGCGGTAGAATACGTCATTGAGGTTCGAAGAATCGACTCTAAATGAAATCTTCTTGGCCTTTAGATAAGCGTTGATTTCTTTTCTGGTGGATTCGATCAAAGGGCGAATGAGCTTGTATCTGTCTTGGCTTCTTACGGCAGGTATGGCGCGCAGACCAGAAATCCCGCTACCGCGCAGAAAGCGCATTAAAACAGTTTCCGCTTGATCATCTTTATTGTGTCCCAAAGCTATTTTGTTTGCCGAATTCCGCTGAGCCACTTTTAGTAGAAAATCATAGCGTAATATTCTGGCAGCCTCTTCAAGGGAAAGCCCGCATTTCTTGGCATATTCCTTGACTTTGCGCGTTTCTATCGAATAAGGCAGTTTTAGCCTCTCTGCCAAATTCTTGACAAAGAGGCTGTCTGTATCTGATTCTTGATCCCGAAGCGAATGGTTAAGATGAGCCAGGTGCAGCGACAGATGCCATTTTTTTTCGATTTTTTTAAAAAGGTAGACTAAGGCCACTGAATCAGGTCCTCCTGACACAGCGATTACGACCCTGTCGCCTTTTTGTAACATTTTGAACTTTTCGATTGTCAGCTGGAAAGTTTCTAATAACATGGCCCTAAAAATTTCCCTTCATCGCCGAGATAGCCAAAGAATAAATGAACCCGATTAGTGCTAGCCAAAACAGGAGGATATTGATCACCCATTGTGTACGATTGAAGTATTTACGGTTGAGCAAATAAATAAAGTCATCTTTTACGTTTGACCAATTTACTCTGTTTACGGCAAGAAAATAGCCATAGCGAAGCACAAAGAGAATAATTAAGGTGTACGAAGCCAGGAAGCCTATGTCATATCTGATTTCTTGGACATTGGCAAAATATCTTCCAGTTGCGATGTCTTCCGCTATCCGCTCTACACAAAATACTGCTCCCGACAAAAGGGCGAGGAAAAACAATGTAGCCGTTATTCGATTCATGGATATTTTGGCCATTTTCATCCTCCAGTTATTTTTTAGGTGTCAAAAACTTCCGGAGTTTTTACTAGTTTAAAAGTAAAGTAAGCAAAAGGGGTTATAAAAATCGGTATGAGCAGGTTGTTTATTTTATTAAAAAGTTCCTTTTGGTTTTTAGAGACAAACCTGATTTCTGTTTTTATCAAGCCGGAAAAGGTAGCAATCTGACATGTTTTGTTTTTTGGCAGTGCGTAGTGAGTAAGAGAAGATGTCAATATTGCTGCCTTCACGGAAATAAAAACCGAGAATAATATGGAGCAAAAAGCTATTAAAATGCTTGCGCTGGGGCTTAACTTGATTTTCATCTTATTAATATTGTGCTGTTTGCAGGCCCCCCCGTCCCAAACCCTGTAACATATATCGGGACTTCGAGGACCACTCGCATATTTCTTGGTGACGGCGGTAGGTCCCCTCCGTCCCGAACCCTGTAACATATATCGGGACTCCGAGGACCACTCGCATATTTATTGGTGACGGCGAGTGGATTTGAACCACTGACATAGCGGGTATGAGCCGCTTGCTCTGCCAGGCTGAGCTACGCCGCCTTTTATCGACTTTTTTCGTTAATTAAAAATGCAAAATGAAAAAGCAAAAATTATGGATTAAAGCTACAAAGTTGTGATAAATTTTATATTTTTTATGCTATTTCTTTAACTTACGTAAGATTAACTGCGCTGCCTTTTTTCCGGAAAGGAGCATGCCTCCAAAAATAGCCCCCATGCGCGGCAAGCCGTATATGGCACAGACGCTCATGCCTACCGCATAAAGACCCGGTTGGACTTCTTGTGTATAATCTATTATCAGCCTTTCCCCTTTTTCAGCCCACATGGATTGTTCTCCCATAATTTTTCCGCTGGGAGTTTTAAATAGGACATTAGGATTTTTTCTTTCCACGACACGGGCTAGGTCCGCGTCGTGTCCAGTCGCATCCACCGCAAATTTAGTTTTAACCGCCAGGGGATCAACATGTAGTCCGGCTAGCTTTACCGCCGTCCAATTTAACACCAAACCGGAGATTTTATTGTTTTCTCTAAGTAATACATCCTCTACGAAAACGGCAGGAAATATCCTTGCGCCAGCGTTTATTGCCGAAACAGCTAGTTTGCTTGCCATTTCTACGGAATCAGCGGTATAGAATTGAGGGGAGAACCTTTTTAATCTTATCTTTGCCTGCTTGGTGATGGGTAGGGCTGTCTTCTGTACAACTACACGAGGCAAAAACATACCGCCGCCAGGTAGGCCGCCGCCAAAGTTCAAGCGGCGTTCAAATATGGCTACTTTTGCTCCGCCTTTTGCTAAATAATAGGCGCAGGTTAGTCCTGCCGGGCCTGCGCCCGCTATGCCGACATCTATATCAAGATTGTTCAACAGGTCGTCTACGGCGGTCTTTATTATTGCCTTGCTGATGTTAGTTTCTTCGATCATTAATTCCTCCTAATGTAGTCGTCCATCGCTCTTGCTGCGCGTTTGCCCGCACCCATAGCACTGATTACTGTGGCCGCTCCCGTAGTAATGTCTCCTCCGGCAAATACCCCTTTTAAATTGGTCGCCTGTGTTTTTTCATCAGCGATTATTATTCCATGCTTCCCGGTCTTTAATTCAGCGGTAGCTTTTGTGATCAAAGGATTGGGCCGTTGGCCGATAGCGACAACAACCGTGTCTACGCCAAGCACAAAATCCGAACCTTCTATCGGCATAGGCCTACGCCTTCCCGAAGCGTCCTCTTCTCCTAGCCGCATTTTAAGGCATTTTAATGCTTTTACATAACCATTTTCATCGGGTATGATATCCGTAGGCAGGGTCAATAGATGGAATTTAACCCCCTCTTCTTGCGCGTGTTCGATTTCTTCCAGTCTGGCAGGCATTTCTTTTTGACTGCGTCGATACACTATAATTGATTCATCCGCCCCCAGCCTTAACGCGCATCGGGCTGCGTCAAGGGCCACATTCCCAGCGCCTATAATTGCTACTCTTTTGCCTATGTTTATAGGTGTATCGTATTCCGGAAAAAGATAAGCCTTCATTAGGTTGACCCTGGTCAAAAATTCGTTAGCGGAATAGACCCTGTCTAGATTTTCACCGGGTATACCCAAAAATTGTGGCAATCCAGCGCCTACGGCTATAAAAATCGCTTTGTATCCTTGGGAAAAGAGCTCTGGGAGCGTTATAGTCTTGCCCACAAGGACGTTTTCCCGCAGTTGCACGCCTAAGCTTTTAATATAATCTATCTCGCTCTCTACAATGCTTTTTGGCAAGCGGAACTCAGGGATGCCGTAGACCAGGACCCCTCCAGGCTTATGCAGAGATTCAAAGATGGTTACGCTATAACCCATTTTAGCCAAATCAGCTGCACATGTCAACCCCGCTGGCCCTGAACCTACTACGGCAAGTTTGACTTTATTTCCCCCTTCTGTCACATTTGTTTTTGGTTTGCTGTGCTTCTGCAGGTTTAATTGCCATTCAGAACAGAAACGTTCCAGAGCCCCGATAGCAATAGGGGCGGCTTTATTTTTCAGTACGCACTCAACCTCACATTGAGTTTCTTGGGGACAAACCCTGCCGCAGATAATCGGCAGATTGTTTTTTTCTTTTATCTTTTCAGCGGCTTGGCCAAACTTGCCGTCAGCAATCAATTTGACAAAGGCAGGGATGTCGACTTCAACCGGACAACCCTTTACGCATAAAGGCTTCTTGCACTGTAGGCATCTCTTAGCCTCTGCCTGGGCCTGCTCTTCGCTGAGGCCCAGACTGACAGAATCGAAGTTTTTAATACGCTCTTTAGGGTCCTGTTTTGCCGCTTGCGGCCGCTCTTGCTTCATTTTTTCCTACAGCACTCCCTAGAACTTTCCTCTTGTCTGCAAAATTGTCCAAGTCTTTTTTGTAACTCAACAAAATCGACTAGATGCCCGTCGAATTCTGGTCCGTCAACACAGCCAAATTTTGTTTCGCCGCCAACGTTTACTCTGCAGGAACCGCACATCCCCGTAGCGTCGACCATGATCGGATTCAAACTTACTAACGTTTTGATTTTGTAGGGCCGCGTTACTTCACAGACCACTCGCATCATCGGCACAGGGCCGACCGCGTATACTAAGTCGATCTTAGTTTGGCGCTCAAGCAGTTCTTTCAAGACATCGCTTACAAACCCCTTTTGCCCATATGAGCCGTCATCAGTAGTGACAAAAAGCTTATCGCTCACTTGCCTTAGTGGCTCTTCTAGGATCAGCAAGTTCTTGCTTCTGGCCCCGATGATTGAAATAACATCATTGTGCGCCTCTTTAAAAGCCCTGGTTACCGGAAAGACCTCTGCTATCCCCACGCCGCCACCTACAGTGACAACAGTCCCCAGTCTATCAATATGGGTCGGCTTGCCTAACGGTCCTAACAGGCTGACGATGTTATCTCCTTTTTCTAATTTCCCCAGCTTGAATGTAGTCTTGCCTACCTCTAAAAAAATCAATGTGATCGTGCCCTTTTGCCTATCGCTTTCCACTATTGTCAGGGGTATCCTTTCCCCTTTTTTATCGACTATTAAGCTGACAAATTGTCCTGCTTGGGCTTTGGCTGCTATCTCCGGGGCTTCTATCGTTATCTTTTTTATGTTTTCGGCTAGCTTCTCTTTTTTTAAAATTTGATTCATCGTTGGATTGAAAGCCTTCCTTCTAAGCCTTTTGAAAGCAAAATATCAAGTTCTTGCTTTTCAGCGCTGACTATCAACGCCTCAGTGTTGTTTAACTCCTCTACTAAATTCAGGCCTTTTTGAGGGCCCAAGACGAATATCGAAGTGGCCAGGGTGTCTGCGCTTAAACAGTCTTTGGCCAAAATTGTCACACTCGCGGGTACATTTTCACAAGGATAGCCAGTTTTGGGGTCGATAATATGGCTATATCTATTGCCATTTACCTCAAAGAACCTTTGGTAATCTCCGGATGTAGCGATTGCCTCATCTTCTACTTCCAGCACGGTTAGTATAGCGTCAGCTTTTCTGGGATGTTGTACGGCCACCCGCCATTTTCTTGTTTTACTGCGTTTGCCCAGAGCATAAATGTCGCCTCCAGCATTCACCAGGGCGTTTTTGATGCCTTCCCCTTTTAATATCTCTATTGCTTTATCAACTGCATAGCCTTTGGCAATACCTCCTAAAGCGATGCTCATATCTTGGTGGGGCAACAATACTGTGTTATCTTCTTGAGATATTGCTATCTTTTTATAGCCGGTAATATTTAAGGTTTCCTCAATTTGTTTTTTTGGGGGGATGCGCCCTTTATCTCTTGCGCAATATCCCCAGAGTTCCAAAAGCGGCTCAACGGTAATGTCAAAAGCCCCGTCCGTAAGCTGAGAAAACCGTTTTGCCTGCCCAAGTAAGTATATAGTCTCAGGATTTACTTTGACCGGATATTTTTGGGCCCAAGCATTGATTTTGCTGATGTCGCTATCCGGATTAAACTTACTTAAGAGCTCTTCTACTCTTGTCATTTCCGCAAAGGCCTTGCTGATTGTTTCATTTACGATCCGGCGCGGCTTTTCTTTATCAGCGACAGTGATTTCTACGATTGTTCCCAAGCATGGTCGCGCGGACTTGACTAAAGGCTCCCTAGAGCACCCACAAACAAATGCAAGCCCGATTATTAAAACGAGTTGTATCTGCTTAATATTCAAAGATCATTGCCCCTACACTATAACCACCGCCTATTGCGGTAAGGCCTACTTTATCTCCTCTTTTTATCTTCGCCTGGCCTAGTTCGCCGCGTATGACCATGTCCAGGCTTATGGCCACGGAAGCCCCTGAGGTGTTTCCAATGAGATCGATAATTCTGCATACCTTTTCTTCGGGCACACCTAGACGCTCGATTAGCCCATAGGTAATCCTTCTGTTGGCCTGGTGCGGTATGATTAGGTCAAGGTCGTCAAGGCTGTAGGAGGTTGTCTGCAAAGCATTAAGTAAAGCATCGGCCATGCCGTTGACAGCTTTTCTTAAGACTTTAGGCCCTCCGGGCATATGGAGTGTGCTGCGAGGTATAAACTCCCTGTCTTCAATCATTGTTATTTGCTCTGGTTTGACGGCATCCGAATTGGCCAGGTTTATAT
>JAFGHF010000047.1 GCA_016939375.1 Candidatus Omnitrophota bacterium | reverse complement strand
TCAAATCCGTAGCAAAGCCAAAACCAGGCTGGAGCAGAAAACCTCCATTGCAGAACCTGTAGCAAGCCTTACCACCAGCGAAGAAGTTAAAACAACGATTCTTACCCCTAAAGAAAACATGGAAAAATGGGTTTATGGCACTTTGGATGATAGAACCAAGGTATTAGCCCAGTTTGAAATCAATGGTGGTCGTCAAAGGATAGATATATTTAATAATCTCCAGGCTACCCTTTATACATTTGACCAGAAAGCTCAAGGCAACGCAACCTTTACAGGCTATAGAGACGAATTTATAAATAATATTAACAATAATGATAATATACCTTTTGTTGTCCATGTTGAGAAAGATGGCCAGAGATATGGTGGTAGAAGCTATGCCAGAAGCCTGGATAAAGGCCAAGGTAGCATGGATGGTGGGCAAAACACAGACATTGGCCAGGAAGGCGCAGTTGGCCTTCGTGGTGGTTCAGAACTGGCAGGTGGTGACAGCCAGGGAGGCGTAAAAGAAGAGCCCAAGATTGATATTGCCAAGCTAAAACAGCAGTCTGAAAGCCAGGATAGCGGCTTCAGCAAGGGCAGGCTCCTTGCCGATTTAGGCTTTGAGGGTCAAGTAGGCAAAGAGGAAGGCAAGGATACCGCAACTGGCGGCCAGGTCGAGCATGAGAAGAAGCCTGCCCAGCAGCCTCAGGATAAGGATAAAGAGCCTCAAGATGACCACCAAGGCACTGAAAGAAAGGCCCTACCGGCTACAGAGGAAGAAAATACGGATGAAAATCAGCAAAATCAGCCTGTAGGACAGATAGCTATAGTCAAAAATACCAAATTGCCCAATGATAGAGATGCAAATGAAGTAAACTTTAATAAACCAGGTTCACATTCTGGCGAATCCAACAGGTTCGCTAGAGGGCCAACTGCCACAAGACTGCTCAACCGCGCTAAGGCGCTTTTCGGCGTGGTGCGGAAGAGCCTAAATCAGTTCAAAGCGCCGAAAGAATTAGGGAAGAATTCTGCCCATAAGGATGGCACTAAGCTCTATGAGCTTGGCTCATCCATGCTACTGCTGATGGTAGTAGCTAAGAGCTTACCGCAGCTAGTGTTAGCGGCATTAGTGATTGCCGGAATAGCTATAATCGGGTGGAATGTAGCAAAAGTTGTAAGAAGTCTTGCAACTTTAGGAAACAGATCCGCAAGACCAACCTCTAAAGGCCTGCCTAAGGAGGTCGCTCCAGGCAACGCTTTTGTGCCTGAGAAGAAGGGAAATGGCAAAGGTAGCGGAAGAGGTACAGCGGAAGCGTTGGCAGACGAAGGCCCATACGGCCTAAGTCTATTAAGAAGACTCCTAAATATAGTAGAAGATATCCGTAAGGCTAAACGGGAATGGCTTGGCCACAAGAAACGTGGTCCTCCAGATGAGACTGATCACCGATTAGCTCAACAGGAAGAGTCTAACCCCGTTAAATTAGCTCAACGGATTTCGTATGTCTACCAACAGGGCAAAACTGTCCTGTCTCGCCTATATAATTCCTTAAATAATCTAATAAACAGACCCATAGTTTATACAATGGCGGTAGCCTATCTACCCATTGTGGCTATGGGTATTTTATTGGCCAAAGGCATATATGGCATAGATGCCATCTCTAGGATATCTGGCATTGCTGCAGTTCCTATGCTTATGCTTAGCTCAGCTTATACCCGCAATGATCCAATATCTGAGGCGATTGAGGCCTTATTTAAGCCAAATGATAAGGCTCAAAAGCAAGACAGCAACCCCGTGCTTCAGGAAACAATAAAAAGACGTATATATACCCAGCCGATTAAGGAAATTGTAGAGGTAAAATGGCATGACACCAAGGTTTGGATAGTGACTTATATCTTCAATCCGGAACATATTATTTTCTTTGAGGGCGACAAAGTTGTAGGTGTTGCTACTAGTAGAGGCAGAAAAATCACCTCTGCTGAAGCTTCTTTCTTTGATCTACCTCTTTCTTCAGAAGACGCAAAGATGATTATAAAGAAGGCAAGCGAATTCAATAGCCAAAATCCTGGCAGTGTTCATAGAATTGATTCCACACATTCAATCTGGTTTGAAGGCCAGTGCTTAAACACGAGCGTTGTTCTGCCAAGCGAAATCCAGCGCCTTAAAAGTATGTTCCTCAATGATCCTATATTACGTTATTTATTGCAATTCACCGAAGGGTTGAGTTTAGTAGGTGTCCACTCACTATGTGAACAAGGTTGTGGTGATTTGAAATATTTCCTTGCCCGATATAACCAAAGATACGATATAATCCAGAAACCGTTCGGTTGTGCAATGGGAATAACAACTATAATGCATGAAATCATCCACCATATATTCGACCAGTTGCTCATGGCCGAGACTAACATATTGAATTTAGAGAAATCTGGGCGCAAAGATGAAATATCAGCAGAAGATAGAGAAAAGGTAAGGATTCTAAATGAGATCCGTGATTATTTCAGAGATCGCAAGGACCTATTAAGATTAGGCAAACAAAGTGCGGTAAATGAGGATGTCAATAATCCAAAAGACTATCTGTATAATGAGACTTTGGCTTATCTTTATACTTATGTCTTTGAATTTTGTTCGACTGGCAGCGATTTTATTAGTAAGCGCTTTAAGACCGAGGACATTACCTTCTTGGCAAACATAGGGCTATTGCCCGCTGACTTTTCTTATATTTGGGAATCCAAAGATAAAAGAACAGTAAAAGGACTAGATGACATTTATAGGGCTTTAGAAGAAATTCATAATAGAGAGCAAAAGAGAAAAGAAGATAAGGAAAGAGAAAGAAAAGAAAGAGAACGAGAAGACTTCTTTAAGAGGCAAATAAGAGAAGGGCTATATAACGAATTAACATTAACCCAGACTTTAAATGTTCCTGAAAAGCTCCAGATTAAGCTAGAAAAACTTGAATATAAGTTAGCTGAGCTAAAACCTCTATACGTCAATGCGAATAATGGAAAATCAATTATCTCTAAGCTTGCCAAGGTGTTAAGAGATTTTATTGGCCTAAATATAGTATTGTTTATCTTGTTAGGTAATATTCCTACAGCTTCGGCAGAGATTATTGGCGGCGGCAAAGGCATCATAGCTGGTTATAACGCCGCCTCGTTAGCCAGCTTACCTACCGCCGCTTTACCTATTATCATCACCGCCATAGTGGCTATGGCCGGTGTTTTGGCATATAAATTGTGGAAAAACAGAAGGATTGCTAATGGTGGCGCTGGCCTAAGCAGCACCGCTGCCCAAAGCGACAACGATGCTACTGACCACCGCCGCCTCGGTTTAAGTAGCAGAGTGGGCGCCGCCATTGCAATTTTATTGCAGAAAATTAATAAATATAGGAAAGAAAGGGGATGGTTCGAATGTCACGGGCTGAAGTTAGAAAGATGGTATTCGAGCATATTATCGAAGCTCCAGAATATCGCTTTGTTTGCCTCAATATTGGAGGCAGGACAAGGAATCTGCGAGTTTACCAAGATGGTATGGTCGAAAGCTATGAAGGTGGGCGGTTTGTTCAACTTCCTAGCGAGATCGCGAAAGGTATTCGCGAGACACTCAATAGAGCAAAGAATATCCCAACCTTCGCGCTTCATAACGGAAGCGTGGAATAAACTGAACCTATGGGGCAGGGAGAGATCCCTAGCGAAAGCCCTCCTTATTATAGGGGCTCTCTCTGCCTTCTTCTTTGTAGCGCCGATGAACGCCCAAGCGGGCACCATTGCGCAGCAGGCCGCAGATGCTTCTCTATTGCATAAAATCCTTGAGAAATTGCCTCTTCTAACGGCAATAGGCATAATATCTGCCGGCGGCTGGCATTATTTAAGAGATTATCTTGGTAAGGTAAGAGCTCCGCGCTTACCGCCTCATGCAACAGCCGTAAAAGGTTTTGTGACCGCAGCATTTGTATACGCTATACTAGGATTCTTCTATGATACCAATACCTTTATTATAAAGTCAGAGACGCTGGATCTAAGCGCCAACGAGATCAATATCGAGCAGACCGCAAGCGATATCCAGGGAACCGTCATTGCTAACGGCAATTATTTATTTACTAATAACAAGGACCAGAGAGTAGCCTCCGGTTGGCTGGTCATCAATGGCAAACAAATAAACAGCTTCAACAGCATAGGCTACAGAGCCGCAGGCGCTGTCTTTTTGAAGACCAAAGACGGCCGATATGCGGTTTTACGCGTTGTAAGAGTAAAAGAAGGCGAAAAAGAAGTAAATAGCCTTGATAAGACCTTGGCCCAGGCTGGCTTGACCAAGGCAGATATCGAAGATGCGCTTCAGGCCGGGCCGATGGCTATTCACAATGGCGCAATCACCGAACTGGCCCAGAGATGGAGCACAAGAGGCGCCAAGGCGGTTATCGGTATCAATAGAGAAGGAAAGCTGGTTGTAGTAACTTCTTCCAAATGGCTCCTAGGAGTAGTTGGACCCAGCGCTTATGAGATAGCCCAGGCTGCTCAGAAAATGGGTATCGAAAACGGCATGTTCGTTGATGCCGGCGTTACCGGTACCTTAAGAAAGCCTGTAAGTGTAATAACCAGAAAGACTAATGCCATCCTGCCTATTATTGGCATTGGTACATTGTTGAGCATCTTTGGCTCTTCAAATGCATTTGCGGCAACCACAAAGCCTATTAGCTCGATTGCCGCTAAAACCTTAGCGGGTATAATCCAGGTAGATGCCAACGCACTAATAGCCTTAGCCGCGATCTTACTAATCTCCTACCTTATTCATAGGGCCGTAAGGACTTTGGCCTTAAGAAAGACGGCTCCGATCCGTGCCCCCGATACCTACAGACACTTCTTAAGCCGCAAGCAGTATATTGTCAACAGGATCAGACACATATTATTGGAAGATAGCAATATCAAGTTCCCTGATAATGCTATTGACTGCTTTTCTGGAAAATTGGCTTCTCTCGATGTCGCTGGCCAGGGCTCAGCCGATAACCACTATAGATACTCTGAAAATGTAGAAGAGCTTATTAGAATATTAGTTCCTTCCGACACGCTTCTTCATGCTTCCGGCCTTATACATGACCTTGGTAAAACAGGGCCCATGCTTGATGATTTTATCGCTTGGATAGTGTACCTTTCCAACAAGTCTGCCTACGATGAAATTAAAGCCGTTATGGCGCTATTCTCCATCAATTCTAAGGCCGTAGATGAGATGGAGGCCCATATAGATATCATCGCTGAGCTGAAGAGAGTAAACCCCGAATATATAGAGAAGAAAGAAAAAGAGGCAGAGAGATTAATCGGCGTTGGCTCCAATGTTATATTTGGCAATACCAGGGAAGAGCAGATAAGAAACTTTATCATGTTGGCCGTAAGAAGAGGGCATATTTCCATTGCCGATTATCTGCACCTTCTGACCTTTGTGCCGCAGACAGCCAAGAACCACATCAGCGAGGAAACAAGGTATTGGATCATTCAGGCGCTGCAGAAAGTAGTCAATCCGATTACCCAGAGACCTTTTGACGTCCAATATGATAGCATGAGGAAGTTCTGGGATTCTCATACATATTGGAGCTTCGAGACATTAAATCAGTTTGACTTGCCTAAAGAGTTAATAGACCTGGTCAGATTCCACCATGTCCTAGAGGGCACATTTAGAAGCGAATTCAATAAAGTATCCGAAGATTTTGCCAGAAGGTGTGCTTATCTGATAGTCGCCGATAAATATGAAGCATTCATCAATAGAATGGGCATGTCTCACGGCCGAGCCGTTGCTGCTTTAAGAGGCATCATGACTTCAGATAAAGTAAAAGGCCTAGCCCATAAAGAGGTATTCTTTGAGGCTATCGAGAGACTGGATAACGTATTAGGCCAGAGAAAAGCAGATAATAAAGATAGCATCGATACAATATTTGAGCCTAGGGGCCTCTTCAGCAGCGGAATCAGCGCAGGCAGCATAAACGTATCTTTAGACGACATACTAAAGCTTGTTGGAGGCATCTTCTCAGATAAGATATCGGCATTAGAGAAAGACATTATCTGTCAGATGCTTTATGACATCGCCAGCGTAAGCTATAAGGTAACGCTGCACTTAAGACCTTTCAAAGGCGCATTTACCAGCATTAAGAACGATAAGTTTGAAGATAGAGCGATAAGACACTGGGCCGAAAGGATCATTAATCTGATCAATATGACCCCGCGTGCAGAATTAATGGTTAAAAGAGCTTTAGGTTATAAAGCAGCATTAAATACCATAAACAGAATACCGGAGAGCATGATTATTGCTGGTTGCTGGGATGATGTCCAGATATTAAATTTCTTGCGCCGTAGCCTGATAGCAGTATTTGCGATCCTCCAAGATAGCTTAAAGTTACTTGATAATAAGGACGTATTAAATGTTGTATATAAAATAATGGCCAGTACTGAGCTATATAAGAATAATAGAAAGATCAATGCTGCGTTTGGAGAGTTGTGCGAGGAAGCCAATGCCGACTATAAGTTTGCCCTCAAGTTTGTATTAAACCTGGATAAGGTAGAGTTTATTCATGTTTTAGCTCATGAGGTAATGCACAATATAGTCAACAGAATGACTACCGCGAACGCAATAATCCTTCCTACTAGAGAAATGCTCTCAATTGAGGAATTCCTGGCTGATATGGCCGCGATGTCAGTACTCTTTAAACTGGGCTATACTGCTGAAGACGTACAACAAGTCATGCACCGCCTTGATTATAAAGAAGTAATGAAAAAGTACGCAGATAGCTCTGTGGCCGAAGAACGTCACGAAGCCGCCAGGGTACAGTTAGGGTTTATTTATAACGCCATAAAGAATAAAGGGGCTGTGCTGGATGCCGAAAAGCTCATCCACCTAACATTAGAGGCCTTAAAGGACAAAGAAGTATATACCTTTGCTGGTATCATCAAGAAGGCACTTAAGGCATATAGCGTGGATGTATTTAATAGCGACGCTAGCCCCACATTGGGTTCATTACCGAAAAAGCAACCTGCAGATATGAGATTGATTAACATAGTAAGCTCAGAAGAAGTCGAGAAAATTCTAGGCCTAACAAGTAATAAGAAAGACGACAACGATTTTGCCGGATTCATCAGCTTAAACAAAGATCTGATGTTGGTCGGCTATGAATATAACAAGAGAAAAGATACCTTAATATTGAGGGTTGTGGATACTAAGAGTGCTGACCTTGGAGTTGAGACAGTAGTAATCCATGGCACCCGTGCCCCTCCGCTGGAACTGGCCGCGCTTCTAAGCGAGATCAACTTTGTTGTTATCCAGCATCCTGCTGCCAAGAAGATATTCAATTGGTATTTAGTGAATCAGAAGCACATTCCTATTTTACACTTTGAAGGTACCGCGGAAGGAATTTTAGGCTTAGGTGCTGCGAAGGTCATAGCCCTTTCCGAATATATTAAGAATAATCCTTCAGCACTCTTCCGTGAGATCGTTCGTGCATATTTAGATATTCATCCGGAAGATTCAGAAGAGATTATACATGGCATAGCGCAAGATATCGGAAGAGATAAATGGGTAAAATCAAGAGGTGGAGATATAGCTTCATGGCTGCGTACATGGCAGAGAAAGCTATTCGGCTATCAAGACGAATATCTGACCAAGCTAATCCATAACGCCAAATTACACTATCAGAAGGAAAAGAAAGAAAAGCACAATATCGATGTAGCAGAGATCAAGGTCGCTAACCTTATATATAATGGCGTCAAAGAAATCAGGTTGCCTCTTGATGAGATCGACCACTCAGGCTTTGTTCCCAAGGGCTTTGGTAGAGGTCACAAAAAGACTATCCAGACCGTAAGACTCGAGAATATCAAATATAATCGTGAGTCAATCGATCCAGAGCGCGTATGGAATCTCATCGAATCCTTAAAGAACGGTGTTCCTGTAGATGAGATACTCTCCAATATAACATTAATCAAGATTCCCGGCACCTTCGATTATAGAGTAGAGAGCGGAAACCGCAGGATTTACTTAGCCAGATTATTAGGCAAACGCACCATCGTGGCCAAAGTGACAGAAGAGCCTCTGCCTAGTGGCAAGCGTATCCCGGGAACCCCTAGAGGATGCACAGGCGTAGGACTTACTGAGGAGCAGATCAGAGAGAGGATTAGGCAGCATATAGATCGTGGTGAGACTTATGAAGATGATAATATAAACAAAGAATTATTAAAGGTCCAAGAAGAAAATAACCCTTATCTCGATGCCTTAGTAAAGTCAGGCCTTTTGAATAAAGCTCCACCTCAACCGGAAAAAGTAGTAATTATTCAAGGCCAAGCTTCAAAGAGATTTACCTTTGGCGCTTATATCCTTGATAATATCCTCTATATAGAAGAATCTTATCTTGGACAAAAGACCTTATCCAGAATACATTTCCATGAAGTCCTGGAAGTAGGAGCAGGACTTCATCATGATTTTGTTATCATTTTAGAAAATGCCTTAGGCAGAAAACAGCTGGCCGCATCCGACGAACAGAATATTACCGACAAGGATAATGTACAGTTAAAATCCCAGCTGGGTAATAAGTTAGGCATTGTGATCGGAAAAGCTTTGATGATCAAGAAAGTGCTCCTTAAAGACGTTGTAAGGGAACATTTGAATGCAGCTGAAAGCGTAGAAGAGAAAAGGAGATTAGAAGAATTATTTGATTCAGAGGTCTCTTCTTTCGACCACCTGTATACTATTTTGTGCACTATAAAGAAGATGGCGGCTCGTATAATAGAAAGAGAAAATACTAATTTAGAATATGCGCTTCTCCATACCGTAGATACTCTAAATAAGGCATTCCCCGACCTATTATGGAAAACTATTAGAAAAGAAATCATCAATATATTTATAGACCACCATACAGAAGATGTATCTTTGGAAGGTGAGCGCTTGAAGGAAGCGGAACAGAAATTAAAGGATAAATACCAGAATTATACCAATAATATTGGCTCTGAAGAAGCAAATGAGCGTATTACCTTTATGAATAGTATACTAGAGGTCGTCTTGCATGAAGCAGAACAAGAAGTTAACAGCGGGAAATCAGCAATCGCTAGTATTATGGAAGTATTTGAAAGCCGTATCAAAGAATTTAAGGCGATGTCCGAGCCTAAAATGCAAGATATGGGCGATGAGCTAGAGAGAATGAAGATCCTCCTTATTGAAGAACTTCTTCCTCATCGTTTGAGAAGAAAGGTAGAGAAAAATGAAGAGATATTTATATTTAATGAAAAAGTACGGGCAATAGAAAACAAATATACTGAATTTGACTGGGATAAGTTTAATCGCTACATAGAGGGGATGATAACCACTCGGGAACTCTCATCCGCTTATTTAGTATTCAAATATATCATTAAACATCGTAGATTATCTTCTTCTCAGAAAAAAGCTCTCTTTGAGTTGGTCGAATCTCTTGAACCTATGCTGGAGAGAGAAAGAGAGCGTTCGCAGGAAGAGGTCATCTTAGTCGCAGAAGACAATCTCTCTTTCTATGATACCGTCAAAATCCAATCTGAATATAATGTCAAAGGCGTGGTATTTGAGAAGGGCGCAGCTACCGTCCACTGTTATATAATCTTCACAAATAAAGGAATACCCGCAGTAATAGGCGCAAGGGGTATATATAGATTGGTCGAGTCCGGTGATGTAATTGCCGTCGATAGTAATGCAAATGCGGTTTATTTAAATCCTAATGAAATTAAAATGCAGGAAATAGATGAGAGCATCAAAAGATACGAAGAACTTAAAGGGGCGTTTAAAGAAGGAAGCCGTCTCGAAGTCAGGTTATTCGGGCAATACCCCATAAGGATTTACGCAAACGCCGATACTCCATCAGATATAACTTCGGCTATAAAGAACGGAGCTGAAGGCATAGGCCTAGTGCGTACAGCAGGTCTGTACGAAGAAAAGGTTCCGTCCAAAGAAGAGCTTAAAACATGGTTTCTCAAGGTTGCTTCTGCCACGGAATTACCGGTGGTAATACGTATATTCGATAGAGAGGGAGACAAGCTTATGGCTGCCGCACCGATAAGCAACTATTTTGGTATCCATTACTACTTCCATGAAGGCAAGCCATTATTAGGGGACTTCTTAGAGGCATTTCTGATCGCATTAAAGCTTAGCAAGAACAAAAATCTACGTTTGATGGTACCCATGATTTCTTCCCGCGATGATGTCGATAGGTTCTTCGAGATTTTAGACCCAATTAAAGAGAGCTTCAAAAAAGAATGGAACATAAGTAATAAAGACCTGAAAGAATTATTTAAAATCGGTGCAATGGTTGAGACTACAGGTGCTGTTGATATTATAGACTATTTAATCGAGAAGTTTGACTTTTTAAGCATCGGCACAAATGACCTTATCGGCTCCATATTCGATGTAAGCAGGCAGGATCCCGATGCCAATCGTTATTATGAAAAGCTATGGGCCCAGTTCTTGGATAGAGTAAATACTATAGCCAGGGCGGTAAGTGAATTCAACAAATCTTCTCTGAAAAAGCAAGTAGATTTAAGCGTATGTGGCGAGAAGGCCCACGATGAGGCATTTATCGATTTTATGGCAATGCATGTGCCTAGCTTGGCCACTATTTTAACCTTGAGCATGGCCTCTCCTTATGTTCCCAAAATAAAAGAGTTTATACGCAACGTAAAAGAAGAAGATATCCAGCAGTTAAAGACTTATTCAACAGAAGCATTTAATGATGCGGCTTTAGAGAAAGTAAAAGAAAGTTATAAACGAATAGAAGAGAAGTTATCGCAAGACCAAGAAGGAACATTTATTGTGCCCGAAGGTGGTTTACATGTGTTGCCTGCCGGGAAGTTGATCGAGATTATCAAAGAGACCGGCGTAGAAGTATATATTAAACATCCTGAAGGGACTGACAGGATCGATAATATTATCAGTATTTTGGGGTTGGGCCTAGAAGAGGGAATAAAGATACAATTCATAGTTGAGCCTCAGGATAAGCAAAAGGAATTTTTAGCGGCAGTGAAAAAAGTGCTTGAAGGAGAAGAAAAAACACAAGGAACTTCCCATGACATCGCTTGTACAAGTGAGAAGCTCTCCACGCAGGCGGACAAAGAACTCAATAATATCGTCAAAGAGTTTGAACAGGTGCTCTTGGCTCTTCCCGAAGACTGGCAAATGACGGCGCAGAAGAAGATTGTTATAGACGTTTTGAGAGAACTCGGTTATCACAAGGCAGCTGATACATTACTTAGCACCACTGTTGCCCGCGCTCCTCCAATAATGGGCTTCCGCCAGGAAAAAAGAATCATCGAATTCTTAAATAGAATCAGAGAGTTTGAGAGAAAATATCACACCAATGTCATCTCTGTCGACTTAAATACCCCAGCCAAGAAAATCATCGTAGTAATCCATCAGGAAGCCGCATTTAACGGAATCTCCCATGATAGTTTTGCTTTAGAGGGACATCCCGACGACTACAATAGAGAAAAAGAACAAGAAGTAGTAAAAGCCATCATTAACTATGGCGAGATCTCGATACTGGTAACTCCAGAAGGCGAGATCATCGTCAAGCACGTCGAAAACACCCTTCCCGATTACGTGACCTTGAGCATACCGGAGTTCTTGCGCAAGAGGCTCAGAGAATATAAATATGAGCTTGAACTTTGCGACAATGCAACCATATATATGGTCAGGGAGATTCACAATCTTAAGCATATGATTAAGACGCAAGGTCATACCCCTGATGAAACATCCTATCTGATGCAGGAGCTAAGAGGTTATAAAGCGAGGATGTTATCATATCGCAATGGCCTGCGCAACAAGGTAGAGCGCATCGGAAAATTAATGAAAAAATTCGGCTATAAGGTCCTATCGTTAATACTCATTCCTTTAGCGCTTTTAGGCGTATTGCCAGCAGAGGCTTATGCAGGAAAGACTTCCACAGAAGCCGTTTTCCTTAGAGAGATCAAGATAGAGAGAAAGACCCCTTATGAAGGAAGAGTAAATGCAGTAGAGATAATGCTGGAGAGCATTATTGAGAGGATGTATGCCAACAGGACAAGCCAGTGGCGCGATGACCTAATTAAATTCGTGGCAGTGATAGTAAACCACGAGTCTTTCCACATGTTGTATAGAAAGCCTATGGGCAAGGGCGATGAGCGTGGCCTAGGCCATGTGCGTCCCAGCACTGCCAAAGGCGCTCTCAGACACCATAGCGTCAAAAATGATCAGCGCATCCGCAGCTTATTTGAGGACATCAGCGGCTGCTCATATGATGAGCTAACCGATATGAGTAGCACAAGAATGGCAAATATGCTTACCAATAACGACAGATTTGCCCTGGCTGTTGCCACAATCTACGTTGTCCAGGGGCTCAAGGGTAGAGAGATTCCCAAGACCTTAGATGAGATGGCCAGAGTTTGGCTGCGTGTCTACAACGGCTCTCGCAAGACAAATACAAAGAAACTAGAGTGCTTCAAGGGCAATGCCAGAAAGGTAATGCCTCTACTGAAGTCAGTGTTCACTGCATCGTTAATGGCAGGATTTTTCTTTGGAAAGAATGCTTATGCCGCTGGTGCTGAAACAACTGTAGCCGAAACAGG
>JAFGHF010000046.1 GCA_016939375.1 Candidatus Omnitrophota bacterium | reverse complement strand
TATCTGTGGGCATAGTTTTATTTCTTGTAGGCCTGTGCGCAATAATTTTTAAGATAGATAAAAAAGCTGATGTCTAAAACAAAATATTCTCCTTCCCATTTTAAGGAACATACTCAAGGTAGGTCTATACAGAAGATGAGTCTGCCCGCAGAGGTAGTACTCCCCCTTCTGCAGCATACCGGTGCCCCTTGCCAGGCGAAAGTATCGCTCAAGGACAAGGTAAAAACAGGACAACTAATCGCGGATAGCGAGAAATATATATCCGCACCGATTCACGCTTCGGTTTGCGGAGAAGTAAAGGCGATTGAAAAAAGACCGCATCCTGTATTGGGTGAATATCAGGCTATAGTCATCTCCTCGGATGGGCAAGATTCCCCGGATGCTGCTATTAAGGAAAGAGAAAGCCCTGATTTTCTTTCCGCGGATGCCATCAGGAGGATTGTGCGCAATTGTGGGATCGTAGGTTTAGGAGGGGCGGCCTTCCCTGCGCATGTAAAGCTCAATCCCCCGCAAGAGAAAAAAATAGACACCTTTATTCTAAACGCTGCCGAGTGCGAGCCATATTTGACCGCCGACCATAGATTGATGCTGGAAAGACCCCAAGAAATATTAGGGGGTATGAAAATAGTGATGAAAACGCTGGGCGTGACTTCAGGGATAGTAGCTATTGAAGACAATAAGCCCGACGTTATACGTATATATAAGGAATTGGTCGACGGAAAGTCGATCAAGGCCGTGTCATTAAAATCATTTTACCCTCAAGGCGCCGAAAAACAGATGATTAAAACTATTCTGGGCCGCGAGGTGCCTCCGGGAGGGCTTCCTTTTGACGTGGGCGTGGTAGTCAATAATGTGGCTACATGCCTGGCTATTTATGAAGCAGTTTATATGAATAAGCCATTGTATGAGAGGGTTATCACTATCGCTGGTACGATTGTCAAAAACCCGGCTAATCTTTTAGTGAGAATAGGCACTAAAATAGGGGATATAATAGAGTTTTGTGGTGGTCTGACCGAGGAGCCGGCAAAGATCATTTTAGGCGGCCCGATGATGGGTATAGCCCAATATTCGCTTGATGCGCCGGTGATCAAAGGTACTTCCGGTATAATCGTATTCAGCAAAAAAGAGACAGCGCCCAGGCCTAGCCATCCTTGTATCCGCTGTGGACGCTGTATTCAAGTATGTCCCATGGGGCTTAACCCTTCACAGATCGCCAAGGCAATAGAAAAAGGAAGGTTCGACTTGGCTGAAGAATATAATGTGATGGATTGCGTTGAATGCGGTGCCTGTAGCTATATTTGTCCGGGAAACAGCAATATCGTAAGCTTAGTCAAACTAGCCAAACATATTATTAAGACCGGTTCTGGAGCTAATCGTAGAACTGTCCCTTAAAAAAGAACGACAAGATGAAATTACCGGAAAACATAAAATATATAGTCATTTTGGCTCTTATTTGTTTTGCCACTGCCTCATTGCTGAGCCTGGTGTATCTTGTGACTAAACCGGATATCTTGGCCCAGAAGGAGAAGGCCGAACAAAAGGCCTTAGAAGAAGTTATCCCTGGAGCCGGATATTTCCAGCCGGTGAAACTAGACGGTAACCTCTTATATTTCAGGGCCTACGCTAGTACGGATAAAAAAAGGCTTTTAGGTTATGCTTTTAAGGCCCAGGCCCAAGGTTATTCAAGCGTGATTGAATCAATGGCCGGAATGGATGTTAAGGGTAAGATCACTGGCATCAGGGTCTTGGCGCACAATGAAACTCCGGGCTTAGGCGCTAAGATAGACGAGGTCTTAGTTACCGAGACCCTTTGGCAGGCGATAAAAAAGCGTTTTTCGTCTGAAAAAAAACAGACGAAAAAAAATGCCGAACCATGGTTTTGTGCCCAGTTTAAAGGAAAAAAGACCGAGGATCTGATAGTGGTCACGGGTAAAAGCGATAAAAATATCCAGGCCATTACCGGCGCTACTATTTCTTCAGAGGCCCTGACCGATTCAGTGCGCCAGAAGGCAAGAGAGGTGTTAGAGCATGTGTCCCGTTAGAAATCTAAATATGCATAAGTTTAAGATAAACTCATCAGTTATAGTTGGTCATATGTTATTAGAGATTAAGCAGAGACTGGAGGGGTTTCTAACGGGATGAGCGATAAATTGGTCGTCTCCACATCGCCGCATATTTATGCCCAGGAGGATTCCGCCCGCATCATGTGGATAGTCAGCGCCTCTCTGCTTCCTGCGGGGTTGGCCGGGATATTTATATTTGGCTTGCCTTCGCTGTGGATAATCTTGGTTTCTGTGATTTGCGCGGTCGCAACAGAATGGCTGATTCAAAGACTGCGCAATACCAAGATCACTGTTTCCGACGGAAGTGCGGCCTTAACAGGACTGCTTTTAGCTTATTGTCTTCCGCCCAATGTCCCTTTATGGCTGGCTGCTTGTGGCTCGTTTGTGGCTATCGCCATAGGCAAGCAGGCCTTTGGCGGGCTGGGACAGAATATTTTTAACCCGGCGCTTGTGGGCAGGGCTTTTCTATTGGCGGCCTGGCCGACTTATATGACCAGTTATATTTTACCCCGGCATGCTTACGACGGGCTGACCGGCGCGACTCCTCTAGCCGATAACTTTAGAGGTGTCTCATATCTGGATTTGCTTATAGGCAATCGCGGCGGATGTATTGGCGAAGTATGTGTTATCGCCCTTTTGGCCGGGGGATTGTTCTTGCTGTTCGCTGGCTACATAAACTGGCGCATCCCCCTTTCGTTTATCGCCACAGTAGCGATATTTAGCTGGATTTTTGGCGAGGCCTATTTCGCCGGCCCCTGGATCGCGCATATTTTGGCCGGAGGTTTAATCTTAGGAGCTTTCTTTATGGCTACGGATTATGTGACTTCACCTTTGACCGATAAAGGAAAATGGGTTTTTGGCGTCGGCTGCGGTCTATTTACTTCAGTCATCAGGCTTTGGGGTGGGTATCCCGAAGGTGTATGTTATTCTATCTTAATGATGAATGCGGCCGTGCCTTTGATCGACAGATATACCCAACCCAGGAGATTCGGGACAAAAAATTAATTTTGCGGGTCCTGTCTCGGGTTCGCCCTCGGTGCTCGCAAAATTACAGCGGAAGAAACTTATATTGACCGTGTTTTCTTTTGCTGCGCTCCGAGGGCTGGAACCCGAGCCACCCGCAAAATTGTTTGTTGAAATAAAGAAGGATTTAAAAGATGGATTTTTTTGAAGTGATTAAGAAAAGAGCGAGCGTTCGTGAGTATTCCGATAGACCCATTGAAAAGGAAAGGATTGAAAAAATAGTCGATGCCGCGCGCCTTGCGCCTACTGCCCGGGGGGAAGAGCCGTGGGAGTTTGTTGTCGTCACCGATAAAAATAAGATAAAGGAATTGGCTGCCATAACCGACCACGGAAAATTTTTGGCCGGCGCTACCGCAGGCATCGCCGTATTTTGCAAAGACACCAAGTATTATCTTGAGGACGGCAGCGCCGCTACCGAAAACATACTTCTTGCCGCTGCCAGTCTGGGGATAGTATCCTGTTGGATTGCCGGCGACAAGAAACCCTATGCTGTGGATATAGCCAAGGCATTGGGCGTGAAAGAGGGACTTAAATTAGTAAGTATAGTTTCATTGGGATATCCCAGGGGCGAGGTAAAAGCCCATAGCAAAAGGCCTCTTGAGGAAGTGCTCCACTGGGAGAAGTTTTAAGCGCAAAATAGATTTTGTCATTTTATTTAAGAGATAGATTATGAAAAAATTAATCCAGGAATTCAGCAAAGGTATTATCAGGGAAAATCCGATCTTCGGATTGGCCTTAGGACTTTGTCCGACTCTAGCAGTATCTACATCCGTGGTCAACGGCTTAGGCATGGGCCTGGCGGCAAGCTTTGTGCTTTTGGGCTCCAACTTGATAAT
>JAFGHF010000045.1 GCA_016939375.1 Candidatus Omnitrophota bacterium | reverse complement strand
GATCTATTCTATAAATAAGATGATCAGGGACGTATTTTCTCATATGGCCCAGACGGGTTATCACAAGAAGAGGCTGGGGGAGATGGCCCCGGAACTCAGGCAGATGGACCCGCTTTTCTCGCATTACTATGAAGAGAAAATCCTCAATTCGCTGCTCAATGCCTGCACTCTGGCTTTAGATGCCGATTCAGGCTCGGTGATGACTTTGGAGAAGGGCACTAATATGCTCAACATCAAGGTAGCCTCCAAGCTGGATGAAGACGTGATTAACAAGACCAATATTAAGCTTGGTGACGGTATTGCCGGCTTAGCCGCGGCCACTTCCAAGCCGATAATCCTGCCTCAGGATGAGGATAAGAGCGGCCTATCGGGAAAATTAAAGAGAAATTATATCAAGTCTTCGATGATCGTGCCATTCAACAGGCCCTTCAATAAAGAGTCCTCAAGTGATGTATATGGCGTAGTCAACCTTAATATGGTACGCAAGGATAAAAACTTCTCCGAAAAAGACATCGCCTTTGTCCAGGAAATGATCAACTTAGTCAGCATCGCCTTAATACCCATCCAAAAACCCGCCACAAAGCGCAGCATCAATCCCTAAAACCAGAAACGCTTTCCAACCCAATCAAGAAACGTTTTCCAACCTAATCGGGAAAGTGTCCCCAGTATAAATTTTAAAAGGCCTTGACAAAATATAAGACATTGTCTATAATATCCATAGACAATATAGATAAACAGGAGGTGCGTGTATGAGGCTGACCACAAAAAGTGAATATTCGCTGCTTGCCCTTATTTACATCGCCCGCCACCAGAAGCATGGTCTTGTCAAGATAGAGGATATCTGTGAGAAATACGCTATCCCCAAGAAATATTTAGAGCATCTGCTTTTGGTGCTCAAACAAAACCGCTTCCTCAAGGCCAAGAGGGGCTCAAGCGGAGGCTATCGGCTGGCGATGCCGGCTGATAAAGTAAATATCGCTGAGATAATCAGGCTGATGGACGGGGCCCTGGCGCCTACCGAATCTGTAAGCACCTACTTTTTTGCACATACGCCTTTAGAAAAAGAGAAGAAAATAATCGCTGTCTTTCGTGAAATCAGAGATTATGTGGCCAAGAGATTGGAGAGGTTGAAACTTTCTGATTTAGTATAAGAAGGAGAGAAGATGGATCCAAAAATTCTTTTGATCATGCCGCTTGCTTTTATTTGTGAGTTTATCGATTCGACCTTGGGTATGGGCTATGGCACTAGCCTCACGCCCCTGCTTCTTTTGATGGGTTTTGCGCCCTTGCAGGTTGTGCCGGCCGTGCTTTTTTCAGAGTTTGTCTCCGGTGTGACAGCTGCCTTTTTTCACCACAGCGTACAAAACGTCGATTTTAACCCCCGCTCTAAGGATACCAAAATAGCCGCTGTTTTGGCTAGTTTCTCGGTTGTAGGCACAATTCTAGCGGTAATCTTGGCTGTGAAGCTGCCCGCGCGGGTGCTTAAACTCTGGATCGGGGCTATAGTATTGTTTATGGGTGTGTTTATTCTGGCCACATATAAGCGGAGCCCGCGTTTTACCTGGCGCAAGATCATTACCCTGGGCACAATAGCTTCATTTAATAAAGGCATGAGCGGAGGAGGCTACGGGCCATTAGTGATGGGCGGCCAGGTGCTCTCCGGGGTGGGGGTAAAAAACGCTGTGGGAATCACCTCTTTAGCCGAAGGCATAACCTGTCTGGTGGGCGTGCTATTGTATTTCTTCTTAAAATCGGATGTGGATTGGGTTTTAGCCCCTTGGCTTATGGCTGGGGCAGTGCTCTCTGTACCTTTGGCAGCACATACCTTAAAGAGGATACCTGAGAAGAAGATGAAGATAATAACAGCGATTGTGATTATTGTTTTAGGTTGCCTTACTTTGAGCAAGGTCTTAATAAAATAGTCCCTTAGGCATTTTTGCTTAAATAGGTGTGTATTTTTTTATCGGCAGGGGCAAGTTTTAGGGATTCCATCTCTTGCAGCAAGGCCCACTTAAAGTCCTGACATTCGATGCAACGGGGTTGGCCAGCGATTATAGAACATTTATAGAGAAATACGGTTATTTTCATCCCGCCTTCCTTGGCTACCTGAGCTTCTTTTGGCGCATAGAGATGCGGCGAGTGCGCGTATATTTCATCCTCAAAGGTATTGATTAACTCACCCGCTTCGACTTCAAGGCCCAATTCTTCCTTTAGCTCTCTTGCCAGGGCTGCCTTTTTGTCTTCACCTTCTTCGACCTTACCACCGGGAAACTCCCATAGAGAGCCGAAGAGGTCATCATCAAACCTCCGGCAGATCAGGACCTTGCCGTTTTTTTCGAGCAACGCGGCGACAACATCGTAGACTATCTTTTTCATCTTTTTTACTTCTTTTGTTTTGGTGTTATATAGTATAATATAATGGTCAGTCAAAATTTGCAAGCATAATGAACTTAAAGAAGGTCGATATGAACGTTGCTAAAAAGAGCTATAGTTTTTCACTGCCTACCAAGCTGGTAACAGGCTGGGGCAGCTTAAACTCTCTGGGCCCGGAAGTAAGCCCATTGGGCAAAAACGCGCTTATTGTCTGTGGCAAAAACGCGATGCGTAAGTCCGGAATACTGGATATAGTAAGTGAGGGCTTGAAAAAAGCAGGCCTATCTTCTTTAGTATTTGATAAAGTCGAGCCTGAGCCTTCTGTCGATACGGTGAACAAGGGGGCAACTCTGGCAAAGAAGGAATCTTGCGATGTAGTAATCGGTTTAGGAGGGGGCAGTGCCTTGGATGCAGCCAAGGCCATTGCCGGTATCGCCAACAAAAAAGAAAAGGCAGAGACGTTTATGGCCGGCAAAAAGATGACCTCCGCCGGCCTTCCTTTTGTGGCTATTCCCACCACTTCCGGCTCAGGTGCCGAGGTCACTCCCAATGCCGTTTTAATCAATAAAAAAGAAAATGTAAAAAAGAGCTTCCGCGATGAGCATTTATTTGCTAAGCTGGCGATCATCGACCCGGAATTGACTGTTGAGCTGCCGCCAGAGCTGACTGCCTATTCGGGGATGGATGCGCTTTGCCAGGCCATCGAGAGCTTTGTCTCTTTGGGTGCTAATCCGTTGACTGATAGTCTATGCCGAAGCGCCATCAGGTTAATCGGCAGAAGCATATTCCGCGCCTTTCGAGATGGTAAAAATGTACAGGCGCGCACGGATATGTCTTACGGAGCGCTTTTAGCCGGCATAGCCTTATTCAACGCGCGCATGGGAGTGGTGCACGGCATTGCCCATCCTGTGGGCCTTAGATATGGACTGCCCCATGGATTGGTCTGCGGCTTGCTTCTTCCATATGCTATGGAATATAATTTGGATACGATAGCCTCTAAATACGCTGATATCGCTCCTCTCTTAGGAGGAAAGGTGGAGGACTCCACCGAGAAGAAAATCGGCGCCAAGGTAGCCATTTATCGCGTGCGCCATTTTTTGGCCGAGCTAAAGTTTCCCAAAGGGCTAAAAGAATTAGGCGTCGATGAAAAAGGCTTCGCCCAAATAGCGCAGGAGAGCATGCCTTCCGGTTCGCTAAAGCATAATCCCAAGAAAGTATCCGAAAAAGACGTAATCGCAATCTTAAAGAAGGCCTTATAAAACTAAAATACTAGAAGCGTTTTCCAACCTAATCGGGAAGCTGTCCCCAAGCCAATCGGGAAACTGTCCCCAAAAGGGGACACTTTCCTGCTCAGGGAGAAAACACTTTCCCGAACGACTTGGAAAACGTTTCTGCTGGGGAGGGTAGGTTTATGGAGAAGGTCAATGAATATGACAAGCAGTTCAGGCAAGGGGATTGGGGGCCCAAATATATGTTCCGCGGGCCAAAGGTGGACTGGGGCGTGATAGTGCTCAAACCAGGGACATCGTTAAAGCCCCACTATCACAACCAGGTTGAGGAGACCTTCTATTTTGTCGATGGTACGCCTAAGATAATCGTAAACGATATCGAGCATAGGGTAAGAGTGGGCGATGCCTTTCGCCTGGAGCCTCAGGATAAACATGATATAGTCAACGATACCGATTCGAATATCAAGGCGATAATGATAAAATGCCCCTGCCTGCCCGATGACAAGGTAGACGTAGGCCAATAAATGTATCCCGATACGAAAAAAATGCTTGAGCTGGCGGAAAATTATTTTGACTATATGGCGGCGAACTATCCCGTGATGTGCTTAAGCGATGAGTTTTACTTTTTCCCCCGGGCTAAAGCAGGCACCCAGTTTTTAAACACCTTAGATTCCTTGGATAAAG
>JAFGHF010000044.1 GCA_016939375.1 Candidatus Omnitrophota bacterium | reverse complement strand
GGCTTTTGGGCCCATAGCTCAACGGTTAGAGCAGCAGACTCATAATCTGTTGGTTCTAGGTTCGAATCCTAGTGGGCCCACCAGTATAATTCAAAATTTAAAAGTAAAAATTCAAAATTTGGCTAGATTGGGAGATTGATGGAAAATATCCAGGAGCAGATAGGTATTTTGGTTAAACTGCAGGAAGTCGATGGCCAGATCTATAAGCTAAAAGATACGTTGCAGAAAAAACCGGCTGAGAAAGAGGCATTGAAAGAAGAGTTTGCTCAGAAGGGCGATAGGTTAAAACAGAGAGAGGAAGAGCTTAAAGCCGCACAGCTTAAGAGGAAAGACAAGGAGCTAGACCTGGAAGGCAAGGAAAAAGATATCAAGAAATATCAGGCGCAGCTATTGCAACTAAAGACCAATAAAGAATATGTGACCATGCAGAGGGAAATCGAAGGGTTGAAGGCAGATAAATCTGCCCTGGAAGACAGCCTATTGGAGTTGATGGATGTGATAGATAGGCTGAAGGTGGAAGTGCAAAAAGAGAAGGAAAATTTTGCCGCCGAAGAAAAAAAGCTCAAAGAAGAAACGGTAAAAATCGATCAGGAAGTCAAGCAAATAGAAGAAAAAGTAGCCGGTCTGGAGGGGCAAAGGGGCCAGATCAGCGTCAATGTCGATAAGACTTTGCTTTCCAAATATGAGAGGATTTTAAAAGCCAAAGAAGGCTTAGCCTTAGTCCCGGCTGTGGGTGAGTCCTGCGGCGGATGCCATCAGACTCTGCCGCCCCAGGTGATCAATGAGATGCAGATGAAAGACAGAATAGTAACCTGCGACTTTTGCGCCCGGCTTCTATATTGGCCAGAACAAAAAGATGAGTGAGAAAAAAGCGTTTATTTATGTCGATGGTGCTGCCCGCGGCAATCCCGGAGATGCGGGGATCGGCATAGTCATCAAAGATAAAGAGAATAAGCCTATGGCTCAGCTTTACAAATATATCGGCCAGGCTACAAATAATATCGCTGAGTATACCGCTCTTATTTATGCAACGCAGCAGGCTTTGATACTGGGGCTTAAAGACCTGGTCATACACTCCGATAGCGAGCTTTTGATAAAACAGCTTAATGGCGAATACAGGGTCAAAAATGCTAACCTGAAGCCTTTCTACGAACAATTTTTGCATTTAAAGACCGGTTTTGATAATATAGAAGCGAAGCAGATCGCCCGGGAAGACAACAAAGAGGCCGATAAGCTTGCCAATCAAGCTATTGATTCCAGGATCGATACGGGCCTTAAGTCTTTTTAGGTATTTTTATTTAAAAGAGAGTAGAGCGGATGGCCGCTGCCCCGGTTTCGGGGGAGAGGAAAGTCCGAGCTCCACAGGGTGAGCGTAGTGGGTAACGCCCATCGTCCACACTTTTAACAGAGTGTGAGATAGGATCAGAGCCACAGAGACGAGTAACAGCTGTTTTTCACCAATGGCAGGCCCTTCGGCCCTATGGCCTCAGGGTCCCCAGCAAAAAGTGAAATAATGGCTGGGAAGTGAAACGCGGCAATCTCTACGCGGAGAAAGGTCAAATAGGGAAGGATGCTTATATGGCAACGAGCTTAACCCCGCTCGTCATGACTTTCGGGTTGACCGCTAATAAGACCCTTCGCTTCGCTCAGGGTCATTTCTGAGTGGGGCTGAGGGAAATGATCTTGTCGGCAACGGCAAGGCTAGATGGATGGCCATCGATTACAGAACTCGGCTTATAGCTCTGCTCTCTTATTTTAATGAGCGCACGACTTAAACCCCGCCCTTTCCTGCTGCGGAGTTATGCTTCGAAGTAAGAAAGGGCGGGGTCGTATTCGGCCAACAAACTTACGTCGCTTCTATTGCGTAAGTTTGGGCCTCATTCGATTCACAAACAAGACATACTTTCTTGCCTGCCCCAACAAATAGAGAGGTTTGGGGTATTCTTCCTTTATTTTCTCAAATTCCCAAGTATAGGTGATGCAGTATACTTTATACTTGTCCATAAGCCGATATAGATCATGCTTATCTTTGAGTAGGTAATCGTTATAATGGGCGGGTTCTTCTTCGTAGGCGATATTGCGTTGGCGTTCTACTACTATCGTACGCCGGCCGATATAGAAGGGCAGGCTTGTCAGAAAACAGCGGTAGTTGACAACCTTGTCTTGGGGCTTTAAGTCTTCTTTGATCTTTAAGGCCAGTTCTTTCAGCGACCTGCCGGTACCGGTCTCTATTTTTGGCAAAATGTCCACTGAAGTAAGGAAGAAAAACACAGAGCTCAAGGTTATAATCCAAAAAAGCCGCTGCACGTTTTTGGCCCTAAAGGCAAGTATGCTGGCGCATATTGCACAAGAGAAGATGAAGACCAGAAAGATAATATTTGCCCGGGCAGGTGTGATATTGACCTGGGAATCATATCCCATGACCAGAAAAACGGTCATTGCCGCTGCAAGCAAGAATAAGATAAAAACATAGATATAAAATGGTACCTTAAAACCCCTGCCTGATAATATCTTAGCATTTTCCATGGCTTCATCCCAAAGACGGGCTACCAGGATAGCTAACGCCGGTAATATAGGCAGCATATAGGGCACTAACTTTTTGCCGATGCAGGAGAAGAAAATAAAAGGTATCAGAAACCAGAAAAATAATAAAAGGGTGTGGGCATGCTGCCGGTCAATAGGTTTTCTTTTAAGCGAGAGGTATTTTTTAAAAGCCTGGAATAGGAATACTATTTGAGGGAAGAAAAGCCCCAGCAATACCGGTATAAAGAAATAAAAAGGGTCGTCTATCGGACGCACTACCCTATTGTAGGTCTGCTGCACCAGCCAATCGTGCAATAAGCCTTTATTGATGCTGACCTGATATATATACCAGGGAAGTGCCAGGGCCGCGACCAAAAGCAATCCCCAGCCAAGGCGCATTTTAAAAAAGGTACGTTTATCTCTTATATAGATAAGATATGTAAATATAGGAATAAGCGTGAGTAAAAATATCACAGGCCCTTTGGTCATAAAGCCCAGGGCCAAGGCAAGGTAGAGTAAAAGATATTTTTCTCGAATAAAGAAAAGGTAGAAAAGCAGGCAACAAAGAGTGAGTATGATATCGGTTGAGAGTAACCTGGAGAGGACAGGATAGCCCAATGAGGCTATCAGGATGATCCCCGACAAAAAGCCCACGCGTTCTTTAAATAAGGATTTGCCCAAGGCAAATGTAGAGAGCACGCCTAATAAGCTGATCAATACTAAAGGCAGATGGCCGGCGAATTCATTTTGCCCTAAGAGCACAAAAGACGCACCGATAAGCCAGAAGGTGATGGGGGGTTTGTCGAAGTGCTTTATGTGGTTGAGCTTGGGCGTAAGCCAATCTCCGGATTCAATCATTTCTCTGGAGATCTCGGCGTAACGTCCTTCGTCAGGCTCCCAGAAACTTCTTTTGCCCAGGTTAAAAAAAAGGATAGAGGCGGAGAAAAATACCAGGAACAATATTAAGATGCGCCGCTGGCCGGAAGAGTTTTTCCTGAGATAAGAAGACATATTATACGATGACTTTAGCTTTTCGGTTGATCAACATCAGGTTGCGTGTATAGATGACCGAACCCACGCTTTGGCCAAGAATAAATACCAGACTTTTTATATGAAAGGCATAGGCCAGAAGTACGAGGCTGCCGGCAATGCTGAAATACCAGAAGGTTACGGGAATAATACTTTCTTTCTTTTTTTCAGAGACGATCCACTGTATCAAAAAGCGTATAGAAAAGAGCAGCTGTCCGAATAGGCCAAGGATGGTCCAGGCGTTAAGAGACCAGGAATTCATTTGATTACCTCCATTTTATAATTCAAATTGCGTTTTTTCATCCAAATGACGGCTAAGAGGTCCGCAAAAGACCTAAATATCCTGTTTCTGATGTTGTATTTTGAACGCCCGTATTTTCTGGGCAGATGTCTGACTTCTATTTCGGTGACCTTGGCACCTTGCATCTTCAATAACGTGGGCAAAAATCGATGCATGCCTTTATACATCTTGATCTCTGAGAGAAAACATTTTCTAAAGGCTTTCAATGAACAACCGGTGTCCTTGATGTTTTCTCCGCTAAGCCTGTTTCTTAAGCCATTAGCTACTTTTGTCGATACCAGCTTAAGCCAGGGGTCGCGTCTGTTCTTGCGCCAGCCACAGACCACATCGTAATATCTTATTTTTTCCAGTAGCCTGGGTATATCACGGGGGTCATATTGCAGATCGGCATCCAGGGTGACCACGATCTCACCGCGAGAGAGCTTAAAGCCGGCATCGAAAGCAGCGCTTTGCCCGCAATTCTTGGAAAAAGAAATGATGCGTAAGTGGGGATACTCGCTGTCTAGCTTTTTTAGGGTCTCTAGGCTCTTGTCAGTGCTGGCGTCATTGACAAATATGATCTCATAGGTTTTTTGGGTTTTGTCCATTACTGTGGCCAGCCCCTTGAGGAGTAAGGGGAGGTTTTTTTCTTCGTTATAAACAGGTATAACAATAGATATTATCTGCACTTGCATTGGGAATCCTTATGTTGGGCGTTAAGCCTCTTAATACCGGTAATTGCTGCCTTATTTTGAGACCCCATCATAACATAAAAGTAAAAATGAGTCAATGTAAATAAAGGTTGTAATTTGGTTTCGTTTATGCTATACTCTAGGTCTACTATGAGGTCATATCTTAGTATTATAGCGGTAGCGGCTGTGGGGGGTATTTTGCTATTTGCCCCAAAATCTTCAGGAATGGAAAAAGAAATCAAGTTGCCTCAAGCACAACTTAAGGGGAAAGTGCCTTTAGAGCAGGCAATCCAGCAAAGAAGGTCGGTGCGCCGCTATAGTTCCCAAGAGCTTACCTTGGAGCAGACAAGTCAGTTGCTTTGGTCAGCGCAAGGGATTACGCAGAAAGACAAGGGTTTTCGCGCGGTGCCTTCAGCAGGAGCGCTTTATCCGTCAGAACTGTATGTGCTTAATAAAGAAGGGTTATTCCACTACCTGCCGGATGGGCACTCGTTGCGGCAGGTTAGCCAGCGAGATATAAGGGCAGATTTGGCCCAGGCCTGTCGGGGTCAGGTGTTTGTCGAGCAAGCCCCTTTAAGCATTGTCATCGCTATGGTGTACGAAAGGGTGACCTCGCGCTATGGCTCAAGAGGAAGGCTTTATGCCGATATCGAAGTCGGGCATATAGCCCAAAACGTCCATTTACAGGCAGTTGCCTTGGGGTTGGCTTCAGTCCCCGTAGGGGCATTTGACGATGAAAAGGTAAAGAACCTGCTTGATTTATCTAAAGAGCAGCAACCGCTCTACATAATACCAATAGGCTACGCAGAGTAAGTTAAGATATAAGGAGGAAGCGAGTAATGAGCATTAACAAGGACAAGAAAGAAAAAATAATCCAGGAGAACAAGCTTCATGATCGGGATACGGGCTCTACCCATGTACAGGTAGCCTTGCTTACGGAGAGGATCAACGGTCTGAGTGAGCATTTCAAATTGCATAAGAAAGACCATCATTCAAGGCAGGGGCTTTTGCGTCTGGTAAACCAACGCCGCAAGCTCTTGGACCATCTAAAGGACGAGAACAAAGAAGAATATGAGAAGTTAATCAAGACTCTCAAGCTAAGAAAGTAAATATTTTAAAAGTAAATATTTGGAAAGGAAGAGATGATAGAAAAATTAGAATTAAAAATTGGCCAGGAAAATCTGATTATTGAAACAGGCCAGATGGCCAAACAGGCCGACGGAGCAGTGGTAGTACAATATGGCGGGACAGTGGTCTTGGTTACCGCTGTCATATCGGATAAACCGAGAGAAGGCGCGGACTTCTTTCCGCTATTTGTAGAATACCAGGAGAAGACCTATGCCGCCGGCAAGATTCCCGGTGGTTTTTTCAAAAGGGAGGGCCGGCCTTCGGAGAAGGAGATACTCACCGCCAGGATAATCGACCGGCCGATCAGGCCGCTCTTTGTCAAAAATATGTTCAACGAAGTGCAGGTAATGGCAATCGTCGTTTCCAGCGATGGAGAGAACGATCCCGATGTCTTGGCTATGGTAGGTGCCTCAAGCGCGCTAATGTTAGCCAATTTACCCTTTGGTCAAGAACCTCCTTTTAAAGGCCCGATAGGGGCCCTGCGGGTAGGCAAGATCGGCGAAGAGTATATAATCAATCCTACATATGCCCAGCTTGATGAAAGTGAGATAGATCTGGTAGTCGCCGCAACAGAAGAGGGTGTGGTGATGATAGAAGCGGGGGCAAATGAGGTCTCTGAAGATATAGTCGTCAAAGCCATAGATTTTGCCCAAGAAAGCTTAAAAGAGATCATAAAGCTTCAATATGATCTACAGGAGAAGATAAAGCAAAATCTAAAAGGGATACCCCGTGTATTGGAATTAAAACCCATTGCCCCTGAGCTGTTGGAAACAGTGCAGGAGTCTGCCGCGACGCGAATCGAAGAGATCTTTGGCACCGCAGACAAAGACAAAAGGTCGGAGAAGAAAGACCAGATAGTCGCTGAATTAATAGAGAAACTGGTCAATGACGAATCGGGCTACAGCGAACAAGATGTAAAATCGGCCCTGGAAGAAATAATGAAGCAAAAAGTAAGGAAGCTCATCATCGAACAGAAAAAACGTATCGGTGATAGACGATTTGACCAGATCAGGCCCATTGATTGCAAGGCCGGTTTATTGCCTCGTACTCATGGTTCGGGGCTGTTTACACGCGGAGAGACGCAGAGCCTTTCGGTGACTACATTGGGCAGCCGTTCTGACGAGCAGATGGTAGAGGCCTTAGAAGGCGAGATGTTCAAGCACTTTATGCTCCACTATAGCTTTCCGCCTTTTAGCGTAGGAGAGATCCGGCCGATAAGAGGCCCGGGCAGACGTGAGATCGGCCACGGGGCTTTGGCTGAGCGCGCCCTTTTACGCGTAATGCCTTCCAAGGATAAATTCCCTTATACAGTACGCGTGGTTTCCGAGATCCTTGAATCAAACGGTTCTTCCAGCATGGCTACGGTTTGCGCGGCTACCTTGGCTTTAATGGATGCCGGAGTGCCGATTAAAGATCCGGTTGCCGGAATCGCTATGGGCTTGGTCAAAGAAAGCGATCAGGCAGCGATCTTGACCGATATTTTGGGCCTGGAAGACCATTACGGCGATACCGATTTTAAAGTCGCCGGCACTAAAACGGGCATTACCGCAATACAGGTCGACCTAAAAATAAACGGCATCGATACCAATCTGATAAGCGAGATTTTAAACGAAGCCAAGAAAGCACGTTTATTAATATTGGATAAGATCGCCCAGGTCATTAGTGAGCCCAGGACCCAGATCTCCGAATATGCCCCTAAGATCAAGTTGTTAAAAATAGATACCAGTAAAATCGGCGAGTTGATCGGCCCCGGCGGTAAGACGATCCGCAGGATCATTCAGCAGACCGGCGCCACCATTGACATCGAAGATGATGGCCGGGTGATGATCTCAGCTCAAGATTCCAAGAGCCTGCAGGATGCTCTTGACCAGGTCACCGGTCTGACGGCCGAACCGGAAGTAGGTAAGATATACAGCGGTGTGATTAAAAAAGTGACCGCATTCGGTGCTTTTTGTGAATTTATGCCCGGCAAAGAAGGCCTGATACATGTCTCAGAACTTTCCGATAGGTTTGTCAAGAACGTAGAGGATGTAGTAAAGCTCAACCAGCAGGTGCAAGTCAAACTTATCGGTATCGATGATATGGGTAGGTCCAAGCTAAGCATGAAGCAGGTAAACCCTTCCAAGTCGACAGGGCAAGAATAAGTTCTGAGCGAAGTTGCTTATCCAGGAAAAATTTGCCATGAGACAATCCTTACTGACTGTAATAAAAGCAGTTGTCTATCTAGGGGTTGCAGTTTTTATTCTACTGAGCCTTTTATCCTATGACCCTTGCGATACGTCTTTTCGTTGTTCTCAAGTAAATATCCCTGTAAACAATCTGACCGGAATAATCGGCGCCTATATCGCTGAAGGGTTGTTTCTATCCTTCGGGTGGGCCTCTTATGCCATCTGTCTTTTGGCGATAATATGGGCTGCGGCACGGTTTTTGGAAAAACCCGAGCCCAGATTCTATGTCAAGTTTTTGGGCACGATAGTCCTATTGGCGTCTTTGCCGGTACTCCTGAGCCTTTTTGGCGCCCAAGAAAAGGATGCCCGGTTTATAAGAGCCGGGTTGGTAGGTTTTAGCGCCGCCGAATTTTTACTTAAATATTTTGGCCGTGCCGGGACATTGATCATTGCTTTAGGGTTAACGGGCCTTTCTTCTTTTGTCGCCTCGGAGTTTCTGATCTTTGCATTTTTCCGGGGCCTGATAAAAGGTTTGCTGCATTTCATTCTCATTTTAAAAGACATCAGGCAATCACCGATTTTTGGCAAAAAGCAATTGTTTAGAGAGAGGACAAGGCCGACTATAAAGATAACAAAGCCTCAAGGTAAGCCGATAAAAGAACAGCCCCCGGCCACAGAAAGGCCTTTCAGGGAGGAAAGGCCGCGGATTAAAATAGTAAAGCCTGCCCCGGTAAAAAAGGCCGAGCCCAAGCCTGTTGCCCAGAAGGTGAGCTTCGGTGATTACCAATTGCCCTCCCTTGACCTATTAAATTCGCCTCCGCCGATTGAGGAGAGAGAGATCAAAGAGGACCTGGAGGCCAATTCGCAGATACTTGAAGGCACGCTGCGTGATTTTGGCGTGGAAGTCAAGGTGACCCAGATTAGCCCTGGCCCGGTTATCACCAGATATGAGCTGGAGCCTGCCCCGGGGGTAAAAGTACATCGGATCGTGGATTTAGGCGATGACATTGCCTTGGCTATGAAGGCTCATAGCGTGCGTATCGTCGCGCCAATACCGGGAAAAGCACGGGTAGGCGTAGAAGTACCCAACAGCAAAAGCGCTATCGTATATTTAAAGGAAATATTAGAGTCACAGAACTTTCAACATGCTGACTCCAAGCTTACCCTGGCAGTCGGTAAGGATATATCAGGCCAGCCTATTGTAACGGATCTATCCGATATGCCCCATCTGTTGATTGCCGGCACCACCGGCAGCGGCAAGACCGTGTGCGTAAACAGCATAATCACCAGCGTGCTTTTTAACGCTACTCCCGAAGAGGTAAAGTTTTTGATGGTCGATCCGAAAATGGTAGAGCTGGCTTTGTTTAATGATCTACCTCATCTTTTATGCCCTGTGCTGACCGATCCAAAGAAGGTCTCAGCCGCCTTGGCCTGGGTAGTAGGGGAGATGGAAAGGCGCTTCCAGATGCTCTCTAAAGTGGGTGCCCGCAATATAGACATATATAACCAAAAGATATCCGCAGCAGCGCAAGATGAAGAGGGCTTGGAAAAAATGCCCTATTTGATCGTGATTATAGATGAATTGGCCGATCTTATGGTGGTCGCCTCGCAGCAAGTAGAAAACGCTATAACCCGTTTAGCCCAGCTTTCCCGGGCAGTAGGCATTCACTTGATTTTGGCCACCCAAAGGCCTTCGGTAGACGTAATTACAGGTGTGATTAAGGCCAATTTTCCTGCGCGTATTTCATTCCGCGTCGCTTCCAAGGTAGACTCACGTACAGTATTGGATATGAACGGAGCCGATAAGCTTCTGGGCAAGGGGGACCTGCTTTTCTTAAGACCGGGCCAACATAAGCCGGTGCGGGCCCAGGGTTCGCTGATTTTTGACAGCGAGCTGGAGCGTATTGTGAATTTCATCAAAAAACAGAAACCATCGGTTTACAACCAGGAGCTTTTGGAGGCACAGGAGAAAAAAGGTGGCATTGGTAAGACATTTGAAAAAGATGAATTGTTTGATGAGGCGGTAAGGGTCATTATGCAGACCAAACAGGCTTCGGTCTCTATGTTGCAGAGAAGACTGGGATTGGGTTATACCCGGGCAGCCCGCCTTATCGATATGATGGAAGAAGAAGGCATTGTCGGTCCTTACCGTGGTTCCAAGCCCAGAGAAATTTTAGTGGAGCGGGAGGACTATCTTTTAAACCAGAATGTGCAGGGCGAGCAAGACCAGGCACAGTAAAAATATTAGAAGGTAATATCATGCAGAGTGTAGGTGAAAAATTAAAAAATGCAAGAAAACAGAAAAACGTCTCCTTGGAGGAGGTTTACAGGCAGACCAAGATACACCCCAACGTATTGCAGGCGCTGGAGGAAGACAGAGCACACAACTTCTTAAGCCTTATTTATATAAAGAGTTTTTTAAGAGGCTATGCGAAATATCTCCAGTTGGACGCAGATAAACTACTTCAGGAATACAGCGAGGGCCAAAACCTAAAGCCCGCCGCTGTTGCTGAGGTAGTCGTGGAAAAGAAACCCAAAACACCTTTGCGCATAAATAAATTATTGGTTTTAAGGATAGCCTCTGTCGTCGGCCTTTCGGTCATCCTTGTCTTTTATTTTCGGGTAGTCTTAAGACAGGTTTCAAAGGATAAAAGGCCCTATAGGACCCGAGAGACTGTCTTGGAGCGCGGTTTGCCCAGAGAAATTACAGAAGAAAAAATAGTCGTGAGCGCCCCTTTAATAAAGGCGGAAAACCTGATTTTACAGGTCAGAGCCAAAGAAAACTGTTGGTTGAAGGTAGACGCTGACGAAGAAGTTATATTTCAAAAGACCCTGGAGAAGGGGAAAGTAGAAAAATGGCAGGCCAAGGAAAAGTTGGAACTGCGCATAGGCAAACCCGAGGCTTTGGAGTTGCAGCTCAACGGCGAACTCATCGATTTAGAAAAGGAACAAGTTAAAAAGGGCCTTGTGATTACACATGAGGGGATAGCGGGAAAGTAGATTGACATCGCAAGGCAACAACTTAGGCCGTAATCCGTGATTTTATAAACTATGGACTTTGAATGAAGAAAATCGGGCGTAGAGCCCGATTTTTGTTATTTAAGGAGTGGAAGTGAAAAAAAATGTAGCGATACTTAGTTTAGGCTGTGCCCGTAACTTAGTGGATTCAGAAGTCATGCTTGGCTATTTGCTTGAGGCCGGATTTAAGGTCGTGGAAGATATTACCGCCGGCGATATAGCCATTATCAATACATGTTGTTTTATCCGCGAGGCAGAAGAGGAATCGATAGATTACATCTTGAAGGCATGCCAGCTTAAAAAAGAAGGAAAGATCAATAAAATAATAGTCTCTGGTTGTCTGGCCCAACGATACAAGCAACAATTGACAGAGGAGCTTAGAGAGGTAGATGCTTTCGTCGGGGTAGGAAGCTTGAGCAGCATTGCCAGGGTGCTTAAAGATGTTTTGCGGGGGGCCGGGCAAGTCAATGAATTCGCTTCTCCGGATTTTCTCTATTCCCATCTTTCTCCACGCTTAACGCTTACTCCCCGGCACTTTGCCTATGTAAAGATATCTGAAGGGTGTAATCACAGATGCAGTTATTGCATAATCCCTTCACTGCGCGGCAAATACCGTAGCCGGCCGATAGGCTCGATCCTTAAAGAGACTAAAGATTTTTTGAAGCGACGCAGGGTGAGTGAGATCAATTTGATCGGGCAAGACACCACTATGTACGGTAGAGATATATACAAAGAAAGCAAGATCGCGACATTGGTCGAAAAAATAGCAGCCCAGGCGAAAGATAAGTGGGTCAGGCTTTTGTATGCCCATCCGCATGATTTCCCTCAGAGTTTAGCGGAAGTGATTAAAGACGAGCCCGCGGTCTGTAAATATATCGACTTGCCTCTGCAACATATAAATGATAAAATACTTACGGCCATGAGACGAAGGATTTCCCGGAGGCAGATCCTTGGCTTAATCGATGATCTGCGCAAAAAAATACCCGGGGTGGCCATCAGGACAACTTTAATCGTAGGTTTTCCCGGCGAAACAGAAAAAGAGTTTAAAGAACTCATCGACTTTATCCGCGAAATGAGGTTTGAGAGACTGGGGATCTTTAAATATTCCAGGGAAAAAGACACCCCCGCTTATGGTTTTGAGAAACAGATCCCGCAGAAAGTAAAGCAGCTCAGATATGAGCAAGCGCTTTGCTTACAGCAAGAGATCTCCAACGATATCAATAAGGGTTTTTTGGGAAAAGAGCTCCTTGTCCTTATAGATGAAAAAGACAAAGGCAGTAAAGACCTTTTTCTGGGGCGTACGCAATATGATGCCCCGGATGTAGACGGGTGTGTCTATGTACGCTCGAAGAAAAAGCTAAAACCGGGAGATTTTGTACAGACCAGGATAGTCGATACCTTGGAGTACGACTTGGTAGCAGAGGCGCTGTGAACCCCGTTACAAACTATGATGGTAATGGGGAAAAGAGGAGGCTTGTAACGGGGTGAATCTGCCCAATAAAATAACAATTTCGCGCATTTTCTTGGCCTTTATATTCATGTTTTTTCTCTTTTCTAAAGGCGTATTAGCGAAATATTTGGCACTTTTTACTTTTGGGATCGCTTGCCTGACCGACTTCGTAGACGGAAAGATCGCGCGCAGCAGAAAAATGGAAAACGATTTCGGCCGGCTTATGGACCCCATAGCGGATAAAGTGCTGATCCTGGCTGCATTTCTCTCTTTCGTGGAAATGAACATACTCCCGGCCTGGATGGTAATAATCGTGATCTTTCGCGAACTGGTGATCACGGGTTTGAGGATCAACGAGGCCAGGCGGGGGAAAGTAGTCGCGGCAGCTATGGCCGGAAAGCACAAGACCATCTCGCAGATGGTGACCATCATCACTATCTTGATATTTTTGCTTATCAGGGAATCGGCCCAGCACATCTGGAGCCCGCTGTGGGAGACGTGGTTTAGGCGCTCCGTTTTTTATCTGATGCTGATTACGGTAGTTTTGACCCTGATCTCCGGGGTATCCTATCTAGCCGTAAACAAAAAGACGCTTTTTTCCAATCAATGAAAAACCTGATTAAGATTATCGCCAGTTTTTTTTATTTAGGATATGTCCCTTTTGCTCCCGGGACAGCTGGTTCCCTGGGCGCTTTGGTGATATATCTTTTCTGCCGCAAGAGCCTTTTCTTGCATACGGTCGTTTTGCTCGGTGTATGTGTGGTGGGTTTTTTGGTCTGCGGCCCGGCGGAGAAGATCTTTGGCAGAAAGGATTCCCCACGGATAGTAATCGATGAGGTGGCAGGCCTGCTTTTGGCTTACTGGGGGCTCGAATTGGATTTATTATTGATAGTCTTAGGATTTATTCTCTTCCGGGTTTTGGATGCGGCAAAGGTATATCCGGTGAATAAATTGGAAAAGTTAAAAGGGGCCTGGGGCGTAATGGGCGATGACCTCTGTGCCGGATTATATACGAATATTGCCTTGCAGATAGCGACCAGGTTTTTTCCTATTTGGTTCTAAACTTTAAAATGGCAATGGAAATTGCAGAAGCAAAAAAAGAAGATCTCAGTTATATCAAGGAAAAAATAGACAAGTATCTTTTGGACGCCACCAATATGGATTGGAAACAATTTTTTGTGGTACGACTAAAGGGCAAAGTGGTAGCCTTTGGCAGGATAATAGACCGGGGAGAGTGTTTTGAGGTTGCTTCGTTGGGCGTAGATTATTATCATCGCAAAAAGGGAATTGCCAGGAAGTTAGTATCATATCTTATAAGCCGAGCCCGCAAAATAGACCCGCAAAAACCGATATATGCGGTCACACATTTACCTGCGTTCGCGCAGGCTTGTGGTTTTACGCTGGTGGAGGGGGATTATCCCCGAATTCTGGACCATAAGATAAAGCACCATTGCAGGCTTGATGCTTCCAGGATCAAGGTGCTTAGATGGAAGGATAGTTAGGCTAGCTTTGCCTCCTGCAAGGGTTCATAAAGGGCGCCTTGAGGGGTGAGGGTGCTTTTAAAAAGCGTTAGTTTTTCAATGCGCATAGTCTTTTTAGTAACGGAAATAGACTCCAGAGGCTTTTTTAGTTGATCACGGTTACGCGCAGAGCGTACCCGGCCCAGCGTCAAATGTGCTTTAAAGGGACGTCGTTCGGGCAAAAAACCGAAATTTTGCAGCCTTTCTTCCAGGATTTTAGCCATTTGTTGAGCTTGTTCTTTTCCTTTTTCGATCCCTACCCAGATTACCCGCGGATGACTTATTGTAGGAAAAGCCCCTAAATGACTTAGTTCCATCTCGAAGCTTTTGCTCTCCTCTGAGAGCTGCTTGGTCACTTTTTTGATTTCTTCCAAAAGCTCCAGGCTTACATCGCCCAAAAACTTTAAAGTGAGGTGGATGCCTGTGGTTTTTACCCACTTGACGTCTGCACCGGTTTTCCCAAGCTGGTCTTGGATTTGGCCCAATTCCTTTTGGATTTCCGGGCTGATCTCTAAAGCGATGAAACTCCTCAGAGTCTGCATTTCATTTGATTAGATAGCGGCGGACCATGTCCAAAGCAGCTTGCGAGGCGCGCAGGCGCACAGCTTTCCGGTCGCCATGAAAATGGAATTCCTCAGAGATTACTTTTCTGGGTGTGGCTAAAGCGATATGTACAAGCCCTACGGGCTTTTCTTTACTTGCCCCTGTCGGTCCGGCGATCCCCGTGATCCCCAGGCCCATGTCTGTTTTTGCCATCTGACTGATATTTTGGGCCATCAGGGTGGCTACTTCTTTGCTGACCGCACCAAAATTATCCAAGGCTTCCTTGGGGATGCCTAATAAATTCCTTTTTTGTTTATTGCTATAGGTTACTACCCCCAGAGGAAAGTATTTAGAGCTACCGCTGATATTAGTCAGACGCTTTGATATCAGGCCACCAGTACATGATTCGGCTACGGCAATGGTACGCTTGGCTTTTGTAAGTGCCTTGGCAACAACGGATTCCAAAGTCTGCGAATCTTTTCCATAGATATACTTTTTAAGCCTGGAGTTGATCTTCCTCTCGGTATTATTGAGCAATTTCTCAGCGATAGCCTTGTTGGTCGAGCGCACAGTTATATCCAGATCTACGCTTCCGGTGTGTACGTAGATGCCTACGCTCAGCGGTGGTTTAGACTTAAGGATATCTTTTACTTTTTGATTTACCTGGGATTCGGCCAGGCCGCAGGTCTTTATTTTACGGGAGAGTATTACCCAGTCTCCGGAAAAGTTTTTCTTAAGGTAGGGGAGGACGTCGCGTTCCACCATCGGTTTCATTTCGGCAGGGACTCCCGGCAGGGCGATCAATACTTTTTTCTCATGCCAGCGGATGATCAGGCCCGGAGCTGTACCTACTTCATTTTTCAGGGCTTTGGCGCCTTCGGGGACCAAGGCCTGGCGTACATTTTCTTTGGGCATGGGGATGTGACGCTTATGAAAATGGTCTTTTATGTCTTTGAGGATATTACGGTTTAAGATGAGTTTCTTTTGTAAGACCTGGGCAATGCCTTCCAGGGTAAGATCATCTACCGTAGGCCCCAACCCGCCTGTGATTATTATCACGTTTGACCTGTGCAGGCCCCTTTTGATCGCCAAATAGAGCCTTTCGGTATTATCGCCCACAGTAGAATGGTAATGTACGTCAATGCCTAATTGGGCCAACTTTTGGCTTAAATATTGGGCATTGGTATTCACGATTTTGCCCAAAAGTATCTCTGTTCCTACACAAATTATCTCTGCTTTCATGGCATTTCTCCGTATCCCCTATTATACGACGAAACCCTCAAAATATCAAGGAGTTTATATGGCAAAATTAAAAAACGCTTTGACAAAATCCATCTAAAGTTGTATAATTCTCTATCGTCTTTGTTATAACTAAAAGAATATATTTAGCTTATAATAGTGAGCACTATAAGGGTGTTTGTTACCAGCTGCGAAGCTTAAGAAGAGGAGGTTGCAAATGGCAGAGCATAAGAAGAAGGAGCAAGGTCAGAGCGCGAAATCAAAGGCGTTGGAGTTGGCTTTGAGCCAGATCGAGAAGCAATTCGGCAAGGGTTCAATAATGAAATTAGGCCAAGATGTGCATATGGACATCCCTGTTATATCTACTGGGGCCTTTTCTGTAGATCTGGCCTTAGGGGTAGGGGGATTACCTAGAGGCAGAGTAGTGGAAATATTCGGTCCTGAGGCAAGCGGCAAGACCACCCTTGTCTTGACCACTATACGTGAGGCACAAAAGGCCGGCGGGGTAGCCGCCTTTATCGATGCCGAACACGCATTTGATTATTCCTATGCCAAAAAGCTGGGCGTAAACCTCGATGACCTATTGATCTCCCAGCCGGATACCGGTGAGCAGGCATTAGAGATTGCCGAGACCCTGGTCAGGAGCAATGCCGTGGACATTATCGGCATCGATTCTGTGGCGGCATTGGTGCCGCGTGCCGAAATAGAGGGCGATATGGGAGATTCACATGTGGGCCTACAGGCCCGCTTGATGTCCCAGGCCTTGCGCAAGCTTACCGCGGCTATCAGCAAATCCAGGACATGCGTCGTTTTTATCAATCAGATCCGTGAGAAGATCGGTGTGATGTTCGGCAATCCAGAGACCACTCCCGGAGGAAGGGCGCTTAAGTTTTATTCTTCAGTAAGGCTTGATCTGCGCCGTTTAGCCCAGATCAAAGTGGGAGAAGCCATCATCGGCAACAGGGTACGGGCTAAGGTGGTCAAAAATAAGGTAGCCCCTCCTTTTCGCAAAGCGGAATTCGATATTTACTATGACCAGGGTATTTCTAAAACAAGCTGCATATTGGATATGGCATTGGAGCATAACATCTTCCAAAAATCGGGTGCCTGGTTTTTGTATGGAGAGGATAAGCTTGGCCAGGGAAAAGATAACGCCCGCCGTTTCTTGGAAGAAAATCCAAAGGTCTTAAAAGAAGTAGAGAATAAGCTCAAGGAGAAAATCGTTGTATAGCTTGCTGGGAGGTAAATTCTAAGGTGTTTAGAGAAAAGAAAGCTACAATTTGGGTCTTGGTCTTTATTTGTGGTGTGCTGGGCGGGTTTTTACTGGTCGTGCGCCTGGATTTTTTCTCACCTACGAAAGCAGAGTATGAGTTGCCCGCTACAATTGAAGCCCAGAAACTGGAGAATGGGTTTGTGGAAGTAGCCAAAAAAGTCGGTCCGGCAGTAGTCAGCATCAGCACCGAACGTACCGAAAAAGCAGGGTTCGGTAGGCAGTACCGTTCATATGGCGATAGTGACTTTGACAGGTTTTTTGAAGATTTCTTTAGAGAATTTTTTGGCGATGCGCCGGAAAGAGAATACAAACAGCGGGGCCTGGGTTCAGGTTTTATTATCGACCGCCAAGGGTATATCTTGACCAATCAACATGTGATCGCAGATGCGGATAAGATCACTGTAACGCTTCCCGATGGAAGAAAGTTCAAAGCGGAAATAAAAGGCAGCGACACCCGCTCTGATCTGGCGATAATCAAGATCGAGGCCGACAACCTGCCGCTGGCCAGATTGGGAAATTCCGATGACGTGCAGATCGGGCAGTGGGCCATAGCCATAGGCAACCCTTACGGATATATCGTGGGTAGTGCAGAGCCTACGGTGACTGTGGGGATTGTCAGTGCGCTGAGCCGCTCTTTACCGCAGACTTATGACCAGCGCAGCTATATAGATTTGATACAGACCGATGCGGCTATCAATCCCGGAAACAGCGGGGGGCCTTTGGTAAATATCATGGGAGAGGTAATCGGTATCAACGTGGCTATTTTTACCCCCAGCGGGGGGAATATCGGGATCGGTTTTGCTATCCCCATCAATTCCGCCAGGGATGTTGCCGAGAGCCTGATCGCCGGCAAAAAGGTGCAATATGGATGGTTAGGCGTAAGCATTCAAGATCTAGATGAAGAGCTATCTAAGCATTTCGGAGTTTTGGACCAGAAAGGCGCGCTGATAGTCAAAGTGCTTCCGGGCGGCCCGGCAGAGAAGGCCGGATTCCGGGAAGGGGACGTGCTGCGTAAATTTGCCGGTGAGCAAATAAAAGATATGCGCAGCCTCCTGCGTTTAGCCAGTAGAGCCGAAATAGGCAAAGAAGTAGAGGTAGAGATAATCCGCGACAAAAGATTGATCAGGTCGAAAGTAAAGGTAGGGGAACGCCCTGAGGACATATCCCAGGCGTATGGGGATTCTGAAGAAATTACCCACGCCTGGCGTGGTATGCAGGTAAGCAATATAACCGCTGATTTAGCCAGTAAATACCGGATAACCGAAACACAAGGCGTGGTGGTTACTTCTGTGGAGCCGCGCAGCCCCGCTTATGAGGCAGGATTGATACCTGGGGACGTGATCAGCTCTATGAATCGCCAGCGCATAAAAAACCTTGACGATTACGAAAAAATAATCAAAGGGATTAAGGGCGCCACCACGGTTCTTACAGATAGAGGTTTCACGGTCCTTAAAGATAAGTAATCGCAGTAATGGTTACAGATAAAGACTTTAATAAGGCCAAAGCGGCCAGCTTGAGACTATTGGCTTACAGGCAAAGAAGCGTCAAAGAGATAAAAGATAGGCTTAAGAAAAAAGGTTTTTCCGATTTGGTCATCAACAAGACCGTTGAATATCTAACCGCTCTTAACTACTTAGACGATAGAGAATTTGCCCGTTTTTGGATCCAGGATAGAATACGCACTAGGCCTCAAGGCATGTCCCTTTTGCGTTATCAGTTAAGACAAAAAGGTATTAGCCGGGAGATAATAAAAGAGTCTTTGAGTGAATATGCCGGCGATTACGATGAATACGAGGCGGCCAAGAAATTAGTCGCCTTACGCAGCAGGCGCTATAGGGGTTTGGACCCGCAAAAGTCAAAAAGAAGGCTTTATGATTATCTTTGCCGCAGAGGTTTCTCTCAAGACGTGATTTCGCAGGCAATCGAATAGAGGCAAGCATATATTGAATACGGATGAGATAAGAAAGAGATTTTTAGATTTTTTCGCTTCCAAGGGACATAAGATATATCCCAGTGATACGCTGGTGCCCAAGGACGATCCCACGCTTTTGTTTACCAGTGCGGGCATGAATCAGTTTAAGCAGGAGTTTATCAGCAAGCCGGCTGAGTTTACCCGCAGGGCTACCTGTCAAAAGTGCCTGCGCACCGGTGACTTGGATAAAGTGGGAAAGACAAGCTACCATCATACCTTTTTTGAGATGTTAGGCAATTTCTCTTTTGGCGACTATTTCAAAAATGAAGCGATAAGTTTTGCCTGGGAGTTTGTGACTGAAGAGCTGAAGTTAAAAAAAGATAACCTCTGGGTCTCCGTATATCTTGAAGACCAACAGGCCTACGATATTTGGAAGGAGAAGATCGGCCTGGATGAGGCAAGGATCTGTAAGTTCGGGGCAAAAGACAACTTTTGGCCTTCGAACGCACCGCAGTTGGGTCCCAATGGACCATGTGGCCCTTGTTCGGAAATATTTTTTGACCAGGGTAAGGATGTCGGCTGCGGTCGTTCGGACTGCAATCCTTCCTGTGATTGCGGCCGATTTGTAGAAGTATGGAACCTGGTATTTACTCAGTTTGACCGCCAAGGTGAAAATAAATTGGCTCCCTTGGCCAATAAGAACATAGATACGGGCATGGGCTTAGAGAGGATCGCTGCGGTAATGCAGGGCGCCAGCAATAACTTTGAGATAGATGTTTTTAAACCTATCGCAGCCGAGATCATTGATTTAAGCCCTGTATCCGGGGAGGATCTGCAGCCAAAGCAGATCAGCGCGCGCAATGCTATTGCCGATCATATCCGGGCGGTCACCTTCGCTATCGCCGATGGTATACTGCCCTCTAATGATGAACGCGGGTATGTCATCCGTAAGCTTATCCGCCGGGCTGTCTGGCATGGCCGTAGCCTGGGTATTGAGAAACCGTATCTTTATAAGGTAGTGCCGAGAGTGACCAGGATGATGAATGCGGCTTATCCCGAACTAGAGTCCAAAAGGGAGGAGATTGCCCAGGTAGTATTGGCAGAAGAACGGCGCTTTCGCAAGACACTAGAGCGGGCAGTCGAATATGCCGACCAGATTATAGCTAAGCTCAAGTCCGAGGGAAAAAACAAGCTTCCCGGCAGGGAGGCCTTTAAGTTGTATGATACATATGGCCTGCCGTTTGAAATGTTGGAGATACTTGTTATCTCCCGGGGCTTTGAATTGGATGAGGATGGTTTTAATCTAGAACTAGAGGCCCAGCGCAAAAGCAGCCGCAAGACCAGCAGTATGGAAGAGAGCGTTTTTGTCGATACTTTGGTAAGTAAATATAAGCTTAAGCCCACTAAATTCGTAGGAGACAAAGTCTATTTTGCCACTACTAAGGTCCTGGCTATATTTGACCAGGATGACCAGGCAGTAGAAGAGGCTAAAGAGGGAGATAAGGTAAAGACCGTATTAGAGACCACACCTTTTTATGGCGAATCAGGAGGGCAAGTTGGAGATACGGGTATAATAAAGAACAAAGAAGTGGAAGTCGCAATCTTGGATACCAGAAAGCTGGAGCACACGTTTATTCATATAGGAGAAGTATTGAAGGGCAAGATCAAGGTCGGTGATATCGTCGAACCATCTATCGAATTGGAAAGGCGAAAAGATATCGCCCGTAATCATACCGCTACTCACCTCTTGCAGTGGGCTTTACGAAAGGTGCTCGGAGAGCATGTGCGCCAGTCGGGTTCCTGGGTCGGACCGGACAGATTGCGTTTTGATTTTACCCATTTCCAGGCTTTGACCGAACGGGAGCTACAACGTGTCGAACAACTGGTCAATGACGAGATCAGAAAAAACACAGAGTTGGATGTCGAGCATATGCCTTTTGAGCAGGCCCAGGAAAAAGGGGCCTTGGCGTTTTTTGGCGAGAAGTACCAGGAAAATGTGAGGGTCGTCGCTATCGGAGAAGTATCTATGGAGCTTTGCGGCGGCACGCATGTAAGTTCCACTGGCGAGATCAAATTGTTCAAGATAGTGCATGAGTCTTCTGTTGCTTCGGGCATAAGGAGGATAGAGGCCGTTACCGCTAAAGCGGCATTGGGACTTCTTAAAAAGCAAGAAGAAGAGCTTGAACAATATACACGTAATTTTCAGGCCGCACCGGATAAATTACCCCAGCGCATCGAAGAACTCTTACGTAGCGTAAAGGAGCTAAACAGAAGATTGGATAAGTCCAGGCTGGAGAACTTTAAAAAGAGGATTGAACAAATAGTAAAAGACGCCCTGCAGATTATGGACGCCACGGTCGTTACTCTGCAAGTCGGAAGCGCGGATATGAGACTTTTGAGGTCGATGAGTGATCTGCTGAGAGAGAAAGTAAGGCCTTCGGTAGTCATCTTAGGTTCAGTCTGGGAAGATAAAGTGCAAATAATCTGTGCCGTTACTAAAGAACTTTGTGCCAAAGGGCTGGATGCAGCTCGCATAATCCGTACTATCGCCAAGGAAGTAGATGGTTCGGGCGGAGGGCGGGCAGACTTCGCCCAGGCCGGAGGGCGTAACCCTCGAGGGTTAAATAAGGCCTTAGGGCTTGCCCAGGATATCGTTAAAAAGGAGTTAAATAAAAAATGAATCCCGTTAGACCTTTTACAGAAATAAGTTATAAACGAGAGTTTTTATTAAGACCTATTATTGATAACAATTGCGTTTTGCTGAAAAATATGGGAGGTCTAACGGGATGAAAGTCATCAAGGCAACCGGTAGTTCGATGCAGAAGATCATAGAACGTGATCTTGGTTCTAGAAAGAGAGCAAAAGAGAAGGTATCCAGGATCATCGAGGATGTGCGTACTTTAGGCGATGAGGCGGTTTTAAGATACACCAGGAAGTTCGACAATGTAAAGCTGACTGCAAGACAGATGAAAGTCAGCGAGGCCGAGATCTCGGGCGCCTTTCAGGATATCAATCCAGAATTCGTCTCTACGCTTAAGGTGATCATAAATAATGTGAAACAATTCTATATGAAACAGGTAAAGCGGTCTTGGAAGATCAAAGGAGAGGAAGAAATCAGCTTAGGGGAGAAGGTCATACCTTTACAGACTGTGGGTATATATATTCCCGCCGGGACAGCGCCCTTGGTCTCCACCGTATATATGACCGTGATCCCGGCTAAGATTGCGGGAGTAGGAAAGATAATCTTAACCGCTCCCCCGAACAAATACGGCTCGATAGACCCTTATATTTTAGCTGTAGCCAATCTCCTCGATGTAGATGAGATATATAAGATAGGCGGGGCTCAGGCGATCGCTGCTATGGCCTTTGGCACTAGGACTGTACCCCGGGTGGACAAGATAGTAGGGCCGGGTAATATATATGTCAGTGAGGCAAAAAGGCAGGTATACGGTTATGTGGACCTGGACATGTTGGCCGGTCCCAGCGAAATAGTTATTTTGGCCAATGACCTGGGCCATGTCGATTTCATAGCCGCTGATCTGGAAGCCCAGCTTGAACATTTAGGCGGCCTTTCTATTTTAATTACTCCTTCCAAGAAGTTGGCCCGGGCGATCAAGAAGCGTGTCAATAAAGGCTATATTGTGATGGTCAAGAACTTGCAGGAAGCGGTAGATGTGACTAATCGTATCGCTCCCGAGCACTTGGAGATAATGGTAAAGAACCCGCGCAAGATCTTAAAGAAGATAAAGAATGCCGGCGCAATATTCTTAGGGCCCTATTCTCCGGTTGTGCTGGGAGATTATGCTGCCGGACCCAGCCATGTACTGCCTACGGCAGGCACGGCCAGGTTTTCATCCGGGCTTTCTATAAACGACTTTGTGAAAAGATCGCATGTGATCTCATACACTAAGAAGGCGCTGGAGAAGGTCAGGCAGCCGATTGAAAAAATAGCTGAATTAGAAGGATTGCAAAGTCATATAAAATCTGTAAAGGTACGTTTTGAATAGGCAGGCTCGGGGTCCTGTCATCGTTTTGTTTCCCACTGTGCTCGCTCGATTACAGCAGAAGAAACTTACATTGTCTGTGTTTTCTCTCGCTGCGCGCAGTGGGAGCCCTCAAAACGATGCCATCCCTCGTGCCAGAATCAATTTACAGATTTATTGATTAAGGGAGTAAAAATATGGCCAAGATGAGGAAGACGCAGGTAAAGAGGAAGACCAGGGAGACAGATATACTGGTCAAGTTGAATATCGATGGTAAAGGTAAATCCAAGATAAAGACGGGAATCGCCTTTTTGGACCACATGCTGGAATTATTCGCCAAACATGGGCTTTTTGATCTGGAGATCAAGGCCAAAGGCGATCTGCAGGTGGATATACACCACACCAACGAGGATATTGGCATCTGCTTAGGCCAGGGTTTTAATAAGGCATTAGGCACAAAGAAAGGCATCCGTCGTTTTGGAGATAAGACCGTGCCTATGGATGAGGCCCTGGCCAGAGTAGTGATTGATATAAGCGGCAGGCCTTTTCTTAATTCAGATTGGCAGGTGAGGTCGCCCGAATCCGTAGAAGGATATAACCTGGAGTACGCACGACAATTTTTACAGGCTATGATAAACAATTTCCCCATAACCGTAAATATTTCCGTTTTGGCTTCGGGTCCGGATATGCACCATTTATTAGAAGCGATTTTCAAGGCCTTTGCCAGGTCTTTGGATGAAGCCACGCAACTCGATCCCCGTATCAAAGGGGTCCCTTCAACGAAAGGCAGGTTGTAGATGTTAGTAATTCCGGCAATCGATTTAATAAAGGGAAAAGTAGTCCGTTTAATCCAAGGCGACTACGACCAGGTGGCAGTCTATTCAAAAGACCCTGCCGAGATCGCCAAGGAATGGCAGGCCAAGGGGGCGGGCCGCTTGCACATCGTCGATCTAGACGGGGCAAGAAGCGGCGCGCCGATGAATACAGAGGCCCTGGGCCACATCATAGAGAGTATAGATATGCCTGTCGAGGTAGGCGGGGGCTTAAGAAATAAAGAAGATATCAGGCGTATTCTGGACTTGGGCGCAAGTTGGGTCATCTTGGGGACCAAGGCCTGCGAAGACCTGGATTTCATCAAGGGAATAGTCTCTGATTTTGGCGAGAAGATCATCATCAGCATCGATGCCAAGGAAGGAAAGGTAGCCACGCGAGGTTGGGTCGAGACGACAGATATAGAAGATGTAGACCTGATAAAAAGGATGCAGGATACAGGCATCCGCTCTTTCATCTATACTGATATCGCTCGCGACGGCATGTTATCAGGATTGAACATCAAAGGGGTAAGCAGGGTCTTAAAAGAGACCAATACTTCCTTGATCTATTCCGGAGGGGTCTCTTCGGTCGACGATGTAAAAGACCTAAGGGCCCTGGAGAAAGATGGCCTGGCAGGTGTGATTATCGGTAAGGCCCTATATGAGAAGAAAATCGATCTAACCCTAGCAAAAGCGGCTGCGGAGGATTAAGCAACATGATGAAACTGATCAAAAAAATCAAGTTTGATAAAAACGGCTTGGTGCCGGCGATCGTCCAAGATGCCAAGACAAATCAGGTGCTTATGGTCGCCTATATGAACAAGCTGGCGCTTAGGAAGACGCTGGAGACGAAAAAGGCATGCTTCTGGAGCCGCTCGCGCAAGCAACTATGGATAAAAGGCGAGAGTTCAGGCCATGTGCAGACAGTGCGCGGCGTGTTTTTAGATTGCGATAACGATACCATATTGCTCAAAGTCAGCCAAAAAGGCGCCGCCTGTCATACAGGATATTATTCCTGTTTTTACAAAAAGGTCGACCCTAATACAAAAAAAGTAAAAGAAATAGGCAAGAAGGTCTTCGACCCGAAAAAAGTCTATCGAAAATAACCGAGGTATCTATGTATTATCCGTCAAAAAAGGAATTTATCAAGAAGGCCCGCCAGGGAAACCTTATCCCGGTCTATAAAGAGCTGTTAGCGGATCTTGAGACGCCGGTCTCAGCTTTTTTAAAGATCGACCGCGGTTATTATTCCTATCTTTTGGAGTCGGTCGAAGGCGCGGAGAACGTTGCCCGCTATTCTTTTTTAGGGTCTAAGCCTTCCTTGATCTTTAGCAATAAGGGTAACCAGGTTGAGATAATCCAGGGCGCCAAGACAAAAAAATTCACTTCCGCCGATCCTTTGAATGAAGTAAAAAAGATAATGCGCCAGTATAGGTTCGTGCCGGTCGAGGGCCTGCCTCGTTTCTGCGGAGGGTTGGTCGGTTTTATCGGTTATGATATGGTCAGGTTTTTTGAGAAGATAGATGATGTTAATGTCGATGACTTACATTTTCCGGATTCTTTGCTTCTTTTGACCGATACTATATTGATCTTTGACCATTTTAACCATGTGATCAAGATCATCAATAACGTGCATCTTAAAAACAACAAGTCAAAGACACAGGTCGCCCGCGCATATGATGAGGCTATAAAAAAGATCGAGAAGATCGCCGCTACTTTGAAAAGGCCCTTGCCTAAAACTTCTTATGCTCGCAGACCGCATAAGGGCGAGATAAAGATCGCCTCCAATCTTACTAAAGGTAAGTTTGCTCAGATCGTCAAAAAAGCAAAAGAGTATATCAAGGCCGGCGATATCATCCAGACTGTTCTCTCGCAGCGTTTTTGCGCCAAGTTTAACTGCTCTGCATTTGATATCTATCGGGCTTTGCGTTCAATAAATCCTTCTCCCTATATGTTTTATCTGAAGTTCAATAATTTTAAGCTGGTTGGTTCTTCGCCGGAGCTTTTTGTGCGTTGCGAGGAAAGAAATGTGGCCGTAAGACCTATTGCCGGTACCCGGCCCAGAGGCAAAGACGATAAAGAAGATGAAAAGCTTATCACCCAGCTCCTGGCCGATCCCAAAGAGAGGGCAGAGCATACGATGTTAGTGGACTTAGGCCGTAACGATATCGGCAGGGTATGCAAGTACGGAAGCGTCAAGATCAAAGACCTCATGGTCATCGAAAAATATTCCCATGTCATGCATATTGTCAGCGAAGTGGTGGGCAAACTGCGCAAGGACAAAGATATTTATGAATTGATCAGGGCCTGTTTTCCGGCCGGGACTGTCTCCGGGGCACCGAAAATCAGGGCCATGCAGATCATTGATGAGCTGGAGAACGTGCGTCGCGGCCCATACGCCGGCTTGGTAGGTTATTTTAGTTTTTCCGGAAATCTGGATTCCTGTATCACTATCCGTACTATCGTTATTAGGAATAATGCCGCCTATATCCAAGCGGGAGCAGGCATTGTGGCGGATTCAATCCCGCAGAGAGAGTATCAGGAGACCAAAAACAAAGCTCAGGCAATGTTAAAAGCTGTACAGTTGGCCGAGCGGGGGCTGTCTTAACCATGATGCTAATAATCGATAACTACGATTCGTTTACTTATAACCTGGTGCAATATCTGGGCGAGCTGGGAGAAAGCCTGAAAGTATTCAGAAACGATAAGATCTCTTTAGAAGATGTTGCCAGACTTAAACCCCGGCGTATAGTCATCTCTCCCGGACCGGGCAGACCCAAAGACGCCGGGATTTCCAATGCCCTTATACGCCATTTCAGCACAAAAGTCCCGATTTTAGGGATTTGTCTCGGACATCAGTGTATAGGCGAGGTCTTTGGTGGAAAAATAGTGAGGGCCGAGCGCCTGATGCACGGAAAGACTTCCATGATCCGTCATAATGGCAAGACCGTACTGAAAAATTTACCTAATCCCTTTGAGGCTTGCCGCTATCATTCGCTTATAGTAGAAAGAAAAAGCCTGCCTAAGCCTCTGGAGATAATCGCCTGGACAAAAGAAAAAGAGATTATGGGGCTAAAACACAAGAGCTTACCTGTATGGGGCTTACAGTTTCATCCGGAGTCGATTCTTACCGGTGAAGGCATGAAGATCTTGAAAAACTTTATAGAGGTAAGCAGATGATAAAAGAGACCATCGCCCGATTAGTAAATAAAGAAGACCTCAGCAAAGAAATGGTGCATCAGGCCATGGAAGAGATCATGACCGGCGTGGCGACCGGCGCGCAGATAGCAGCTTTCTTAGTGGCCCTGCGTTTAAAAGGAGAGACAGTAGAGGAGATAACGTCTTGCGCAGAAATTATGCGCAGGCACGTTAACAAGATAAAATCTGAGCAGGAATTTCTTTTGGATACCTGTGGCACCGGAGGAGACAGAGCAGGCACATTCAACATATCTACGATCAGCGGTCTGGTGGCCGCGGGGGCAGGCATTGCGGTAGCTAAACACGGAAATAAATCGGTTTCCAGTAAATGCGGTAGCGCTGATTTGCTCAAGGAGCTGGGAGTAAAGGTAGATATCGCGCCCCAGAAGATAGAACAGTGCCTTAAAGAGGTGGGGTTTGGCTTTTTGTTTGCCCCTGCCTTACACCCGGCGATGAAATACGCTACTCCCGTACGCAGGGAAATGGGCATTAGGACCATCTTTAATGTCTTGGGCCCCCTGACTAATCCGGCGGCAGCTAAGTTTCAGCTCTTAGGGGTATTTAGCGCGCAGCTTACGCCGGTGTTGGCGGAGGTGCTTAAAAATCTGGGCTCAAAGCATGTCCTGGTAGTCCACGGCGCCGATGGCCTTGATGAGATAACTACGACCGGCAATACCCAAGTCTCCGAATTAAAGGACGGCCGGATAGAGACATATCAGCTCGATCCGCAAAAATTAGGGGTCAATATTGCCCGGGGCCAGGATCTAAAGGGAGGCGACCCGGCCTTCAACGCGAAACTTACATACCGCATCCTAAAAGGAGAAAAGGGGCCAGAGCGCGATATAGTAGTACTTAATTCCGGATGCGCTATCTATGCTGTAGATAAGGCCTCATCCATAGAAGAAGGCATGGCCTTGGCTTGTGAGTCTATAGATTCAGGTAAGGCCTTGGCAAAGTTGGAGCAACTGAAGAAATTTACTAATTAAATCTTAGAAAGGATATCATGAGCGATATTATTTACGATGTTATAGTTGTGGGCGGGGCACCGGCTGGTTTGACCGCGGCGCTCTATACCTCCAGGGAGAATCTCAATACACTGATCCTGGAAAAAGCCCAGTGCGGGGGATTGCCCGCGACCACGGAATTAATAGAGAATTATCCCGGATTTCCCGAAGGTATTAATGGCATGGAATTGATGCAGAAGTTCAAAGAGCAGGCTGTGCGTTTTCAGGCCCAGATCAAAGAATTTAATGAGGTAAAGAGCGTCAAACCGGAAGGCAAGATAATAAAGGTGGCTACTGATAACGGTGAATTCCAAGCCCATGCAGTAATAGTGGGCTCAGGCAGCATTCCTAAGCCCTTAGGCGTTTCCGGTGAGGACAAACTCAGAGGCCGTGGCGTTTCCTATTGCGCCACCTGTGACGGCCCGCTTTTTAGAGGTAAAGATGTAGCGATCATCGGTTGCGGGAATTCAGGACTGCAGGAAGGCGAGGCCCTTCTTAAATATGTCAAAAGCGTCACCTTTGTCGAATTTTTGCCGGAGATGACCGCTTCCAAGGTATTGCAAGATAGGCTCAAAAAACATGAGAATGCAGAGTTTTTATTGAATCACCAGCTTACTGCCATTAACGGCGAAGGTTTGGTCAGCTCTATCACTCTCAAGGATAGATCAAATGGCCAGGAGAAGCAAATACCCGTTGCCGGAGTGTTCATGTATGTCGGCTTTTTACCTAATTCCAAGTTTTTAGAAAACATAGTCAAGCTGGATAAATACGGTTATATCATTAGCGATGAGAGGATGCAGACTAATATACCAGGGTTATATGCGGTAGGAGATGTACGCTCAAAAGAGATACGCCAGATAACGGTGGCTTGTGCCGAGGGAACAATAGCCGCGGTCGCCGTTAGAGATTATTTAAAGGAACTCTAAACATAAAATGATCTTAGATGAGATCGTAGAGGTAAAAAAGAAAGAGGTCGAGGCAGCAAAAGCCGAAGTTTCGCTAAGGGAGCTTTCGGCGCAGACTTCTTCTTTTATCCCCGAGCAAAGGAGTCTAAAAGGAGCGATTTATGCAAAAGATAAGATCAGCTTGATCGCTGAGATAAAGAAGGCCTCTCCTTCGGTCGGCGTATTAAGGGAAGAGTTCAATCCCCTTGAGATCGCTTGTATATACGAGGCCTGCGGAGCGGCTGCCTTATCTGTGCTCACGGATAAACAGTTCTTTCAAGGAGACATCTCTTATCTTAAAGTAGCCAAGGATGTGGTCAATATCCCGATTTTACGTAAGGATTTTATCATCGATCCTTACCAGGTTTATGAATCTGTTTGCGCCGGTGCGGATGCAGTTCTTTTGATCGCCAGGATCTTGAGCAAAGAGCAGTTTAAGGAACTCTATTCTTTGTGTACTGAATTAAGGATAGAGGTGCTTTGTGAGGTACATAGTAAAGAGGATTTGGAGAAGATCCCGCTTGAAGAAGTAGAGATAATAGGGGTAAATAATCGCAATTTACAGAATTTTCAAGAAGACCTTACCTTAAGCGCGCAACTGATGAAGAAGATCCCTAAGGAGAAGGTAGTTGTCAGCGAAAGCGGGATCAAGACTTCCGAGGACGTGCAATACCTAAAGGGCTTAGGCGTAAACTCCGTCTTGATCGGCGAGGCCTTTATGCGTAGCCAAGACATCGCCACCGCGGTAAGGGAAATAATGGGAGAATAGACCATATGGCCAAAGTAAAGATCTGTGGCATCACAAACAAAGAAGATGCTATGTGGGTGGCAAATCTGGCTGCCGATTATCTGGGTATGGTATTTGCTAAGGAATCAAACAGAAGCGTAAGCGAAAAAACCGCTCAGGAGATTGCAGAGGCATTACCTCCTTACATAGAAAAAGTAGGCCTTTTTGTCAACGAAGAGCCTAAAAGGGTAGAAAAGATCTTGGGGCAATGTGGTTTAAATCTGCTTCAGTTCCACGGAGACGAGACGCCTGAATACTGCCAGCAATTTAAGGGAAAGGCCAAGATCATCAAGGCCTTCAGGATAAAAGACGAGGAAAGCTTAGCTTTGATCCCGCAATATGATGTGGACTTTTATCTTTTAGATGCCTTTGTCGAGGACCAGCCCGGAGGCACAGGGACTACTTTTAACTGGGATCTAGCCCTACGGGCCAAAGAATTTGGCAAGCCGATATTTTTGGCCGGCGGGCTAAATCCGGATAATATTATCGAGGCGATAAAGAAGGTAGAGCCCTATGCTGTTGATGTATCTTCGGGAGTGGAGGCTTCTCCCAGACGAAAAAATGTCGATTTAATGCAGGATTTCATAAATAAGGTGGTAAAGGTAGGATGAATAAGATGCCTGATAATAGAGGATATTTTGATGTATTTGGCGGCAAATTTGTGCCTGAGACTTTGATGCACGCATTGGAAGAGTTACAGCAGGAATACAAAAAGGCCAAAAGAGATAAAAGGTTTAAAAAACAGCTTAATTATTATTTTTCCGAATATGCCGGGCGGCCTACGCCTTTATATTTTGCCCGGCGCCTAAGCAAAGAACTGGGAAACGGTTTAAAGATATACCTTAAAAGAGAAGACCTTTTACATACAGGCGCTCACAAGATAAACAATACTTTAGGTCAAGGGCTTTTGGCCCTACGCATGAAAAAACCCAGGCTTATTGCCGAGACCGGAGCCGGTCAGCACGGCGTAGCTACCGCAACTGCCGCTGCCCTTTTCGGGCTTGAGTGCGATGTATATATGGGCGATGAGGATATCCATCGCCAGGCCTTGAATGTCTCGCGGATGAAGTTGTTGGGCACGCGAGTTATTCCGGTCCATTCCGGTTCAAAGACTTTAAAAGACGCCTGCAACGAAGCCATCCGCGATTGGGTCACCAATGTGCGCCATACGCATTATATTATCGGTTCGGTTGTGGGCCCGCATCCCTACCCATTGATGGTCAGGGATTTTCAGACGGTTATCGGAAAGGAGACAAAAAGACAAATCTTGAAGAAAGAGGGGCGACTTCCCGATTTTCTATTTGCCTGCGTGGGAGGAGGCTCAAACTCGATAGGTCTTTTTCATCCGTTTTTTAAGCATAAACGCGTAAAGTTTATAGGTATAGAGGCGGGAGGCTTAGGCCTGGCTTCACACAAACACGCAGCTACTTTGATCGAAGGCAAGTTAGGCATCTTACATGGCAGCCGCAGTTACTTATTGCAGGATAAGGACGGACAGGTCAATCTAGCTCATTCTGTCGCTGCCGGCCTCGATTATCCCGGTGTAGGGCCTGAGCATTCTTATTACAAAAAGATAGGCCGTGCCGTTTATGTGGCAGTCTCAGACAAAGAAGCTCTGGATGGGGTAGGTTTCCTTTCCCAGACCGAAGGCATCATCCCGGCTTTAGAATCAGCCCATGCCTTTGCCTACCTTAAAAAGGTGGCCCCCAGGTTGGGAAAAGGCAAGGTCATAGTTGTCTGTCTTTCCGGGCGGGGAGACAAAGATATAGATATTTTAAAACGGTATTTCTAAATACGACAGAGTGTGATTATGAATAGAATCGATAAGAAGTTTAAGGGATTACGTAGGGATAAGAAAAAGGCATTATTGGCCTTTATCACCGCTGGCGATCCGTCTTTGAGTACGACTAAAGAGTTGGCCTTGGAATTTGACCGTGCAGGAGTAGATGTCTTGGAATTAGGAGTGCCTTTTTCCGACCCCTTAGCTGATGGGCCCACCATTCAGGCCGCTTCCCAGAGGGCGTTAAAAAGGGGAGTGAACGCCCGGGCGGTATTTAAGCTGGTAGAGGAGATCCGCCGAAAGAGTGAGATCCCCATTGCACTCTTGACTTATTACAATATTATTTATCACTTTGGCCTGGAGAGTTTTGTCAAAAAAGCGGTCTCTTGTGGCGTAGACGGAGTTATCGTTCCGGATCTGCCTGTAGAAGAGTCGAAAGAGATGGTATTGAAGTGCAAAAAATACGGGCTGGCGACCATATTTTTAGTCGCGCCCACGTCGGATGCCCGGAGGATAAAAGAGATCTCTGAACGTTCGCGGGGATTTATTTATTATGTCTCTGTTACCGGTATCACGGGAGCGAGGAGGAGTCTACCCGCGGAATTGATAAACAAAGTACGCCAGATAAAAAGGATCACTTCTAAACCGGTATGTGTGGGATTTGGAGTCTCTAATCCTAAGCAGGCCGCAGGTGTGGCCAAGGTCGCCGATGGTGTGATAGTAGGAAGCGCGATTATAAAGGTGATAGAAAAAAGAATGGGCCGGAAAGATCTAGTGCCTAAGACGGTCAACTTCGTAAGACGACTTAGGCAGGCGGTATGAGTTTTAAAAAGCCTTTAGCATTTTTCCTTTCTTGTATCTCAAGGGATATTCCCGTTTTAATTGGATGAATTATGAGAATACTGGCGTTAGATGTCGGAGAAAAAAATATCGGTTTAGCTATCAGCGATGAGTTGGGATGGACTGCCCAAGGCCTGCCTACTCTAAGATATCAAGAGAACACAGAAGCCTTACTCGAGATTACTAACGTAGTAAAAGAGAATAATGTATCCGAGATCGTGGTAGGGATGCCGATAAACATGGACGGCAGCTTAGGCAAAAAGGCAAAGGAGGTCGTCTCTTTTTTGGAATCATTGCAGAAAGAGGTCTCGGTACCGATAAAACTATGGGATGAACGCATGAGTTCGGTGCAGGCGGAAAAATTGATGCTCAAGGCCGACTTAAGCAGGAAAAAGAGAAAAAAGAAGGTCGATCAGCTGGCGGCACAAATCATCCTGCAGACCTATTTGGACTCAAGAGGAAATACTTCGCAAAAAGACGATGTATAAAAAAACCATATTGAAAAACGGATTGACCATAGCAACGCGTTATATGCCCAACAGAGATTCCGTCTCTTTGGGAATATGGATAAAAGTAGGTTCGCGCTACGAACAAGTCAAGATCAACGGGATCTCTCATTTTTTAGAGCACCTTTTATTCAAAGGCACCGCCAGACGCAGTTGCGAGCAGATCAAACAATCGATTGAAGGTATCGGAGGCTCCCTCAACGCCTTTACTTCCGAAGAGACCACGTGCTATTTAGCCAAAGTACCGGCGAAATTATTAAGTAAGGCCTTAGATGTGCTTTGGGATATGGTTTTGAACGCTACTCTCAGCGGCGAAGATATCGAGATGGAGCGCAGGGTGATCTTGGAAGAGATCAGGATGTATAAGGATCTGCCCAGCCATTATGTGACCGACCTTTTATCCGAGTCGCTCTGGCCAGGGCAGCCTTTAGGTCTGAATATCGCCGGAGAAACAAAAAGCGTAAGCCACATACAAAGGAAAGACCTGACCGGTTACAGAGACCATTTTTATAGGTTGAACAATATCGTGGTGGTCGTAAGCGGAAACGTCAGCCATAAGCAGGTATTAGAAGAGTGCAAAAGACATATTTCCTGCGCTAAGAGAGGTAAAATAAAAAAATTCGTCAAGGTCCGTCAGGCACAGGCTGGGCCAAGATTAAAACTGCAGGTCAAAGATACAGAACAGGCACACCTGGCCTTGGGCGTACACGGCCTAGCCAGGACTCATCCCGATCGTTTTTGCCTAAGGCTTTTACATGTTATTTTAGGGGCCAATATGTCCAGCAGGTTGTTTCAACAGGTGCGTGAAGAGAGGGGCCTGGCCTACGAGATCAATACGGCAATAAAACTCTTCCAGGATACAGGTGCATTTATCGTCCATGCCGGAATAGACAACCGCCGTTTAGTCGAGGCCTTGGAGGTCATTTTAGGACAGCTAAGCCAGATGAAGACCACAAAGGTCGCAGAAGAGGAGCTCAAGAGGGCCAAAGAATATTATATAGGTCAGCTTACTTTGGCTCTTGAGAATACAGCTGAACAGATGCTCTGGTTAGGCGAGAGGATAGTCTGCGGAGGGAGGCTTTTGTCTTTGCAAGAAGTTATCAAGCGCATAAAGCGGATCGATGCCGCTGACATAACAGACCTGGCCAATAAGATTTTTATTAACAGCAGGCTGAACCTGGCGTTGATCGGCCCTGTTAAGAATAAAGACAAAGAGATGATCAAAAAGAGGTTGACTTTTTAAAATGCGAGGCTCGATCAAACTATTTAAAGCATTCGGTATTGCAGTTAGGATACATTTCAGTTTCCTTCTGCTTCCTTTGCTTTTTGGCTATTTCTACGGGCTTAAAGGGGTAGTGCTTGTATTTTTTGTATTTTGCTGCGTTACCTTACATGAGCTATGCCATAGCCTGCAGGCTAAGCGTTTTGGCGTAAGAGTGGACCAAATAATACTTTTGCCCATAGGAGGAATCGCTTCCATGGGTTCTATACCGGAGAAACCGAGCCAGGAATTTAAGATATCCATAGCCGGACCATTGTTTAATATCGTCTTTGCGATAATCCTGTTTTTTCCGTTCTATTTTATTTTGGGACCGGAAAACCTGTTTAATCCGGACATCGAGACCTGGCCCCAGACCTTTGCCTATGCCTTTTGGATCAATCCTATTTTGGCGATATTCAACCTTCTGCCGGCCTTTCCTATGGACGGGGGAAGAATATTGCGGTCGTTTTTAGCCAGTAAGATGGAATATGTAAAGGCTACGCGCATTGCCGTTGGTTTTGGGCATACTTTTGCGATTTTGTTTGGATTCTTAGGGATATTTTCCACGCCCCCCAATCTGATTTTAATCGTCATCGCTTTTTTCATTTATATGGCCGCCACACAAGAAGGCATGCAGGTGGATATACGCAGCACTTTAAAAAAGTTTTACGTAAAAGATGTCCTGCCGGAGCAATTTTTGCATGTTTCCCCTGGCAGCCTGCTTTCGGAAGTATTGGCGATTAGTCTGCACAGCCACCAGGAGGACTTTCCGGTAGTAGAGCAGGGGAAACTGGTGGGCCTGCTTACCCGTTCCAATATCATGTACGCAATACATCAATTCGGTATGCAAAAGCAGGTAAAAGACATAATGACAAGGGATTTTCCAAAATTGCATGTCGATGACCCACTGACCAAGGCCCATAAGATGATGGAAGAATGGCGGATCAAGGCGATCCCAGTAGTCTATAAAGACCAGATAGTAGGCGTGGTAAGCTTAGAAGACATTAGCCGGGTCTACCTTTTGATGTCGGGAAAAAGATAGTATTTAGCATCTTTTAATTTTTAATTTTTAATTTTGAATTAGAAAAAGAAGGATAAATCAAATGAAAAGAAAGATAAAAGTGGCC
>JAFGHF010000043.1 GCA_016939375.1 Candidatus Omnitrophota bacterium | reverse complement strand
GAACTCCTTCAGCAAGGGTTTGCTAAAGGGGATATGGAGGCGCTGCTTATCGAGCATCAAGACATAGTCAACTGGATTGTAGAAGACATCAAGTTTGCGCTACCCAGCGCCAGTAAGGACGGAGGATATACAGGTATACCCAGGAAAAAGTCAGAAAAAATACTAAAGCTATATAAACAAAACGCAGCGATAACTTCTCTGGCTGCCAGCCAAGCCAATAGAGCCATGGCCGAAGCCTTAAACTACATGATAAGACTGAAAAGGATAAACCCCGACCGGGCTCCCCCGCCGGTATTTTTGATAGATACCGATGTCCTTACCTTCGCAGCCATATATGTCGCGGCAGAAAATGCCATATATTTTGAAAAGCCTTTCTATAGACAAGCGCTGGCTAGAGGGATCCTGCCCAGAGTCTTTATCCATGAACTGAACGGCCAATCACATCTGCAAAACCGCCTTCTCGAATATAAGTATGTTATATCCAAATTTAAGGCCCCATCCAGTATCTTCCTTACTAAACGAAAGCGTCAAAAACCCATTGTGCAGCCGCATAAGATACCCAAGCCAAGAGAGCCGGTGAAGGTGCCCCAGCCTGTAATACCCCGAAAGCAGTTTCTATCTTATGAGTTTTTCTCAAGTGCGCCCCTTTTAACGATTGTAAATAAACCTTGTTCGGGAGATTATTGGTTTGGCTCATTGATACTAGTCTATCTAGGCCTCTATCTTGCCGGGCTTTATATTGCACACAAACAGGAGATATCTTTCTTTAAAACAGTGGGCCTGACTGCTCTGGGCATAGGACTGATTATATATACTCTTACCGGAGGCAATGTCTTGATGGCTGCCATAGTGGCCACCGCTCATATGTTACTGGCCGCAATGTTGCGTATGTGCGCTTTAGATGATAAGTCAAAGGATAAGGAAATCAGGCAGGCGGGAGGAAACACCAAGAGAAAGTCAACCCAAAAAAGGCCCGTGGCACTTTCTCTTACCCGCCTGCCTCTATTTAAATCCCTCAATGCCTGGATCCGGGGGAAGACGCAGTTTACTTCTTGTTTTTGCGTCTTCGGCTATCTGGTGATAATGCAGACAGACAAACAGGCCCAGCCCATCATCGAAAGAGGCCCTCCGCCTTTCTTCATCCCATTTCTAGCGATCCTGGGGTTAGGCGGCCTTATTTATGAGCTGATGCATGCTTTGATGCACGTCTGGATACATAGTGTACATTATCTTCCTTTAGCATTTCATAATTTTAAGCTTTTTTTAATCAAGCTTCACGTCTTAAGAAATACCTCGTTTGAAAAAGTCATCTTGGCCAGATATAAAGAGCGCGCTTTCCTTGACGTTTGCGATGATAAACTCTTTGATCTGAAGATGGCCCAAAGACGCAAAGACGCGGATAGATTGGCCGAAAGCCTCAAAGGAGAAATGCCGGAACAAATCGTGGCCTTGAGTTATTTGAAGGCTTTGCCCGTAGCTAAACTGAATATTTTACAGCAGATCAAAATAAAAGACAGCTTATTGTCTCTCATTGAGCATAACGGGGAATCCCGCAATCCCTTTATTCTTCCTATCGCCGTCTCCATACTGAATAAGCTTATTATTGGGCAGAAAGAGATCGAAAAAAGCCTGCTTGCTTTAAGTAGGACAGAAAGCCTATATCATCTGGCCCTGATCGAGACCGCCGAAGGTTTAGTGCGGCTCGGGCATCTTAAAGAATCCGCCGAAATAATCGATACGCTCATTCAGCGGGGGCATACCAAAGGCTATTTAAATAAAAGAATACAAAGATTATTAAAGTCGCCGGACATCCGCGCTTACTTAGAACAAATCCGCCTACAAAGGCTTAAGCAGGAAGATAAGCTACAAAAACATTCTCTCTCAACAACGAAAAAACACGAAAAGGCAGTCAACTATCTTATCGCTAAACGTAAATGGGCAAGATTAGCAAAGCTTGGTCCGCAGATTGCCCCCTTACTGATCGACGCCTTGGCAGCGAGAAGAAGACAAGACCACCAGGAGATCAGACAGATCCTATCCAAAATGTGGCCTAAGTCTGCTATTGCTTTGATGAGGGGGACAAGGCACCACGACAGACATGTGCGCCTATGGTCAGTAGAGATATTGATCCATTGCGGATACTTTAAAGGTTCGCTGATTAAAAAAGCCCTCAAAGACAAGGATATCCATCTCAGATTTAAAGCCGCAAGAGCTTATATGAATTACGCCCGGCCGGCGGTGAAGATGCTTTTGGAAAATCTGGAGCATCAGAAGAAATATGACCGACGGGTGGCGACATGGTTATTAGGGGAATTGATCGATCTCAGATTGGCCACAGTTGCTATTGAGCACCTGGCTGATGCGCATCTGAACGGTTTAAAGCTGGCCACAGCTATGACCGATGAAATCCTGCAACTGGGCGAGATAGCGATTCCACACCTTGTTACAGCCAGCAAAGACCCCGATGCAAAGGTAAAGAGAAACGCTGAAGAGGCCTTAAGGAAAGCGGGCGAAAAAAGAGTCCAGCATTATCTTAGTTTGGGTCTTTATCGGGACGCAAGGAGCAGGGAAGCAGATAAATATGTAGAAAGACCATCCTCGGCACCTCTAAAGAGAAACCTCTACGGGATGCCGGAAGAAATGCACGACCTTTCTGCCGGCGAGGCCTTGCGGGAGAGCAAGGTCTCCTTGGTCATAGCCGGTTGCACACTTGTCTCTTCAGGCTATATCGGCAACACCTGGATTACATTGGGCATAATCATGACTGCGCTTTATGCAGCTCTCAACTGCTATATCATTTACCGGGCGGTGCATGAGTCGATGCACAATATCCAATGGGAGAGGATCAGGACCCAAAAAAAGGACATCTCTGATGAGGAGCTGATAGATATATCACTTAAATTGGCTAAGAGAGAACCGATTGCCACAAGCGATGGATATCGGGACCAGGCTTTGGATAAAGTAGCAGATCCCCTGGTCAAAAGATTTATCGAACTCCATGATAGATGCCCCTTTCATATATTGGGTATTTTTGCCACCATGCCGCTTTTGACTATTCTCATAGCCAAAGGAATATCCAGGCTAACATCTGCGGCGATCAGAGGCATCGGCAAGGGCGTAGTCAACAAGACAAAACAGGCTAAACAGCTATGGGTAAAAACCGCCGTTTATTTGGCTAACCTTAAATCTAAGCCTACACAAAAACGTCGCTCCTTGCGGCTTGAGACTAAGGTAGAGCGCTGGTCGACAAATCTAAGAAGACTCTGGCAAGATGTCAGAACTTTTCTATCTAAACGGCTTATTTCCTCTTTTGCATACTTAGGGGCATTGTTTAATAACATAATCGCTTTGGTCAAAGAAGGCAGCAAGGTCTCCAATCTGACCGCCTGGAGGGATTTTTGGGCTTCTCTAGCCTTGGTCTTTTTGGCGTTTATCTTTGATCTCTTTGGCCATCCGGCGATCGGCTGGGTGGCGATCAGCATTAGCGCGTGCACGGCGATCAATTCCCTGATTCTCAAAGTGGCGATCTCTGATGCCATGTATTCTCTGGAATTTCAGAGAAGAACGACCCGTAAAAAGGAACTCCCGGAAAAAGAGATGATCGCCCGCTCCCGCAAGTTCGCCAGAGAAGTGCCTATCGCCCGCCATGGCCGCCGTATTTACAAAACCGCGTTAAATAAAATCCCAGATCCTCTGTTGAAAAGCGTTATCGAGCTGGAGGCCAAAATACCAGACCACCTAACGGCCGTGTTAGCCACCATACCACTTTTTCCGATCATTCTGGTCCGGCAGTTATTCCGCAGTGGCCGGGCAATGGTTTTGGGTGTACGCGCAAAATCGGCCAACTTTGCTGGCAATAGAAAAAGACAGCTGATGCGCATAGCGAAAGACATCTCTACGCAGATAACGAGGATCAAGCGTGATGTAGTCAGTAAATTCGCTGCTTTTTCGCAGATCGATGACAACTTATGGCAGCTGTCTGACAGAAAAACGGGTGCGAGGCTTTTGATCGATGTAGCCCACGGCTTTAATGTGGTGGGATATTATGCCAAGATCAGCGGTAAAAAATATAACCTTATATATAAAGATGGCGGGGCGCCGATACTCTTTCCTTTTGCCAACCGCATCAGGCTAAACGAAAATAATGAACTGGAGTGGACAGACTCAGAAGGCAGGCAGTGGAAAGAACAATTGCTAAGTGACGAGCTGAACAAAAGCAAACTGATCACACAAAACGATAAACACAGCGTGCGCCACGGCCTGGTGCGCAGATTGCCGTTTACAATTATCTGCAGCGGAAAAGAAGCAAACGGCGGGCTATTTGTAACCGGAGAATGCCGACTGGCAAAGCAGAAATATCCTCTTTTGCCCGGCCTCTATGACGGATTGACATTACAGATCACTTATACTCTCCAGGATGGGGCCTGGGTT
>JAFGHF010000042.1 GCA_016939375.1 Candidatus Omnitrophota bacterium | reverse complement strand
CGGCCATAAGCTAAATTCTGGCGACCAATGACCAATGTCAAAGGAGAATAAAGCATCTCCTTTAAAGTGATGTAGGCCAGATCAAGAACGATGCTTGCATCATCTTGATTTGTTTCGCTTGCAGCTACTAAACCAAGGTTGAATGGTGCTCCAGTGGCAGCGTTTGTATCCATATTTCTGTCCTGGTCCCATTCTCTTAAGTTGGCTAGAGCAACGGTCGCGCCTACGTTATCGGTCAAATCGGCATCTACCCTTAGTCTGACTACGCTTACGAACTCACTGTCTGCATCGTCTGCTACGTATCGGTTGATCACAGTTACTTGATCATCAATAGCAGCCATTCTTGAATCCAATAAGTCGTAGTTTTCCCGATAAAGGGCCATTGCCGTAATATCGCCAGATATCTTGATATTTTGCACTTCGGCATAGGCCGGGGCCGCTATTAAAGCAACCGCGCCTATCAAAGCGCAAAGTACGGCGATTCTTTTATTCATTTAATTTTCCTCCTTAAACAAGCTGTTTACTTCACAGTATTGCTAACTAGGTTTCATTCCTAGAGATTTACAACTTTATATAATATATCACCATGTGGCGATAACTTAAGCTACGGTAATTGCTTCCCCCTCCTTCCTTGCCAATATTTAAGTCATCTATGGTGGTATATTCAGTAAATATTAAATTGTATTATAAGGAAAATAGAGACCCCAGATTAGTTGATTGTGTCTGAGTATACCATATGGATATATACTTGTCAAGTATTATTTTATTTTTACTTACCTATACTTACCTACGTTTTTAGACTTTTTAAACAATTTGACTAAGTTTCCCCCTATTTTGCATTTTCAATCTTCCATTTTGAACCCTGAATTTTCAATTTTGACTTTTGAATTTTGAATTTTGAATTTTGAATTACAATGGCGCCCCTGGGAGGAGTCGAACCCCCGGCGCAGAGCTTAGGACGCTCTCGCTCTATCCATCTGAGCTACAGGGGCTTTTTTGTGTCTATGGTCTATTGTCTATAGTTTATGGAAGCCCGCGGGTTTAAAACCTTATTATTGAATGAACCGGGTAATCTTTTAGTTTTGTTAGGCCTTGTAAGTCGCTCAGCTCAATAAGAAATTCTATGCCCACGATTTTGGCTTGGGATTTTTCTATTAGCCTGGCGGTGGCTAATGCTGTACCGCCTGTGGCCAGGAGGTCATCGACCAAAAGCACTTTATCTTCTGGTGTGAGTGCGTCGCGATGGATCTGCAAAGTGTCGCTTCCATATTCTAAATCATATGTCACTTCATAGACTTCAGCGGGGAGTTTGCCTTTTTTTCTGATCGGGACAAAGCCGGCGTTTAAGTTATAGGCGATTACTCCCCCAAAGATGAATCCCCTTGCTTCTATTGCCGCGACTTTAGTAACAGTTTTGTCCCGGTATTTTTCCGCGAGCATTTCTACGGCCTGTTTAAATCTTTTGCCGTTTGCCAACAGCGTGGTGATGTCCCGGAAAAGAATTCCTTTTTTGGGAAAATCAGGGATGTTGCGGATGCAATCTTTTAGTTCCTCAATAGTTTTTTTATCCATCAGTAGTGTCCAAAGTCTTCTTTTTCTTTAGAACGGATATATGTCCTTAGTTTGTTCATCGCCGCGTTTTCGATTTGTCTGACCCGCTCGCGGGTTATGCCGAATGTTTTTGCGATATCGTTGAGAGTGTGTGTCGTACCGTCTTTTAAGCCGTATCTTAAAGAGAGCACTTCTTTTTCCCTCTTGCTCATCTTTTCCAGAAGCTCCCCTACCCTTTCTTGCCTTAAGGCCTGGGCGATTTCATCCACGGCTGATGCGCTCGATTCATCAGGTATCAAATCGACAAACTGCCCCGTGCCGTCTTTTCCTATCGGGGCTTCCAGGGAAGAGGTCCTGGTTATCATGCCGCGTATTTGCCTTATCTTTTTCATCGTAGTCTTCATTTCTTTGGCTACTTCTTTAAGTCGCGGCCTGCGTCCCAATTTCTGCGTAAGGCGTTCAACAACCCTTTTCCATTTACCAATAGCCTCCACCATATATACAGGCACTCTTACTGTCTTGGCCTGATTGGCCAGGGCTCGGGTTATATATTGCCTGATCCAATAGGCCGCATATGTGGAAAACCTAAAACGTTGCTGGGGATTGTACATGCTTACGGCTTTCATCAGCCCTAAGTTTCCTTCTTCTATTAGATCAGTAAGCGGCACTCCAAAGCGGGAATACTTCTTGGCGATGTTTACCACTAGCCTCAAATTTGATTTAATCATCTTCATGCGCGCCTCTACATCGCCTTCTTTGATCTTATGAGCCAGTTCTTGTTCTTCTTCTGCGCTTAGTAGAGGTACTTTTTTTATGTCTGTTAGATATGCTTTGAGAGATTCCATATTTTTCCTTATCTGTTTACCAAAGCAGCTTGGGCTGCGGCCAGACGCGCAATAGGGACCCTATAAGGCGAACAACTTACATAGTTCATTTTGACTAAATGACAGAATTCTACGCTGGAAGGTTCTCCCCCGTGCTCGCCGCAAATGCCTACTTCCAGGCCCTTGCGTGCGTTTCTGCCTTTTTCGATGCCTATGCGTACAAGTTCACCTACTCCTTCGCGGTCCAGAACAGCAAAAGGATTAGCCGCCAGAATTTTTTTGTCTACATAGACTGGCAGGAATTTTCCTTCGATGTCATCTCTGCTGAAACCAAATGTAGTCTGAGTAAGGTCATTGGTGCCGTAAGAGAAGAACTCTGCTTCTTGTGCGATCTGGTCGGCGGTCAGTGCGGCGCGGGGTAGCTCGATCATGGTCCCGATCATGTATTTGATTTTTTGTTTCTTCTCTTTCATTACTTCTTGAGCTACTTCCTGGATGTCTTTTTTGACTATGCGTATTTCATTTACATGACCCACCAAAGGGATCATTATCTCAGGAAAAGGGTTGTAGCCTTCTTTGACCAATTCGCAAGCTGCCTCTAAGATCGCCCGGGCCTGCATTTTATTTATCTCCGGGAAAGTTATCCCTAAGCGACAACCTCTGTGGCCGAGCATAGGGTTGGCTTCATGAAGAGAAGTGACTTTAGCTATTGTCTTTTCTACTTCGGCGATTTCTTTTTCGCTTGCGTTCTCTTTTTTGAGTTGTTCTAATCGTTTCTCCAATTCCTCATGCTTTGGCAAAAACTCATGCAGAGGAGGGTCAAGTAGGCGGATGATTACCGGTAATCCATCCATAGCCTTAAGAATGCCCTTGAAATCATCCCGCTGGTAAGGTAAGAGCTTTGCCAGGGCCTTTTCCCGTTCCTGCTGGCTCTCAGCCAAGATCATCGCCCTGACCTGCGGCAGCCTTTCTTCGCCAAAGAACATATGTTCGGTGCGGCAGAGTCCGATGCCTGTTGCGCCAAAGGCCCGTGCCACTTGCGCGTCTTGGGGAGTATCTGCGTTGGCGCGTACGCCTAAGCGTTTTGTCTGTTCTACCCATTTCATCAGCTGTTCATAGATTTGGTAAATGTCGGATTTGTCCTTATTCAAAGTACCCTGGACAACACGCGTTACTTCAGAATCTACCGTAGGTACCTCACCCAACATCACTTCACCGGAGGTCCCATCGATTGATAGATAATCGCCTTTTTTGACCACCGTACTGTTCGCCGACAACTGTTGTTTATTATAATCAATCTTTATGGCTTCGCAACCGGCAACGCAACATTTGCCCATGCCTCGGGCTACTACCGCGGCATGTGAGGTCATCCCCCCGCGGGCAGTGAGGATGCCTTCGGCACAGATCATTCCGTGTATATCTTCGGGAGATGTCTCCAGGCGGACCAAGAGCACCTTTTCTCCCTTTTTTGATTCGCTTTCAGCTTCATCCGCGCTGAACACTACTTTTCCGCTGGCCGCTCCCGGAGAGGCGGGTAGGCCTTTGGCGATCACTTGTCTTTTTGCGTCGGGATCAAACATACGGTGCAGGAGTTGGTTTAGCTGATTCGGTTCGACTCTGGATATCGCTTTTTCTTTTGAGATAAAACCTTTTTGGGCCATTTCTACCGCTATGCGTATAGAGGCAAAGGCCGTTCTTTTGCCGGTCCGAGTCTGCAACATCCACAGTCTGCCTTTTTGAATGGTAAACTCGATATCTTGCATATCGCGATAATGCTTTTCCAGTTTACTGCGGATGCCGTCCAGTTGTTTATAGACTTTTGGCATCTCTTCTTCTAAAGATGACAGATTTATGTTTTTTGCTTTTTTCTGTACTCTATTCAAAGGATGCGGTGTCCTTACTCCGGCTACTACATCTTCTCCTTGGGCATTGACCAGATATTCCCCGTAAAAGACATTTTCTCCTGTTGCCGGGTCTCTGGTAAAGGCAACGCCGGTTGCGCTGTCATCTCCCATGTTACCGAAGACCATAGTCTGTACGTTTACGGCAGTACCCCAGTCTCCGGGGATCTTATTTAATTGCCTGTAAGTGACCGCTCTTTTATTATTCCAAGAGTTGAAGACCGCCCCTACGGCGCCCCAGAGTTGTTGCTGGGGGTCTTCCGGAAATGGTTTGCCCGTTTCCTTTTTTACTATTTCCTTATATTTGGGGATCAGCCCCTTGAGGTCATGGGCGTTGAGTTCAGTATCTAGCTTGACCCCTTTTTCCTCTTTTTTCTTTTCCAGGAGATGCTCGAATTTATCTTTATCGATTCCCAATACGACATTGGCGTACATCATAATGAAGCGGCGGTAGCTATCGTAAGCGGTCCTTTCGTTTTTTATCTGGGAGATAAGCCCTTGTACCGTTTCATCATTGAGCCCCAGATTCAACACTGTATCCATCATACCGGGCATGGAGACGCGGGCACCTGAGCGCACGGAGACCAAAAGAGGATTTTTCTTATCACCGAACTTCGCTTCCATGACCTTTTCTACCTTGGCCAGGTTTTTTTGCACTTCCTCTTTTAAGCCTGAGGGAAACTTTCTGTTATTTTCATAGAATTTTGTACACACATCTGTGGAAATAGTAAATCCCGGAGGTACGGGTACTCCTAGATTGGTCATCTCGGCAAGATTAGCGCCTTTTCCTCCCAGGAGGTTCTTCATCTCAGCCTTTCCGTCTGCTTTACCGTCACCGAAGAAATAGACCATTTTTTTTGTTTGCACATCTGTTTTTTTCTTTGTCTTTGTCCCAAGCTGTGCCATTACTGCTACTCCTTTCTATCCTGTGTTAGAGCCTCTCTTTTAAATATTGTTTTAGTCTATCTATTGAGATGCGTTCTTGCTGCATCGAGTCGCGTTCTCTTACGGTAACCTTTTTGTCTTCTAAAGATTCGACATCTACGGTCAGGCAGAATATTGTGCCGATCTCGTCTTGGCGGCGGTAAAGGCGGCCGATAGAGGCAGTATCGTCATAGACCACTTTTTTGTCGCAGTCGGATAAATCTTTACGCAGGTCTGCGGCTATGGATTTTGCCAAGTCAACGATTTCTGGCCTGTTCTTCAAAAGGGGTAACACCGCCACTTTTATGGGCGAGAGAGATTTGTCCAGGCCTAAGACCACTCTTTTTCGCTCGCGCACCGTTTCCTCCCGGTAAGCATCAGCCAAGAAGGCCAATACGGTCCTGTCTACTCCTCCGGAAGGTTCGATGATATAGGGGGTGATCCTTTGTTTTGTCTCCTCATCAAAATAACCCAGGTCTTTACCGCTGTGTTTTGCGTGCTCGACCAGATCGAAATCTGTACGGTTGGCGATTCCTTCTAATTCCGACCAGCCAAAGGGAAACTTATATTCGATATCCGCGCATGCCTTCGCGTAATGGGCCAATTCTCCCTTTTCGTGTTCCCTGACTCTTAAGTTGTCCCGTTTTATCCCTAACTGCAAATACCAGTTGAGCCGGTCTTGGATCCAACTTTTATGGCATTGATCTGCGTCTTTAGGTTGGACAAAATATTCGATTTCCATCTGTTCAAATTCGCGGCTGCGAAAAGTAAAGTTGCCGGTTGTGACTTCGTTGCGAAAGGCCTTGCCTATCTGGGCTATGCCAAAGGGTAGTTTGCGGTGAGTGGAATTAAGCACATTGGCGAAATTGACAAATATTCCTTGGGCGGTTTCCGGGCGCAAGAAGATCTGCGAGCCGGTATCTTCTACCGGACCGACGAAGGTCTTAAACATCAGATTGAAAGGGCGCTCTTGGGTAAAGGCAGTGCCGCCGCATTCAGGGCATTTGGCCTGTTCCAGCTTCTTCTTTCCTCGTTCGGTCAACTGTTCGACCTTGAACCTTTTTTTGCAGCTTTTGCAGTCTACTAGGACATCAAAAAAACCCTGTACGTGTCCGGAGGCGACCCAGGTTTTGGGATGCATTAATATCGCCGCGTCCAATCCTTCAATATCGTCTCTTTCGTATACTACAGATTTCCACCAGGCCTTTTTTACGTTGCGTTTAAACTCTGTTCCCAGGGGTCCATAATCCCATGTGCTGCCTAGGCCCCCGTAGATTTCGCTATTTTGGAAGATAAATCCCCTACGCTTACATAAAGAAACGATTTTATCCATTGTTGCAGTTTGCATGTATCACTTACCTTATAATATATGACCGATTTTCAACTAATTGAGCAAAAAGTAGCGCTAATTTTAGCACAGCCCGCTATTTAATTCAAGAATTTTCGTACCTTACTTCTTTTATCTAAATGCATCTCTAAGAAACTATATAGGATCTCTTCCAGCTCCTGGCCAATTTTTTTGGATAGCTTAAGATTTAACGATTTCTCCCAACTCGATTTTTCCACATATTCCAATGAAGCTATGGTCCCGGGTAAAACCTTTTTTGAATCCTTATCTTTACTAATACAGTTAGGACAGATGATTCCCCCCAGCGTTGAACTGAATTCACCGCCTTCTATATCTGTTTTTTGACAATGCACGCAGGCATCTAGGCGCGGCTTAAACCCGGAGAGATTGAGGAGTTTTATTTCAAAGACGCGGGCGATCTGCCAGCAATCGTAATCTTGTGCTAGTGAATATAAAGCTTTGACTGTAAGTTCAAAAAGATGCACATTTTTATCAAAATTTTGGGTTACAGTATCCAGAAGTTCTATAAAGTAAAGGGCATAATTAGTCTTTTGCAGGTCTTGGCGTATTGCCGTAAAACCGTCTTCAGTGTCACATTGCGTCACTAAGTTTAATTCTCTTTGCGGCTTTTCGTAGAAGACAATATGGTTGCGGGAAAAGTTCAACGGCAGCCCTCCATATCTCTGAGGTTCGTTTCTGATGCCTTTGATCAGACCATGGATTTTGCCGAAGTCTTTTGTAAAAAAATTCACGATTAGACTCGTCTCTCGGAAATTGTGCGTTTTTAAGACTATTGCTTCGCTTTTTTGTATGCCCATATTTTTAATAACCGTCAACTGGTAACTGAAAACTGATAACTGTCAGCTGTTTTTATCAGCGGGAGTGACCGTTCCTCCGGATACCACAAGCTTAAGGCCTTCGGCAACCGACATATTTAAAGGGATGATATCATTTTTGGGGATCACCAGAAAATAGCCGTTTGTCGGATTGGGTGTCGTGGGTAGAAAGACATAGACTGCTTCGCTGGCCGTTTTTTCCTTGATCTCTTTGCTTGCTTCTTGCGTGAGAAAGGCTATAGAATATACGCCTTTGCGCGGGTATTCTATCAATACCACTTTTTCAAATACAAGTTTTCCCTGTCCCAAAAGAGCGCGGCTTATTTCTTTAATTGTAGTATAGATCTTGCCGATTGCCGGGACTTTTGCCAATATCCCCTCCCAAAATCCAAAGAACTTGCGCAATAAAAACGACCTTGTAGCTGCTCCGACCAGGGCGATGAGCAAAATGGCCATTACAAAAGCTATGGCCTTGGCCATATGAGTCCAATAGGGGTTATAAAAAGTCAACCCCAGCAGCTCTATAGCGGGGCTTAAGACTTTTTCATTGATCTGTTTTACCAAACCCGAAATGATCGCTATGGTGAGCACAAGAGGCAAAATCAAGACTAGGCCGGTGAAAAAACTACTTTTTATTTTATTAAGCATCTTTCCATCCCCGTGTTTTATTAGGTATAGTCTGCGGGGTCAACAATTTTAACCCCAGTTTACCGTAAGCTTTGAAATATCATAAGCGGTATCAGGATTCCCAATACGCTTCCTGCCAGGACTTCCCAGAAATTATGGATTTTACCGCTTAGTCTTGAGCGTGCAACAAGAAAGGCCAAGACGAAAGTAAGGGCCATGGCCACGTCGTTTGTGGTCACAAAGGTGATGATGGTCCAGATGGCAAAGGCTAGGGCCGCGTGGCCTGAAGGCATACCCCCTCGCAAAGGCGTGCCTTTATGGAAGACCACCTTCCCTAAAATCACAAAAAACAGGACCAGGATTAGAATTATAAAAGTAACATGCCATGAAGAGGACTTGATTTTGTCAATGCTGCTGGCGATATGTCCAGCCCAGGGCCTACTCAAAAATAAAAGGTAACCCACTATTATCGCATTTATCGAGGCTATCAGCACACATCCGGCAGAGATGTCCTTTATTATGCGGATCATCGGATTGTATCCGTCAGCGATTAAATCCGTATGCATCTCTAAAGCGGTGTTGAACATCTCCGCTAAAATAACAAAACAGATTGAAACTACCAGAAGCAAAAGTTCTATTTTTTCCAGATTCAGGTGTATGCCCAGCATAAGTGCAAGCACTGCAATTAAAAAGTGAAGCCGCATATTGCGCTGGGTTTTTACTACATAGATTATTCCTTCGATTGCGGAATTAAAACTCTGTACAATAGTCCTATTTTTCATTTTTTTCTTATTGTCTTGCGCAAAATTTTAGTTTGTTCTTTTTGCATCAGCTTGCGCTTTTTAGGCTTTGAGTCGTCATAACCTAAAAGATGCAGAATCCCATGTATTAAATCAAGATACAATTCTTTCCTATAGTCGTTTTTATAGAGCTTGGCAAACCTTTGGGCCATTTCCGGGCAGATTACCACATCGCCCAGGATTTCGGGATGAAGGTCAGCATCAATGCCCTCGCGCATGCTAAATGCTAACACATCGGTAGGTCTATCTATGTTTCTGAATCTTTTGTTCAGCGCTTGGATGCGTTGTCTTCCTACGAAGAGGATGCTCAACTCCGCTTGTTTGATGCCTTTTTTTCTGAGGACTTCCCTTGCCAGACGAGCAAAAGCCTTTTTATTGATCGCTATTTTTCTCTGGCTGGTTTTTATTCTTATCCTTATTTTCACTTTTTGGCTTTTTTTCTGGTTCATATTCTACTCGGGTGTGAAAGATCCCCATTAAGATGCGGGTAAAAGTCTCCGCGATTTTATCCAGATCTTTTAAGGTCAATTCGCACTGGTCAAGCTGATTGTCAATAAATTTGTTATTGATGATCTTGCGCACCAAGCCTTTTAGGCGCGCAGGTGTAGGTTCAGCAAGAGCTCTTGAGGCCGCCTCTACTGAATCGGCCAAAAGCACTACCGCCGTTTCTTTAGTCTGTGGCTTGGGTCCGGGATAACGAAAACCTTCTTCTTTGGGCATCTGGTCGTCTTCCATCTTTTCCAGGGCCCTTCTGTAAAAGAAATAGATCAGGCTGGTGCCATGGTGTTGTTCAATAAAATCGATGATTGCTTGGTTTAATTTATACTTACGGGCAAGCTCCACCCCGTCTTTTACATGATTAGTGATAATCAGACTGCTCATGCTTGGTGTCAATTTATCGTGCTTTTTCTTTGCTACGCCTACCTGGTTTTCGCTAAAATATTCAGCTTTTTCAGTTTTTCCGATATCGTGAAAATACGACCCTACCCTGGCCAGAAGCGTGTTGGCCTTGATGGCATCACAAGCGGCTTCAGCAAGATTTCCTACGATTAGGCTGTGATGGTATGTCCCCGGGGCTTTTAATACCATTTCCTTTAGCAAGGGATGGTTTAGGTCGGATAATTCCAGAAGGCTGATATTGGTGACCAGATTGAACAGCGACTCGAATACCGGCAGGATGCCCGTAATAATCACCGCTGAGCCAACCCCGTTCATTATCCCCCAAAAGCCTTCTTTAAGCAATACTTCATAGTTTAACCCATGTAACAGTTCGATTGCGCAGATACAGATGAAATTCGCCAGTCCTACGGTAGCCCCGGCAATTAGTATCTGAGAGCGTCGCCTGGCATTTCTAATAAAAAGAATACCGGTGATGCCTCCTACGAAAGATACCGTAGCTATGTTTATTTTATCCCCGGCGATAATGCCCACGAATATACTTAAGGCGATAGTTATTACGATGGCCGGGCGTGGACCTATGAGCATAGCGATTAATATCGAGGCAATGGCAGTGGGTATTGCGTAGCTAGGCAAGGGCGAATAAGTGATAATCTTGGCCAGGCCAAGAATCAAAATAAACAGAGTGCTGATCAAAATGAGTTTGCGGGTGCTGACATATACGTCCCGTTCATAGAATTTAAGATAGAGATATATGATGGCTAGGAATATCAGCGTAAGTATGGCCGCGCCGGAGAAAAACAAGAAACGGTTTACTTTAATCTGTCTGCGAAACATTTCCTTGATTTTCAGCAAGTGTTCTTTAGCTACCCTTTCTCCCCTGGCGATGATCAATTCTTCTTTTTTGACTCCTTCTTCTTTATACTGAATGGGCGCTTTTTCATAAGCCTCTTGCCGCCTTAAGTTAGTGATTTCTTCATTGAACTTAAGGTTGAATTCCAGTATTCCTTGGACCAGCTCTATGACCGCCATCCTTAATTTACGGTTTTCGGGCAAAAGGTCCTGGGCGCGGTTGGTGATTTCCCTTTTTGCTTCGCCCATCGATAAAAATCCGTTGACGGGAACGGTGTGTTCCTCTTTTGTATCTAGGTTTCGCAAAGTAACGCTTTCCCGGCTGGAATTAGCTAATTGCCTCTCTTGCGTAGAAGTAATAATTCCTGTGCTGACCAGTTCCTTGAGCAAGATCTCGGTCTGGGTTTTTGTATTTGTCAAGTCTTGCTCGGCCAGGAAGGTTTTGAGGTCCAGCTCGGTGATTTCAATTTCTCCCAGCACGCTTTTGGCTTTTTCTAACTTTTCTTCTTCGGTCACATCCTCCAATTTTTGGATGTCCATAAGCCTGTTAAAGAAGTGCCCTAGCTTATCCAACATTTGCTGGGTGATCTCTCCGCCAATATCGTATATATCGTCAACCTGGTCGGCTGCATCTTGACGGCTAATCTCTGTCTTTTCTTCGTCAACCCCGATCTGATATTTAAAATCTATCGGAGAATACAATGTCCTCAAAGAGACATCGCCTTCTTTAAGCTCTTCCCCGTAAGGCTTTCTACCGATATATACGGTGGCGATTGCCGCGGAGCAAATCAAAATTCCTAAGAGAATACGTATAACGACTTGCAGGGCGGCGGCCCTGTTCTTTTTCCAGCGGAAACCCTTTATCATCTTTTTTCTTCCATTTTTTCTTTAGAGATTTTAGCGTAGGCCTTAATTATCGCTTGTACTAGTTCATGCCTGACGACATCTTGTCCGCTTAAATACGCGAACCTTATTCCCTTGACGCGCTTGAGGATCTTTTCTGCTTGCAGCAGGCCGGTTGGTTTACCACCCGGCAGATCGCTTTGCGTGACATCCCCGGTTATGACGGTCTTTGAATCGAATCCCAAGCGGGTCAAAAACATCTTCATCTGCTCAGGGGTGCAGTTTTGGGCTTCATCAAGTATTATAAAGGAGTCGTTGAGAGTCCTGCCGCGCATAAAAGCCAAGGGGGCGACCTCAATGATCCCTCTATCCATATAGCGTTGTATTTTATCTACCTCTAACATATCGTATAGCGCATCGTAGAGCGGGCGCAAATACGGTGATACTTTCTCATATATATCTCCGGGCAAAAAACCCAAGCTTTCGCCGGCCTCTACTGCTGGTCGGGTCAAAATGACACGGGAGACCTCCTGGTGCATAAGCGCTTGTACGGCCATGGCCATAGCCAAATAAGTTTTGCCGGTGCCTGCAGGCCCGATGGCGAAAACGATGTCATATTTGCGGATGAAATCAATATATTCTTTCTGCCCCTTCGTTTTAGGGACTATGTATTTCCTCTTTGCAGAGACCTCAATTTTGTCAGTATAGACATCTGAGAGGCTGTGTTTTTTAAGTGAGCCGCAGTTAAATGATTTGACCAGATGTTGCAATTCATGGTTTTTGATCATGCCGTCCTTGCGGATTATTGACAATAATTCATGGAAAAGGTGTTGTGCCTTTTCCACATTCTTTGCCTCACCTTCTAACTTTAAATTTTCTCCCCGGGCAATAGTTTTTACCGAAAACTTACGCTCAATGAACTTCAGGTTTTCGTCGTGGTTGCCGAAAAGTTTACGTGACTCATCGATATTGTGCAACTTTATTACTTTTTCAACCATTATTTACCAAGCTCGGGGATGTTCAATGTCTGACCGGGGAAGACCTTGTCCGGATTTTCCAAAACTTGTTTATTGGCTTGATAAAGCATGTTCCATTTTTTTGTCGTGCCGTAAAATTTCTGGGAGATTTTTTGTAGAGTATCTCCTTTTTTCACGGTGTAAGTCGTTGTTTTGGCCGTATCTTCACTGATTACCTTTGATTTTACCGGCATGGTTACCTTGCTGGTTCGGGCAGGCTCCTTTTGCTCGATATCGTATTCTTCCGTTTCTTCAGACTCTTGCGCCGGAGTGCCCATGAGATACCCTTGGTTTCCCCAAGCCGCCTGATCTTCGATATCTTCATCTGCTTGAGGTGCCTGGCTTAGCTTTTTAGTTTTTTGCCTTTCGACCGTTATTTCTCCCTTATCCACATTCCAAGGCAATTCCGGCACTTCGATTTCTACCCGGTATACCTTCCTGTCTTTAAAAGTAGGTTCTTTGGGAGGAGAGCTGGGGTGGCCGTAGATAAACCCTCGATTCCCCGCGATTTCCTGGTCCACGCGAGGTTCTCTCGATGTGGAATGACGTACCGTAGTCCCGGCACAGCCTAAGACCTGTATGGAGATAAAAGCAAAAAGCAATAGCCAACTCAACCTTTTCATTACTTCCTCCCTTTCATTTTTTCGCGCTTAAATTCAGTTCTTTTAACTGTTGTTTCGATACTTCCGTGGGGGCACCCGTTAAAGGACATACGCCTTTTTGGGTTTTTGGGAAAGCGATTACCTCTCTAATGCTCGTTTCTCCGCTTAAAATGGCGACAAACCTATCTAATCCCAAAGCTATTCCTGCATGCGGAGGCGCTCCGTATTCTAAGGCACGCAGCAGAAATCCAAAACGTTGCTGGGCTTCTTCTTTTCCTATTTTTAATATGTCAAATATTTTCTCCTGTAATTCTCTTTTGTGGATACGTATGCTTCCCGAGCCGATTTCCACGCCGTTAAGCACCAGATCATAGGCCCGGGCCCTGATTTTACTTAGATCTTGGGAAAGTCCCTCATCGCTGGGTGCGGTAAAGGGATGATGTTCTGATTCCCAGCGTTTTTCATCCTCATTGTATTTGAAAAGCGGAAAGCCCTTGATCCAGGCGAACTTAAACTTTTGCCCCTTTGTCCTCAGATCAGGTTTATCGCTTTTGTATTTTTCCATTGCCTCTGAGTAGCTAAGACGGGCAAAAGGGGTCTCCAGAGGTATATTTAGAGCTTTTTCAAAAAGATATTTCAATAATTCTTCGATTAGCAAGAAGATATCTTCCTCATCGACAAAAGACATCTCTATGTCCAACTGCGTGAATTCAGGCTGTCTGTCTGCCCGTAGGTCTTCATCGCGTAGACATTTGGCTATTTGAAAATACCTCTCCAGCCCGGAGATCATCAAGATCTGCTTAAAAAGTTGCGGGGATTGTGGCAGGGCATAGAATTTCCCGGGGTTTAAGCGCGAGGCAACCAGGTAATCTCTGGCTCCTTCAGGAGTGCTTTTGGTCAATAAAGGGGTTTCTATTTCCGTAAACTGCCGCTCGTCCAGAAAATCTCTCATCGCTTTTATGATTTTATGCCTAAGATGCAGATTATCCGCCACCCCCGGTCTTCTTAGGTCGAGGTATCGATAAGCGAAGCGTATTTCCTCTGTGGCCTCCATATCTCCAGCAATTTCAAAAGGAGGAGTCCGGGAAGTGTTCAACACCTCATATTCGCTGACAGCGACCTCGATGAGCCCCGTGGGGATTTTGGGGTTTTCTGTCCCCTTGGGCCGGTTCTGCACTTTTCCTTTTACCAACAGCACATATTCCGGCCTCAAATCGGCTATTTTTTTTACCGTCTCTTTGCCCCAAAATACTATTTGGGTCAGTCCGCATTTATCGCGCAGGTCGATAAATACTAGATTACCGTGGTCCCTGCGGCTATGGATCCATCCACAAAGAGTTACATCCCGGTCGATATGTTTTTCGTTTAGTTCGCCGCAGGTATGTGTACGCAGCATTACCGTCCCAACTCCTTAACTAAATTAGATAATGAAACTTCGTTTTGTGTTTTCTCGCGCATGTCGCGCAACACTGCCTTTTGTTTTTTTATCTCATCTTCTCCCAGGATGACAACATATCTCGAGCCCAGCCTGTCTGCTAAGCGCATCTGGGCCTTTAAGGATTTGCCCTGATAGTCGATTTCTGATGAAATGCCTTGCCTGCGTAAAGAATGCAGTAGTTTAAAGCCTAATTCCATTGCCTCTGATCCCAATACGGCAATAAAGACGCAGCCCGGATCAGGCATTGTCTTTTGCGGTTCTAAGGCTGCGATGATCCGCTCAAGCCCTAAGGCAAATCCAATTGCCGGTATTTTGCCTCCGCCTAGATCGTGCGTCAGATCATCGTATCTTCCGCCAGCACCTAACGCATTTTGGGCCCCCAGATTGGGATGCACTATTTCGAAACATGTATGGGTATAATAATCGAGGCCGCGCACCAAATAAGGATTTAGGGTGTAAGGGATGTCTAAGGAATCGATTATTTCTTGTACTTTTTTAAAATGGTCCTTGCTTTCTTCTCCCAGAGACTCATTTATTGTAGGCAACTCATGGATAATAGCTTTGCAGGCGGAGTTTTTACAGTCAAAGATGCGCATTAGGTTTAGCTTGTAGCGTTGGCGGCAATCCGCACACAACCTCTTCAGTTTATCTTTCAACTCCTTTTTTAAGAGAAGTTTGTAATTTGACCTGTCTTGTTGGGAGCCGATGCTGTTTAAATGTACAGTAAAGCCTTTGAGCGTAGTTTTGCCCAATATTTCGACTGCCAGAGAAATTACCTCTGCATCTAGATAAGGGCTGGAGGAGCCTATTGCTTCTACTCCTATATGATGAAACTGGCGCAATCTTCCGGCCTGAGGTCTTTCTGCCCGGAACATCGGCCCGAAATAATATAACTTGACCAGTTGGTTGTCTTTATCTAGACCATGTTCGAGAAAGGCCCTTACTACCGAAGCAGTGGCTTCGGGGCGCAGGCAGAGCATCCTTTTTTTTCGGTCGGCAAAAGCATACATCTCCTTGCGCACTATGTCGGAACTTTGGCCTATGCTGCGCGTAAAAAGACTGGCTTCTTCTAAAATGGGCGTACGGATTTCACCGTAGCCATATAGTGCAAACAACGACCTTGCCTTTTCTTCAATGGCGCGCCAGATCTTTGCTTCTTGTGGCAAAACGTCTTTTGTGCCTCTGATCGCCTTTATATTCATTGTGCAGACAGAATTTTATTTGTATAAAAAGCCTCGTATCTTCTACCGAGGCCTTTATATCTTCCCCATTTTTTAAAAATACAAACCGCCTTTTTGCTAGATTTTTTTAACGTTTTTTGCCTGAGGGCCCTTTTCCCCTTGAGCAAGTTCGTATTCTACCGTATCGCCTTCTTGTAAAGACTTATAACCTTCGCCTTGGATAGCTGAAAAATGGATAAATACATCTTGACCGTCATCTTGGGCAATAAAGCCATAACCCTTAGAATTTGAAAACCACTTGATTTTACCCTGTGCCACTTATCCAAATCCTTTCTTGTTTTACTTTATTTCTTGCTTCATAACCAAGCCGGGTTTAAAAACAGCCACCTTTTTTGGCGGTACAGGCACTGCTTCACCTGTGCGAGGATTCCTTCCTGTCCTTCCGCGCCTGGATTTTACCTTGAAAATGCCAAAATTTCTCAATTCTACCCTTTCCCCTCTAGTCAGGGCAGCCACGATCTCATCTAAGCATTTCTGTACTACCTTTTTGACGTCTACTTGCTTGATGTTTGTTTCTTCAGCGATCTTCAAGACAATCTCTTTTTTTGTCATTTTTTATTTCACCCCCTTTACTTAACTATAAGTAATTTCAAGACTTAAATAATATAGCATTAAACTATTATACTGTCAAGAAAAAAGCGAGGGTTTTTGGATTATTCAGCACAGGCATGCGGGATGGAAGACTATTTTCTTAATGTAACTACCCCTTCGCCCAAAGCGGACTCGATTTCAGCGATAAGCTTTTCGCACGGTTCGCTATAGAATTCGGGGTTTACTTCGACTTGGACGCGCTGGTGGTCAGGGCTTTGCAGGCCAAGATAGACTGGCACTTTTCCGGGGTGCCGCGAGAGAATATCTTTTAACCTGGTGAGCATTTCTTCTTCTAGGCCGGTTGTAAAAAGATTTATGACTATTGAGTTTGTGTATCGTTTTTGCACATCTTGCAAAGGGATTATTTCTTCGGCTATGATCTTAGGGTCTTTATCTCGCAGGCTTATCCTCCCTTTGGTAAAGACTATGGAATTCATCTTTATGATATTTGAATATTGTGTGTAAACCCGCGGAAAGACAAGTAATTCCACAAAACCGGAAAGGTCTTCTAGGCCTACTATGGCCATCCTCTCGTTTTTCCTGGTGGTGATATTCTTTACTTTGGCTATGACGCCGCCGATAGAGATCTCTTCTCCTTCGTGTAGATGGAGTAAGTCTTGCGTGGAGTTTGTGGCATAGTTTTGCAACGTCTTTGAATAGCGGGCCAGAGGATGCCCGGTGATATAAAAACCCAGCATCTGCTTTTCGTATGACAATAGCTGGTTTTCCGGCCATTCCGGTATGTCGGGTATCTCATGGAAATCTTTTTTAAACTTATGTTTTGTACCTGAATTGTCAAAGAAAGAAAATTGACCGTTTTGTCTGTCTTTTTGAAAACCGGCAGCCACCTCCATTGCCTTATCCAAAATGGCCGCAAGCTGCGAGCGAAATAGATTCAAGCTGTCAAAGGCCCCGCATCTTATCAGACTTTCTATAACTTTCCTGTTTACTAGCCGGGAATCAGTATACTCGCAGAACTCGAACAAAGAATTGAACCTTCCGTATTTATTTCTGGCTTGGATTATCGAATCGATTGCTCCCTGCCCCACGTTTTTTACCGCTGAAAGCCCGAAACGGATGGACTTATCGGAGACCATGGTAAACTTGGCAAAGCTTTCGTTTACATCGGGCGAAAGGATCTCAAAGCCCATCTTACTCGCTTCATTTATATATACCACTATTTTATCAGTATTGTCTTTTTCACTTGTCAGCAAGGCGGTCATAAATTCAGCCGGAAAATTCGCTTTCAGGTAGGCGGTGCGGTAGGAGATCAATGCGTAGGCCGCCGAATGTGATTTGTTGAACCCATACCCGGCGAAGTACTCGATCAAGTTGAATATCTTATTGGCCACTTTTTTATTGATTTTATTTTTTATGCAGCCCTCAACGAAATACTTACGTTGCTCTTCCATGACCTCGCTGTCTTTTTTGCTCATAGCCCTTCTGAGCAAATCTGCTTGGCTTAAAGAGAAGCCGGCCATTTCGCTGGCAATACGCATTACTTGTTCCTGGAAGATGATGATTCCGTAGGTTTCGCGCAGAATCGGCTCTAAGTGCGGGTCGTCATAAACAATAGACGTTTGACCGTGTTTGCGCTTAATGAAGTCATCGACCATGCCGCTACCTATGGGGCCGGGACGATATATCGCTAAAAGGGCTACTATGTCCTCAAACTTTTCCGGTTTGAGCTTGTTCAACAGGTCGCGCATCCCCCTGCTTTCTAACTGAAACACCCCTACGGTTTGGGCCTGGCCAAGCAGCTGATAAGTATTTTCATCTTCAAGGGAGATGTTGTCTATTTCCAGGTCTATGCCTTTCATCCTTTTTATGATTTTGATCGTCTGGTCGATGACCGTGAGGGTGCGTAAGCCTAGAAGGTCCATCTTTAACAGGCCGATCTTCTCCAATGAACTCATCGCTACACCGGTGGTGATCTGGTCGTCACTGGTCTTAAAAAGCGGTATATAATTAGTCAGTTCTTCTTCAGCTATCACGACTCCAGCGGCATGCGTAGAGGCGTGTCGGGTAAGGCCCTCTAAAGCCAGAGAGGTGTCCAGGAGGGTTTTTATCTGGGCGTCATTTTTATAAAGCGACTTCAATTCCGGTTCGGCTTGTATGGCGGCTGTCAGCGAGATATTCAGATCGTTCGGTACCAACTTAGCGATTTTATCTACTTCGGCATAAGGCATGCCCATCACTCTGCCTACATCGCGGACTACGGCCTTGGCGCCCATAGTCCCGAAAGTGATTATCTGCGCTACGTTTTTCTTTCCATACTTTTCAGTGACATAATTGATTACGTCACCTCGACGTTCATAGCAAAAATCTATATCGATATCGGGCAAGCTGACACGTTCTGGATTCAAAAAGCGTTCAAATATCAGACCATATCTCAAAGGGTCGATATCGGTAATGCCCAAAACATAGCTTACGATACTGCCCGCGGCCGAACCGCGCCCCGGGCCGTGCGGTATGCCTTTTTCTTTAGCGTAGTTTATGAAGTCCCAGACGATCAAAAAGTAACTTATGTAGCCGGAGTCTTTGATGATCTTTAATTCCTGGTTTAAGCGGTCGATCACCGTCTTGTCTATCGTCCCTTTATATCTTTTTTGCAATCCTTCCTGGCAAAGTTGAAGTAGAAACTCTTCCCTGGTTTTGCCTTCCGGGGGTTTGTATCTAGGAAGATATGTTTTTGTGAAATCGAGTTCGACATTGCATTTTTCGGCAATAGCCAGCGTGTTGGTAAGCGCATCAGGCACTTCCTGGAAGAGCTCACGCATCTGGTGGGCGCTCTTAAAATAGAATTCTTCGGTAGACATCCTTAATCTGTTGGGTTCAGAAAGTACGGTTTGTGTTTGTATGCATAACAGAGCATCGTGGGCCGCAGCGTCTCTTTTGTTGAGATAATGCACATCGTTGGTAGCGACTAAGGGGATGGAAAGTTTTTTGCTTAATTCAATAAGAGCCCTATTTACTGCTTTTTGTTCTTTTATACCCTGGTCCTGCAATTCAAGATAAAAATTACCCTTGCCCAGGATCTCGGAATATTCCCCCGCTAATCCCTGTGCTTTTTGCAACGAGCCGGAGGTGATTGCATGTGCTATTTCACCGTGCAAACATCCGCTTAAGGCAATAAGCCCTTGGCAGTTTTGCCTTAGTATCTCTTTGTCTATGCGCGGCTTGTAGTAAAATCCCTCCAAATAACCGGCGCTGACCAGTTTCATTAAATTCTTAAATCCTTGTTCATCCTTGGCCAACAAGGTTAGGTGATATGCAAGTTCCTGATTTTGCTGGATCGTCTTTTCCAGGCGGCTCTTAGGAGCGACATATACCTCGCAGCCTATGATCGGTTTTACGCCGTCAGCTATACATTGCTTATAGAATTCTATGACTCCGAAAAGGTTACCATGATCGGTTATGGCCAGAGCCGGGGAGCGTTCGTTGCGGGCTAGATTAAGCAGGGCGTCGATCTTACAAGCGCCGTCTAATAGGCTATATTGGGTGTGTACATGTAAATGTACGAAGTCGGAATGCTGGATCATTTTTGGCAATCTAATTACTGCTCTGTGGAAAAAGGTATTTAAAAATGAAAGGAAAAATCAGTTTTTCGCACTTATGATACAACGGATCGCCTTGCTTGTCAAGGATCGTTTTAGCAAGGTCCTTTTTCGCTTTAAGCTATTGACGGCGTTTGGGCTATTATTGGTACTTAGTTTCCTTAAGGTCTACATATACCTGCGCAAAACCGGTACTCAAGGCAGCGGTAATTTGTGCTTTACAATATTATATAGCAGTGTTATACTACTACAAGGTAAGATATCGCGGAGCCAAAGGATATGTATGAGCAATATTTTGGATTAAAAGAGAAGCCGTTTAATGTGACTTCCGACCCAGCTTTCCTATTTTTCAGCCGTAAACACAAAGAAGCCTTTTCCCACCTGATTTACGGAATCAAAGAACGTAAAGGTTTTTTGGAGATTACCGGAGAAATAGGCACAGGCAAGACGACCATATGCAAGGCCTTGCTAAACCAGCTGGATAAAAGCACAAAAACAGCCCTGATCTTAAATCCTGATCTCAACAAATACCAATTGCTAAGATCGATATTGCAGGATTTCGGCATTGACTACAACAAAAACCGTGGAAAATCATTGCAGGACAAATTGAATCAGTTTTTGATAGAGCAGCTTACTGGCGGCAACAATGTCGTTTTGATCGTTGACGAAGCCCAGAACCTCAAGAATTCATTGTTGGAGACCATAAGGCTTTTGTCTAATTTGGAAACGGAAAAAGATAAGTTATTGCAGATTGTTTTGGTGGGCCAGCCCGAATTGCGTGAGAGGCTCAAGGCCCCAGAGTTAAGACAATTAAGGCAAAGGATTGGCGTGCGCTACCATATTTCACCTCTGGAAAAAGACGAAGTCCAGGCCTATATAAGCCATAGGCTTTCCGTGGCTGGTTCCAGTGATTGCATTAGCTTTGATGATCAGGCGCTTAATGAAATCTTCAAATATTCTCAGGGCATTCCCCGTTTGATTAATTTAATATGCGATAAGGCATTATTGGCGGCTTTCGTTAGTGAGACAAGAACCATTACTCAAGAGTTGATATCAAGATGCATTAACGACATAGAAGGCAATCAGCTCGAGGTTACCCAGGAGGTGAATCAATGAGCATTATAAACGATGCGCTAAAAAAGGCGGAAAAACAAAGAGATTCAAAGCAGAGCGATGCCCATCGGATCCTTCACGATATAGGCGGTCTACAGAGGAGTTCTTTAAAGAGCCCTTCCGAGAGATGGTTTATTTGGGGAGGGTTGACGATAATATGCGCCTTAACAGCTTTTCTTCTCTTTGCCCCTGATTCCCAACAGCCTGCGCGGGTTGTAAGCGAGCCGTTAGCCAAAGAAGAGCCACGTAAAGAGATAGCCGCCAAGCCCGAGCCGAAGATTGCGCAGAGCACCTTTAATTTAAGAAAGATAAGTTTAGAGATATTGCCCAAAGCAGAAGACTTTACTCTCAACGGTATTGTCTATGACAAGAAAAGACCTTTGGCCATAGTTAACAACAAGATCGTGACCGAAGGTTCATTGGTAGATGGAGCAAGGCTTTTGGAAATCCAACCCGACAACGTGAAACTTTCTTATAAGGATCAGGAATTTAGAGTAAGGCTTAAATAAATAGATTGCTGGCAAAATATTAGCTTATCCGTTGACTATCTTTGCCACCAAATTTCTTCTTCTGGGCCCGTCAAACTCACAGAAATAGATCCCCTGCCACGTCCCCAGCAATAGACTGCCTCGCTCGATCAAGAGCGTCAGACTAAAACCCATCATGCTTGCTTTAATATGGGCGTCGGAATTGCCTTCACTATGGCTGAATCTAGAGTTTAGCGGTATGAGCCTGCTTAATTCGTTTATAATATCTTTCCTTACACTAGGGTCGGCATTTTCGTTTATAGTAATGCCTGCTGTTGTATGCGGCACATGTAAAATGCACAGGCCCTCCTGCACTTTACTTTTTTCCACCTCTTTTTGTACCAGAGATGTGATGTCCAGCAATTGAGTCCGGGAATTTGTGTTGATTTGCAGATTTTTAAGCATTGTTACCTGGATTTTTTGCTTAAGTTTATTTAAACCTTGATGTTATCGCTCTGATTATGATTCTTTGGGAGATATTTTTCCTGACTACTACCTTGCCGATACTGACAGGTAAGACAAAACGGTTTTTGCCGGATATGAACTTTTTATCATGAGCCTGGGCCCTTAAAATATTTTTAAGCTTAAGCCCGACTATTCGCGTGGGCAGCTTGGCCTGGGTAATCAGATTTTCGATTCGCTCTATCTTGCCTCTTGAGATCATTTTTAACTCTCTGGCTATTTCACAGGCTACCAACATTCCCACGGCGACTGCGTAACCATGAGGGTAGTTTTTACTGTAGCCGCCTGCCGCTTCTATGGCATGTCCGGCAGTATGGCCAAAGTTCAGGATCATCCTTTTACCAGTTTTATCATATTCATCGCGCGCTACGACTTTGGCTTTGATTTCACTGCATCTGTTTACTATATACTGTAGTTTTTCTTTTTTAAGTTTTATTACTTCTTCAAGGTTTCTTTCCAAAAAGTAGAAGAACTTCTTATCGGCAATGACTCCGTATTTAATTATCTCGGCCAGAGCTACTCTGATTTGTTTATTGCTTAAGGTCTTCAAAAAATCCACGTCACTTAATACTAGCTTAGGTTGATAGAAAGAACCGGCCAGGTTTTTTCCGCAAAGAAGGTCGACCGCTACTTTGCCTCCTATGCTCGAATCTACTTGGGCCAATAAAGTCGTGGGTACTTGGATATAAGGCACTCCTCTGCGATATATAGAAGCGCAAAAGCCGGCCAAATCGCCTATTACCCCTCCACCCAAGGCGATTACAAAGATGCCTCTCCCTTTGTCCATTTTGGCAAATTTATTTACTAGATAGATACACTCTTTGAACGACTTGCTCTCTTCACTGTCAGGCACTTCTAGCAAATTGATTTCATATCCGCAGCCTTTCAATGCCTGCTTTATTTTGTGTCCATAAAGGCGGCCGATGGTCGGATTTGTGACTATTACCGCGACTTTCCCCAGTTTGAGTTTTTTTAGTTCTGATTTGAGCGCCTTCAGGATGCCGTTGCCGATCAGTATGTCATAACTCCTTTTGCCCAAACCAACTCTTACCCTTTTCATTATAAGCTCGCTCCTAGGATATAGGCTAAAATGCCCACTATCGGCCAGATTATCCTGCCCAGGATCCCTAGCCACAATAAAGCCAATATGATTAAAAATCCATAGCGTTCCAATTGCATATAAGACGCCGCCAGGTCCGGCGGCAAAAGGCTCATCGCGATTCTGGAACCGTCCAGGGGAGGTATGGGTACAGCATTAAAAACAGCTAGCACCAGGTTTATTAATATACCATAGTTTAGGAAATACCATCCATAACTATTAAAGGGGAAAATCCCTATGCGCAGAAACAAAGAAAAGGCAAGGGCCAATAATAAGTTGGCCGATATGCCGGCTGCGCTAACCCAGAGTATTCCCTTTTTTGGATTGCGCAAAAGCGCAAAGTTGATCGGCACTGGCTTTGCCCAGCCAAAGACGACCGGAGAGCCTGACAATATCAAAATTGCCGGAAAAAAAATAGTCCCAATAGGGTCTATGTGTGGTATGGGGTTCAAGGTGAGCCTGCCAGCGTATTTCGCTGTGGGATCACCTAATCTATATGCTACCCATCCGTGGGCGACTTCATGCATAATTACGGCAAGCAAAAAAAGCGGGATTAAGATTGCTATCATTGCTTCGCGACCTTAATCTCTTCTACGTCTATGACCGGATGGGGATAGCGGCGGGAATTTTTCGGTTCTTCGACCTTGCCTACGATATTTACCTCCCGATATACATAACGGTTTAAATTGATGTTTTCGCTTTTGAGATAAAATATCACTTTTCCGTCTTGAGTCAGCTTGTGTGTGCCTGGGCGGTCAAATATCTTGCCCATGTCTTGCACCACGCCTGTAAAATTCCCAGCTTCAGTTTTGGTTTCTTTTTGTGATTGAGCCTTTTTGGCTTCTTGGGGTTTTTCTTCCTTTTGTCCCCTTGTCTTAGCTTCTACTATCTCAGGTGTTTTTTCTTCTTCTGTCTTTTTGGCAACCTTTTCTTTTGACTCTACCTCTGCCTGTTCTATTTCTTCTACTTCTTCTACCGGTTCAGCCTGTTCTTCAGAGACGGCAACTTCGCTGTCTTCAGCAGCATACTTTCTTTTAGTAAGTCGCACAAATTTTTTACTTATCCAAGCGCTGCATCCTTCAGGCGGAGTTATTTTTAACCAATCGCCATCGTGCCCTAGGACCTTTATCCGATCCCCTTCATTGAGCACCCCCAGGACAGTGAAGTTATTGCCTGGTCCGGAGCGTACGCGTAATCTATCTCCCTGGACAATCTCATTTTTGATGTAATCTTTATGCACAAAGCTTTGGGCGGTTTTGGGCAATTTTACCCTATACCAATCTGCATCCTCCCCGATTACCATTAATCCCTTGCCTTTGTCTATTTGGTCGATGATCTCAAAATTCAGGCCCTTGCCTGCTCTGATGTTTACGTGGTCTCCTAAGACGTTGCCCAGTGTCGGCTCAAACTCATTGACTTTTGTCTGGGAATCAGAGCAATACCCCGCCCCATGAAAAAGAAACATTACCAAGACTAAAATCATAACAGTATTTTTCATTTTTTACCCTGACTGTCTTTCTTTGCGCCGCTTGCTTCTTTGGTTGTCTTTGCGGTTGTCTTTTGTGCTGCGGTCGCTTCAGTGGCTCCTTCGCCAGCTGCCTCTTCTTCCACCGCCTTTTTGGCTTTCTTCGCCTTCCAGCGCAGCACTTTGAGTTTCATCAGCCCATATACAGAATCTCCAGGTTGCCATTTTTCTTTCTCTAACATCTCTTTTAATCTTTCGTAGCGCTTCATTACGCTACGCTTTCTTTTTCCTTTACCTTTCGAGCCCAAACTAGGATGTACAGACATTATTTGATTCTCCTTTCTCTCTCGATCTATCGACTATTGCTTACGTACAAAGCAATCACCATAGAGCCTTTTAAGCTCTTTTAGATCAGTGGCAGCCTCGTTTTTATGCTTATACTTGCCGATGCAGATTTCAGTATATTTACCTTTGCTGACAATAAATGATTCGTATCCTTTATTTTTTAGGCGCTGGACCTCTTTTTCCACAGACGAGCTTTTAAGAAAAGTAGCAACCTGAATGGTGTAAAAAGGCTCAGTTACGGCGATTTTAACCTTCCTTTTTTTAATCAGTGGTTCGCTTTCTTCTTTTTGAGATGCCTTTTCTTCATCTTTAGTGATTGTTTCCGACTCTGTGACTTGCGTGCTTGCATCCAGGCCTTTTATGTTGGCTTGAGCAAGGTCTTTGCCTCTCTCTACTCCTAAGGAGTAACACACGATAAGTACCATAATCATTCCGATCGCTAAGATGATAATATTTTCGTAGGATAAAGACAGGGCGATTTTTCCTAAGCTAAGCTTAGGTCTGCGCGATTTCTTGGAGGTACAGGAGTAATCAGCGAAAAACTCTACCTGTTTATCTTTATCTTTTTTATCAAACATTATTCCTCCTAGATATCAGATTTTACGCTTTGTTCGATTTTTTTAATTATCTTTTTGTCCTGTGTATAGGCGTATGCGATAGAAGAACCGATGCGATGAGGAATTAAAATCTTCTCTTTGACCAGAGAATCCAGCGCCTTTTTTACTTCTTTGCGGTCAAAATTTAACCAAGCGGCTATGCCCCGTGAAGTGTCGACGGTCGAGGGATTCTCTTGAAAGAATCTGATGATTTTGCGGTTCAGCGTTGAGGCGCAGATCTTTTTGATCTCAGCCATTTTGTAATTCCTTTAATAGTTTCTTAAACGATTTTCTTTTTGCCAGCTTGACAAAGGCCTTGATTACTCGAGGATCGAATTGGGTACCGCTTTTACTTTTTAGCTCCTGGATAGCCTGCGCTATGGGTGTGGATTTACGGTAAGGGCGCCGGGAAATCATGGCTTCTAAGGTATCGGCTACTGCCATAATTCTCGAACCCAGGGGTATCGCTTCTCCTTTTAGTTTATCAGGATAGCCTGAGCCGTCAAACTTTTCATGATGATGGACCATAATGCCGACTGCCGGTTTTAAACGCTGCATCGGTTTCAATATTTTGGCACTCTTTTTAGGATGCTTTTTTACGATATTGTATTCGCGCTCGGTCAAGAATGTCGGTTTCTTGAGGATTTCTTCCGGAATACCGATTTTTTCAGCATCGTGCAGCATAGCGGCGTAACGCAGATTGCGTAACTCTTCCTCGGAAAGATGCAGCTCTTTGGCAATGCCCATAATTATGTCTATCACATGCTTTGAATGTGTATACGGGGCACCAGATTTAAGCTTAAGAAGAGTAGAGACAAACTTGACCGTGTTGGAGAGCATGTCTTCCTGCTCTTTGTATAGCTTGGCGTTTTTAATCGCGCCGGTTGCTTGTTCGGCCAAGGCAGTCAGTATTTCCCGGTCAAAATTGTTGAATTCGCCGTTAGTCATTTTTGCGTATACAGAAATCACGCCCACCGGCTCCTCATCGATTAAGGGTACTGAGAGATAGTTTTTCTTCAGCAAAGTAATACCTGAGCGCAGCACCCTTTTTTGGATTCGTTTTTTAAAGGCCGAAACGCGCGACTTTTTCTTGGATATATCTATCATTGCTTTAGGAACAAGACGCTTTGTCTTTTCATCTACCAAGCTGATTAGACACTTTTTGGCCCGCAATACTTGCAATGAGAGTCTGGCAATCCTGGGTATTAGTTCGTTTAGATCAAGGCTCGAACTGATCAGTCGGTGTATTGTATGGATCGTAGAGAGCGCTATCGCCCTGGGCCTAATCGTCTCGTAAAGTTTAGAGAGCTCTAGTTCTTTTTGCACTTTTTCTAGTATAGTCTCATTGAGAGCTTCAAACAGGCGTTGTGATTCACGGGAAGGTGAATTTTTCAAATTGCAAAGGATCAAAAACCCATAAAAGGCATCCCCCTGTGCCAGCGGAAAGCAGAGCCCGAAGAAATTCTTGCTGCAGACGAATTTCTCTACTTTTTTGGTATTCTTTGCCTGTTTAAGTATACCGCTTAAACAACGCAGACACTCTTTTTTCTTGGAAGACCTTAGGAACTTACACTCAGAAGGACAATGCGCGCTTTCCTGCAAAGAGCAGATTTCGACAATCTGTTTTTGGCCTATCTTCCTTTTTGCGTTTTGTGTCTGCAGTGCCAAGCCGGATTCTTTATCTACTATCCAAAGCAGGGCATTTCCGAATAAGCTTCTAAATAGCTCTTTTTCGTTCTGAAGATCCAGGCTTTTAGACAGCCTTTCTAAAAGCTGTTTTTGATATATTCTTTCCTGTTCCATATCTTCTCAATTATACCACATATTAAACTTGGCTGGCAAGGAACTAAGAGTTATTTCTCTTCATAGGGCTGAAAGAGCCGCCTATATTCATTTTGAGCGTAACGATCAGTCATCCCGGCAATGTAATCACATACTACCCTATGCACGTTTTCCTTTTTCACCCTGGCCAGGCTTGTGGGCGGCAACTGTTTGGGGTTGGAGATGTAGCATTGGAATAACTCTTGGATGAATCTCCTGGCCTTATTGGACATCCTCACCACTTTGTAGTGTTGGTACAAGTTTTGATTAAGGAACTCCCGCAGCTGCGCGCATTTCTTAGCTATCTCCGGGCTAAATCCGACAAGTCTTTCTTTGTAGTTTTTTGCATCATCAAGTGAATGAATATCCGCTTTTTTCAATTTCTGATCGGTGTGTTTGATGACATCCTGGACCTGTAAATTGATTAAAAACTTGATGATCTGATATTTTTTGATTTCGTCCTTAAGCCGGGAATACTTTTTGGAAATTTTTTCTTCCGCCTGGCGCCATAACTCAATATTGCTCAAAGGTCTTACATCGATGAAGCGTGAAGTTATGCCGTCATCTAGGTCATGGTTGTCGTAAGCTATTTCATCAGCTAGGTCAACCACTTGGGCTTCAAGGGTAGGAAATCTATGCTGCTTAAACTCATTGCTTTCTTCAGGGTGATCGTATGCTGTGACATGCTTTAGGATTCCCTCCCTGACTTCCCAGCTCAGGTTTAATCCTTTAAAATCGGGGTATCTTTCTTCAAGATAGTCGACGACTCTCAAGCCTTGACGATTATGTTCGAAACCGCCATGCCCCTGCATTAACTGACGTAGCGTCTCTTCCCCGGCGTGACCAAAAGGCGTATGGCCTAGATCATGGGCTAAGGAGATAGCTTCCACTAGGTCTTCATTCAATCTCAGTGTCCGGGCAATAGTCTTGGCGATTTGGGCGACTTCTAGCGTGTGGGTCAATCTGGTCCTATAATAATCCCCTTCGTAATTAACAAATACTTGAGTTTTGTATTCCAGTCTACGGAAGGCTGTACAATGAATGATTCTATCTCTGTCGCGCTGAAAAGCGGTGCGATAAGGGTGTTCGCTTTCATGATGTTTGCGTCCCCTTGAATCCTTGCTTTTCATGGCATAGCTGGACAAAAATTTTTTTTCAAACTTTTCGATCTCTTGCCTATTAAACACCGCTTAGCTCCCTAATTTTATAATCTTACCCTCGATCCTCTTGTTGTCGACTTCCAGCACTCCATACGAATTATATGGGGCGAAAAACTTGTCTGTAAGGCTTCCCGGGTTGAAGTATAAAATGCCCTGACGCACCACATTTTGGGGTACATGAGAGTGTCCATATACAATACAGTCTAGGCGTTGGTTTTTAAATACATCTTTTACGGTATCCATTAAGTTGCAGGGAGCACCGCTGCCGTGCGTCAAACCTATTTGAAACTTGCCTGCTTTGATTAATTCTTTCTCTGGCAAGACTTTTTTTAGATTGGGCGGATCCATGTTTCCCCAGACTGCCTTTACCTGTGGCCCAAGTTTTTTCAATGCCTCTATTACCGAGAGGTCGATTATATCCCCAGCATGCAGAATTAGATCCACGCCGCCCAAGGCGTGTAGGAACTCAACCGGCAAGTCTTTGGCATTGACAATGTGGGTGTCGGAAACTACACCGATCTTCATCGTTAAAACTCCTTTTATTTCTGCACTATGGGCTGTTTGCCGTATAGGTCCAATACCGTGTTTAAGTCAGATAAGCTCCAGATCCAGATCTTTTTTTCCAAAGCCATAAGTCGTACGTTAAGATCTAATTCCTTGCAAGAGATGATGATGGTTTTTTTGACCTTTTGTTTTGAGCTGCGGCAGCAATCAGAGAATTCCTGTATTTCGCTTTCGCTAACATCATCTTTTCTGACTATACAGGCCCAGTATCCTTCAGAATAACGGGCTATTATGCAATCCTTAAGTTCTGCTTTATTCCAGAGTCGGACTTCTTTGAAATGCCAAAACCTAAAACGCTTATTTTGAATCGTCACCATCTCATTGCGAAACGACTTAAAAAGGTCCATCACTCTTTGAGTGAGCTCTAGGCATGCTTGTTGGGTAAACCTTGATATTTCTTCCTCAATGTCTTTGCAAAAACCATCGGATTCTGTAGCTGGGTCGGCGGCCAGTGAAGACCTTTTTCGCTGATAGACGCTTCTGAGCCAATAACGGAAAATCTTATCTTGGATCCTATAAAATACCCCGATTTTGGCAAGCAGGTCTTTTTCTACCAAAGAGTTGATTTGCTTTGTAATCACTTTGCTCTTACGTTTTGCCAGTTCGGATATATCCTGTAGCCGGCACCCTTTTTCGCTGGCGGATAACAAAATAGGCAAAAAGTTTGAATAGTCAGCACCATTAAGATTATGGGTCAAGAGACTAGTAAAATATTGGTTGAGGATTCCCTTGGAGTCGTACATCACGGAGTTCATGGCCTGACTGATAAGCTCGTTGCTGATTTCTTTTTGGTTGCCTTCTTTGGTCTTTTCTTTTAATTTGCCGCTTATGATATCCAGGTAGAAAGGATGCCCTTCGCTGAAGGCAATCAAAAAATCTTTGTAATCTTGAGCGAGCGTAATCCCCTCAAGGCGTTTTTCCAAGAAGTCGCAACAGGTGGAATAATCAAAAGGAGCTAGATTGATGATCTCAAAATTGCCGAACAACAGAGAAAGTTCATTAGCCAAGACCTTTTTTGCATAGCTAATCTGAGAGCTGGCTAATATGTACATCGTATCTTTTTGCGTCATTATTTCTTGAGCGAACTTTGAAAAATGATTTTTAATCTTAAATGTATCTAGGAAATGAAAGCCGTCTAATATGACAATACTTGAAAGGCCGCTTTCCTGCTTTAAAATGGCGGTGAGAGGCAAAAGCTTCTCATATGCCGCATCAAGACGCCCCCCCTTGAAGTCGTCTTCAATCAACTGAATCGTAGCCACTGTTTTTGGAATATGCTTTTCGGCGCTATTTTTGAGGGACAGCAAGTCTTCTTGTGCAGTGAGGTTTTTGTTCTTTAAATAGTGGTAAAGAACAGCCCCGATAAACTTATATAAAAAATGGCTAAAGGAATTTCGCCTCAGATCCAAATAAATAGGGATTATATTGCTATCGGTGAAATGGGTAAGAAACTCAAGGATTACTGATGATTTACCAATAAGCTTAGGGCCTAATATTGCGATATTCTGACGGTAGCCGTCCTTTAATCCATTGGCCCTTTTTGTAAGCAGCTTGAGAGTCTCCTCTCTGCCAAAAAATTTATCTCCCACAACCGGGTCGCTAAACATATAAGTTCCTTTGTTGCTTTACGCTGTTGACGGGCGCATAGTTATTAGGGGACCAGTTCCCTTAAGTTCCATAGATATTTCCGGGACCAGGTCCTCAAGGCGTCGCTTATCTGTTAAGGCAAATAGAAAAATGGGTTTTGAGGTATGTATCCTTTTCTGATCTCAAAATATAGCGCAGGTTTTTTAACTCTTCCTGTCGAACCTACTCTGGCGATTACCTGGCCCTGTCGTACCAGTTGGTTAGCGTTTACCAGGTTTTGAGAATTGTAAGTATAAACAGTAGAATATCCATCAAGATGGTCGAGGATAATGGTTTTTCCGTATCCCTTTAGCTCTTGGCTGCAAAAGGCGACTTTTCCTGAGCGAGCAGCGACAATAGATTCTCCTTCTTTGGCCTGTATGGATATGCCTTTGTTTTTTACCCCATTATCTTTCATTCCAAAGAAAGATTTGACCTTACCTTTGACAGGCCAAATAAAATCGCCGGCCTTATCTTTGAAATCTACTTCCAATGCAAGATCGTCACTGGATTCATCCGCCCCAGGGATGAAAATCAGCTGACCTTCATAGATCCTGGATGTATCCGCTAATCGATTAATGCCGGCTACGGTGTCCATTTCTGCTCCATATGATTTACAGATCCGCCAAAGAGTCTGCCCCCTTTTGACCTTATGATATATGCCAGCCATGCCTTTGGGCGGTGCAGGAGGCTTGCTAGGGACAGTAGCGCAGCCGATTAAAAAAGTAGACAATAGACAGTAGACAATAGACAGTAAAATTAACTTTCGGATTATTCCACAGGTATTTCTTTTTATCATTTGTCTAGCCGGTCATTTCGACCTGCAACATACTGCATGTTCAATAATCAACTTGAATACAATGGAGCGGGTGAGCGGAATCGGACCGCCGTATACAGCTTGGGAAGCTGTCATTCTACCATTGAATTACACCCGCTTAATGAGCACGCAACTTACGGATTCCGAAACATAATATACGTAAGTTGCTGTGCGAATTAATCCCGCACCTTTAAGATAATTCCACCCCACCCCAATTTTTAAAAAATGTGTCTGAACAACAAAAAGGTGCGGGACAAGTTCGGCCAGCAAACTTAAGTTTACCGCGTTTCATAAGTTTGGGCCTTACCTAGAACCTTGTCATCTTTCTAAAATGTATGAATCTGGCCTGTATGTCTTTCTTCGTAATTTTTTTTAAGCGATTAAGGCTGAAATCTTCAACAACAAAAGAAGCCATTATCGTTCCATAGGCGATGGCTTTTTTGAATGTCCCTTCGTTTATCCGAGAACATGAAGCGAGGTATCCAAGAAAACCTCCGGCGAATGTATCGCCAGCTCCGGTTGGATCCGCTAGGTCCTCCAGCAAGTAAGCTGGAATATGAAAAGTAAAAGACGGTGAAAAAAGCGAACATCCGTGCTCGCCCCGTTTTATTATCACCAAGAGGGGGCCGTGGGCAAGAAGGGCTTTTGCCGCCTTGAGCAGGTTGGATTCTCCGGAAAATTCTCTAGCTTCTGCATCGTTCACGACCAATATATCGCTTTTTTGCATGACCTTTTTTAATGCTTTCTTTTCGTGTTCTATCCAATAATTCATTGTATCGGCCACTACTAACTTGGGACGGTAAAGTTGTTTCAGTACCGAAAGTTGCACATGAGGATCGATATTGGCTAAAAATAAGAACCTTTCTTTTTTGTATTCTTCGGGTATATTTGGATTAAAGCGGGCCAGGAGATTTAGTTCTGTTTTTAGGGTTTGCGGGTTATTAAGGTCGAAAGTATATTTCCCGCTCCAACTGAATGTCTTGCCTCTGGCGATGTCTAAACCGTTAGTGTCGATATTGTGCGAAATTAAAAAAGAGATGAATTGTCTAGGAAAATCCTTCCCCACGATGCCTACTAGTTTTACCTTGCCGAAAAAACTGGCTGAAACAGCTGAATATGTCGCCGAGCCTCCCAGGGCATTTTTTACTTTGCCGAAAGGAGTCGTGACGTTGTCTAGTGCGACTGTGCCTACGACTAGGATGCTCATTCCTGCTTTTTTAGCCTTTCTTTTGCCTGATCCATGATTTTTAGAGAGCAGTATTGGCTGCACATGGTGCAGGCATCTGTTGTTTTGGACTTTGATTTAAGACGCATTGACGAGGGCCTTTGCGGATCTATAGAGAGAGACATCTGTTTTTTCCAATCCCTCTTTTTTCGTGCCAGAGATATTTTATTGTCCCAGTCTATGGCCTTTGATATCCCTTTGGCTATGTCAGCCGCGTGTGCGGCGATGCGCGCCGCTATTACTCCTTCTTTGACATCTTCGATACTGGGTAGGCGCAGGTGTTCTGAGCGAGTGACGTAACAGAGAAAGTCCGCACCGCAGGCTGCGGCTATAGCTCCACCTATAGCTGAGGTAATATGGTCGTATCCGGGGGCGACATCGGTTACTAAAGGTCCCAAGACATAGAAGGGGGCTCCGCGACAGAGCCTTTTTTGCAATACGACATTAGACCTTATTTGATTTAGAGGCACATGCCCAGGACCTTCGATTATTGTCTGCACCCCATTGTCAAAGGCCTGTTTAGCGAGTTCGCCCAGTAAAACCAATTCCTGTATTTGCGTCCTATCGGTTGCATCAGCGATTGAGCCGGGACGCATACCATCCCCTAAGCTTATGGTTACGTCGTATCTTTTGGCAATATCTAAGATCCTCTCGTAATATTCATATAGGGGGTTTTCTTTCCTGTTCTTTATCATCCAATCCGCTAAAATCGCTCCCCCTCGACTTACTATATCCGTGATCCTTTTTTCTTCTTTCAATCTAGCAAGGGATTCTATGGTGACACCGCAATGTAGAGTGAAAAAGTCAACCCCGTCTTTAGCGTGTTGTTCGATAGTATCGAATATATCATCCTCTTTCATCGCGCAGATCGAACCGTTGCGTTTTACCGAATTGACTGCGGCTTCATAAATGGGTACTGTGCCTACGGGTACAGGGCAACGTTGCAGGATATCTTTCCTTATCCGCGGGATGTCTCCCCCGGTACTCAAGTCCATTATGGTATGGGCCCCGGCCGCAATGGAGACCTCCATCTTCTTTAATTCATCCTTTATTTTTGAGGCATCACTAGAAGTGCCGATATTGGCGTTTATTTTTGTAGTCAGCCCCTCACCGATACCGTAAACCTTTTTAGGTCTACGCTTTTTGTTGAATGGAATGACTACTTTGCCCTGGGCGATCTTTTGGCGGATGGACGTGCCTGTATGTTCTTCCTCTTGGGCGACTTTCGCCATTTGTGCGGTTATTTTATTTTTTTTAGCCTGTTCTAATTGCGTCATTTGCGTAGAGCCTTTGCCTGAATTTAATCACGGTATCGTGTATATCAGCGGTTTCTAATATGGCGCGCGAAACCGCCACGCGTTCAAATCCTGCATCTAATATTTGATTAAGATTGTGCAGGTTTATTCCTCCTATAGCAATTGCCGGCAAGCGTAGTTTATCTTTGAGCTGTGTGAGTATTTGCGGTGTTAAAGCGTTTGTCTTTAGTTTGGTCGCTGTAGGGAATATTGGTCCAATAGCTATGTAATCTGGCGCAGCTTTTTGTGCTTGTTGGACCTGGGAGATATTGTGAGTGGAGATGCCGATTATCTTATCTCTGCCCATTATGGCACGGGCATCTTCAACAGACAAGTCATCTTGGCCCAAATGTACCCCGTCAGCTCCAATAGTCCGCGCCAAGTCAGCACGATCGTTGACTATAAACAGAACTTTGTTTTTATGGGCCAGCCCATTTAATATACGGCCGATCTGTACTATTTGTCGATCCGGCCAGCCTTTTGCTCTCAGCTGAAATATATCTACTCCACCCGAAAAAATCGCCTCTTCGGCAATCCTTACAATGTCCTTCGATATTATTACCTGGGCATCCAGGATTAAGTACAGTCTAAAGTCTTGCAATTGTCTTTTTTTCCAGATTATATGCTTCAAAGCGCAGGCACGCGAAGTGTTCGCTCAAAGAGCGATTGAATATCTTGGAGAATTCCTCCAGCACGCGCAATGATTCTTCCGTTCTTTGGATGTTGGCGTAAAATACATCCCGATAATCTTTTCTTTTTGAGCGGTTTGCGATGCTTCGGCCTATATCTTTTTTGCTTTCCCTGCTCTGAAGTAATGCATCGCCGACCCCAGGCAGCTTGTTGATATTTTTGGAAAGCCGATGCCTTAAGTTCTTAAATTTACCGGTCAGCAGTTTATCTTCTAAAACAAATCTCGTAATCTCTTCGCAGACTCTTAAGCCTTCGCGGGCACGGTTCAAATTAGCGTCAATGATTCGAAATATCTGCTTATTCACGGCTATTTTCTGATTTTATTTAAAATAGAGCTAGTTGAATAACCTTTGATAAACTTGATGCACACTACCTCACCGCCCCGTGATTCTACAAATTCTCTTCCTACTATTTCTGCCTTAGGCCAATCTGCTCCCTTGGCCAATATATCCGGCTTTAGGGACTTAATTAACCTTAGCGGCGTCAATTCAGAGAAGACTATCACGTAATCGACAAATTTTAAGCCTGCGACAATATAGGCCCTTTCCTTTGCCGGAAAAACAGGGCGTCCCCTTCCTTTTATTTTGCGCACTGAGGCATCGCTATTGACAGCGACTACGAGCTTGTCGCCGTAAGAGGCAGCCTTTTCCAAATATTTAATATGCCCTAGGTGGAGGATGTCGAAGCAACCGTTTGTAAAAACTATCCTCTCCCCCCGCTTTTTACAAACAGCCAAAGTTTTTTTTAGCCTTTTTAAAGTGTATATTTTGCGCTCAGTCACAATAGGTCTTTCTCGACTAACTGGCAGATAATATGCCCGATCGTAATATGGGCTTCTTGGATGCGGGCGGTGTTTTTTGAGGGGACGCTGACTGCCACATCTACATTTTTGGCCAGTTTATCTGATCTCTCACTTGTCAGTGCTGCCGTTTTCATCCCCAATTCTTTAGCTTTGGAAATAGCGGTAAGGACATTTTGCGAAGTTCCGCTGGTAGATATCCCGATGGCTATATCTTTTTTGTTGCCCAAGGCCTCGATTTGACGGGCGAAGACTTGCTCAAACCCATAGTCATTGCCGATGCAGGTGAGATTGGATGTATTGCAGTTTAATGCTAAGGCTGCCAAAGGCTTTCTCTCTTTTGTAAATCTGCCCACAAGTTCTGCGGCGATATGCTGTGCATCGGCTGCGCTGCCTCCGTTGCCAAAAAGGATCACCTTTCCGCCCTCGCCTATGCAAGCTTTGATTGATTGCGCTAGCTTAGCGATCGCCTCAACTATATCATCGCCCATAAGTTTTTCCTGCAGACTTTTGCTTTCTTCAAAAATAGCTTTAATTTGTTCTTTCATGATTTTACCCGAAAAACACCTTTGCCATTTCATAAAGCTCTGGGGGGACGGTCTTAACTTCACCTACTGCTTTTTCCAGAGGGACAGAGACTATTTCAGTGCCACAGAGACTGGCCATTTTACCGAACTCTTTATCTAAAACCATCTGCATTGCCTTGATGCCATAGCGAGTACCTAAGACTCTATCATAAGCAGTGGGAGTTCCCCCGCGCTGGATATGTCCTAAAACAGTTACTCTGGTTTCGAACCAAGTGCGTTTTTGGATCTCCTCGCATAATACTTGTCCTATTCCCCCCAGGCGCACATGACCAAAGGCGTCTTTTTCCTTATCCTGTAACACTTCAGTCCCTTCTTTAAACTTTGCCCCTTCTGCCACAACCACTATGCTGAAGGTTTTACCTCGTTCATGCCTTTTTTTAATTGTCGCACATATTTCGTCCAGATCGATTGGAAACTCGGGGATTAAGATGATATCAGCGCCACCGGCTAATCCTGCCTCAAGCCCGATCCAGCCTGAATGCCTGCCCATCACCTCGACTACCATCACTCTATGGTGCGATTCGGCAGTGGTATGGATTCTGTCGATAGCCTCGGTAGCGATATTTACTGCCGTATCAAAGCCGAACGTTCTATCTGTGCCTGAAAGATCGTTATCTATAGTCTTGGGCACGCCTACGATATTGAGACCCTGCTGGGAGAATTTGCTGGCTACGCCCAGGGTATCTTCTCCGCCGATCGCGATCAATGCTTCTATCTCCAATGCTTTAAAGTTGTTTATTCCGATTTCTGCATCTTCCTTATTTTTAAAAGGATTTGTCCTGGAGGTGCCCAGAATAGTCCCTCCTTTTACCAAAATGCCGGATACCGAGCCAAGGTCTAAAGAGACTACGTTTTTTTCAATTAGCCCTTTCCAGCCATTTTTAATCCCGATCACATGATAGTTGTGCCTGACCGCTTTTCTTACTATTGCCCTGATCACGGGATTGATGCCAGGACAATCTCCGCCACCAGTCAGTATGGCAATTCTTTTCTGCATTTGTTCAACCTTCCTTTCCGTATTCGATGCTTCCCCTAAAAGGGGGTGTTTCTTCATCTGATTCTTTTTTCTTCGGTCTTTTTCTTTCAGCCTTGGGAACGATTTTTCCCACATGCACGCGTACCACGATGGGGTCCTCTATTCCCAATATCTCTTGGATCCTGGTTTTTATTATGTCTTGGACAGCGCTTGTAGTCTCGGGAATATTGGCATCGGCCCAGAGGCTTACCCGTACATTTATTTCGATGCCTTTCTTTCCGGCAATCACATTACTGCGCAGGTCTTTTATTTCCACTATGCTCGTTGAGAGCCTTCTGACAAAGTCTTCTATCGCAGTCAATGATACCGTTACTTCTCCGTCGGGGTTGCTAAAAGCGATGGTTTTTTCTCTTTGTAATTTTCCCAGACATATCTGTGCCGTAAAGATGCTGGCTATGGCCAAAAATAGCCCTGTCCCGCCTATGATCAAGTTGATATCTTCAAATTGATATATATAACGCAAAAATTCGGTTAAATTTTGCAGAGTGAATACATCGAATGAAAAAGAGAATAGCAGTGCCCCGATGACCGTAAAGATCAAAGTGCAGATAAAAGTCACAAACATTGCCAAAGCCCTCATTTTTACCTCTCTTTCTTTTGCACTTCTTTTTGCTTTTCAGACATCATTATTTCAACGAAATCTGTATACATCTTCCCTTTTAGAAAACGCCTGTCGTTCATTATTTCCAGGCAAAAAGGGATCGTGGTCTTTACAGGATCGATTATGTATTCCTCGAGTGCCCTGTGCATGATTTGAATCGCTTCTTGTCTGGTCTTTGCATGGGTAATCATTTTGGCAATAAGTGAGTCATAGTATGGCAATACATCATAATTTTGGTAGGCACAGCTGTCGATGCGCACGCCCCTGCCCCCGGGCGCATTATAAGTAGTTATTTTTCCGGGAAAAGGGGCGAAATTGTTTTCTGGGTCTTCGGCATTTATTCTGCATTCAATGGCGCTGCCGTTCATTTTAATATCGTCTTGGTTTAGCTGTAACTTCTCGCCAGCCGCCAGCTTTATCTGTTCTTTGACTATATCTATCCCGGTTACCATTTCAGTAACGCCGTGTTCGACTTGGATACGGGTGTTCATTTCCAGGAAATAGAAATTATTTTTTTCGTCCAGAAGAAACTCTATAGTGCCTACATTGTTGTAATTGACGCTTTTAACGGCTTTAAGGGCGGCTTCGCCCATGCGCTTGCGTAATTTCGCATCCAGGGCCGGAGAAGGAGCCTCTTCGACCAACTTTTGATGACGTCTTTGGATTGTGCAGTCTCGTTCCCCCAGGTGTATTACATGCCCATAATTATCGGCCATTATTTGGAATTCAATATGCCTGGGTTTGGAAAAATATTTTTCTAGATATACATCAGCATTGCCAAAGGCTGCTTCGGCCTCGGCCTGTGCAGTATAGAGGGCGCTGGCTAGGCGCACATCATTGTGGCATATACGCATTCCCTTGCCTCCTCCGCCTGCAGCTGCTTTGATGATAACCGGATATTTTATTTTCTTGGCGATTTTGACCGCTTCTTCCTTGGTCTTTATCACTCCTTCGCTTCCTGGTACTACGGGGATGCCTGTTTTGCGCATAGTATCTTTGGCCCGCATTTTATCACCCATTAGACGCATCGGTTCAGGATTCGGACCGATAAAATTAATATTGCAAGATTGGCAGATCTCTACAAAATGGGCATTTTCGGCAAGAAAGCCATACCCGGGATGTATCGCTTCCACATCAGCGATCTCGGCAGCACTGATGATACTGGGTATGCTCAGATAACTTTGACTGGGAAGCGCTGAGCCGATACAGATGGCCTCGTCGGCAAAGCGGACATGTAAAGAGCGGATATCCGGTTCAGAGTAGACCGCTACTGTGCGTATACCCAACTCCTTGCAGGCACGGATGATTCTTAAAGCTATTTCACCACGATTGGCTATAAGGATCTTGGAAAACATTTTGTCTAAAATGGTTCTACCCGGAATAATACTTGGCCAAATTCTATGGGGTGGCCGTTTTCAACCAGGATTTCTTTGATTCTTCCATTTACCTCTGACTTGATTTCATTCATTAACTTCATCGCCTCGATTATACATACTACTTGTCCAGTTTGGATCTCACTGCCCATATCTACGAATGGTGCGCTATCCGGAGAGGGTGCGCGGTAAAAAGTCCCGACCATAGGAGACTTGATTTCTGTCAAGTCTTGTCTTCCCGACTTTAGCGGCCCTTCTTCTTTTTGCATCTGCAGTTCAGCCTGTAGTTGGGACGACGGCGGTGCAACAATTTGTTGTTGTATGTCTGCCCCATTTTTCTTAAGCCTGATCTTTAAGCCGTCTCTTTCCAGCTCAAGCTCCATCAAGCCATTTTCGTTCATCAAGCTGATCATTTCTTTGATTTCTTTAAGATTCATTTTGCCCTCACTTTTTATACACGGCTTACGTATTGACCAGTGCGGGTGTCTATTTTGATCACATTGCCCTTTTCAATAAATAACGGAACATCGATTTTAGCCCCGGTTTCCAATGTCGCTGATTTCATTGTTGCCTTTACGGTGTCCGCGCGTACCCCGGGTTCGGTATGTTTTATCGCCAATGTTACAAAGTTGGGTAGATTAATGTCAATGATCTCTCCTTTGCATACCATCATGGAGATGACCATGTTGTCTTTTAGAAACCTGAGCTTATCTTCCAGGCGGTCTTCGGCAAGCTCCATCTGTTCAAAGGTCTCTTGGTCCATAAAGTGATAGAATCCGCCTTGGTGATAAAGAAATTGGAGGTTCTTTTGCTCGATGAAGGCCTGTTCTACCTTTTCTCCCGAGCGGAATGTCTTGTCAATAGTATTGCCGGTTTTGATGTTTTTTAGCTTAGTGCGCACGAAAGCACCGCCTTTTCCCGGCTTCACATGTTGAAAACTGACAATGGTAAATATTTGATTGTCTAACATGATAGTCAGACCGTTTTTAAATTGATTTGTGCCTATCATCTTTCCTCTACTCCGTTAGTATCTCAGAGCCGTCCTTTTTTACCAGTACCATATCTTCTATCCTGATTCCTCCCCAGCCGGGAATATAAATACCCGGTTCTATGGTAATGACCATGCCTGCTTCTAACCGATCTTGGTTACGGGGAGAAATGGACGGGTATTCATGGACCTCTCTGCCTATCCCGTGTCCCAGGGCGTGTCCAAAGAATGGGCTGAAGCCTTCATTGGCAATATGCTGGCGGGCAATCTTGTCAATTGTCCGGATTTGTTCACCTGCTCTTACTGCTTCAATTGCAAGCTGTTGCGCACGCAGTACTATATCATAAATCCGTTTAATTTTTCCCCACATTTTACCCAAAAAGACTACCCTTGTCAAGTCGGAATTATAACCGCATTTGCGGCACCCCAGGTCTATTAAAACTGCATCATTTTTTTTAATACACTTTTTGCTGGCATAGGCATGGGGCAAAGAGGCCCTCTTGCCTGAGGCGACAATAATGTCAAAAGCCTTATCCTCAGCCCCTATTTTTTTCATAAAGTATTGTATACCTTGAGCTATTTCTTCCTCTGTCTTTCCTGGTTTAACAAAGTTTTTGGCAAAGGAGAAGCTGGCAACTGCGCAAGATGCCGCTTTTCTTATGATTCTGATTTCTTTGGGGCTTTTCACAGCCCTGATTTTTTCTATAATATTGCTGGTAGGGATTAAGTGTTTTTTACCCAAGGCCTTCTTGAGCCTGCGATAAAAAGCGTAGGGAGTATTATAAGACTCAAATCCCAACCCCCGTAATTTTAGTTTTTTTGCCAGGCTGACAATATTCTCCTCTAAAGGAGAAAAACCTTCTCGAGCCCAAAGCTCAAAAGACTTTTTGCTTTTAGCTGCATCTTCTTGATATCTAAAGTCGGTGATCAAAAACTGCTTAGTAGCCGTTATCAACAACTGCCCTTCGCCGTTAAAGTCGCTAAGGTAAGAGACGTTATTAGGCTTGCTGACCAACAAGGCATCTAGCTTGTCGCGTTCGATCGCACGACGTAATTTATCTATCGCAGTACGGTTCATTTACCCTCAATTAGCCCAATTGCAGCTTCCAGGCCCAATAAGTAACTATTGACGCCGAAGCCACAAATCTGTCCTTTTGCTACCGGAGCGATCAAAGATGTATGCCTGAACTCTTCGCGGGCATAGATATTTGACAAATGCACTTCTACGGCTGGCAAGTCTACTGCATCTATTGCATCACGGATGGCCACGCTAGTATGAGTATATGCAGCTGGATTGATTACGATTGCCTGAAATTTGTCTTTTGCCTTTCCTATTGCCTCCACAATTTCGCCCTCGTGATTGGAATGCATAAACTCCAACACGACGTTTTTGCCCTTTGCCAAGGCCTTAAGCTTTTTGTTGATTTCCTCCAGCGTCACTTTTCCATAGATCTCCGGTTGACGTTTACCTAAAAGGTCTAAATTTGGTCCGTGAATAACCAACACCTTATCCATTTATCTACCTCCGTTTTTACTCTTCTGCTTCGTCAATAAGCATGATAGGTATTCCTTCACGAATTGGATATTTACGCCCGCATTTAGTACAGACGATTTTTCCCTCTTTTAGTTCTACATCTGCCTTGCAGGCCGGACAGGCCAGTATCTTTAACAATTGATCGTCCATTTTTACCTCCTAAATAAATAGGCAAGTCCACCAAAAACACTTATTACCAAAAACATTGAGAGATAAAGAAGCGACAAGGAGAGCGCTGCAGCACTACCCATGCTTGATCTAAAAAACAGTACAAATGCCCATTCGCGCAAGCCCAGCCCGTTCATGGTCACCGGTAACATGCAGAGTACGATGATTATGGGCATCATTAACAGGACCTTACTGAACGGCACATATACGCTGAGGCTATGGGCCAATATATATACCGAGCTAAAAGTAATAAAATGGGCGGTCACCGAAATCAGGAAAGACCGCAATACTTTGTCTTTGTGGTTTTCGTAAATATTTACTGCCTGGTATGCCCTATTTGCTGCAGCCTCAATCTTTAGCATCTGTGATATTCTAACCAGCCCGAATATTTTAATTATCTTGCCGGAGAGCTTTTTGTTAAAAAGCAATATGAATGTTGCCAGACAAACCAAAAGAAACAAGCCTACGGCCCAAAATATGAATCTTTGTTCAATAGACTTTCTGCCTATGATCAAGGCAAGGCCGGCTATCAAACTCAAAGAAAACATACCCACGATGCGGTCTACTAAGATGGCAGCATATGAAGAGACCTTGCTTTTGAGCTTTTGAGATATAAATAAGCCCTTTACCACATCGCCGCCTATTGTGGTAGGCATAAAGTTAGTAAAAAATTGCCCGATCAGATTTAAATAAAATATATCTTTGAGCGTAAAATCCGCGCCTTGGGCGCTAAGTAATATTTTTAACCTCCAAGCCAAAAGGCCTATGGTGGAGAGGAAAAACACTGTTCCCAAAATATAAAAAACCATGTTGGTCGAGCTAAGCAGCTCCCAGATCTTGGTCAGGTTCTCTCTAGCTAACCACAAGAGCATAAAAAACAGGATCAGGCTGAAAACAATGCGCAATACAGTAAAGACTTTGGTTTTTGAGTTCATTTTATTCATCAATCTTCACCTTGGCCCTTGAGGCCTGCAGCGTAGTTAAGGAGCCGCGGATCGATCCCAAGGCTTGTCTATAGTCATTAGCTGCGTTATCGATCATTTTTACCGCACGCACGATGCTGTTTTCCAGGGTTGTTTCCATCGACTCCAGTTGTCTTTTTATGTTCATGATGTAATTTTGTAGATTCTCGATATCGATTGAGCCGGCATATTGTAGATAAAGATTAAACAGCGTCAAAAGATAAGGTAAGGTCAGGCTATAGGGAATAAGTATCACCCCTTTTTTGTAGGAGTCCAAATGGGCCCTGCGGCATACTGAGAACGCAGCATCGGGTATCGCCGCAACTGCCCAGGGCACTGTGCGTGCCGGATCAATATATTGTGCCACCTCATTTACCCTTTTGCTGATTTCATTTTCGATTTTATTTATTAAATTCGATTGTTGAGCCGGGTCTTCTGTCTGGGCAAGTTGTCTTAATAGATCTTGGGCTGCCCATTTTGAATCTATGGGTACGACTTTTTCGCTGTTTAAGACAAGGGCAAACTCTACTTCTTTACCGCCGATACGAAAACTCTTTTCAATCATATTTGGAGGAAGGGCCTTAAGTATATCCTGCAGGATGTTTTCTCCCGCCTCCCCCCTTCTTTTAGTGCCGGAGATCGTATATTCCATCCTTTGGACCGACTGGCGCAGTCTTTCGAAGAGTTCTTTGCGCAATTCATAATCTGTTTTGATGCTATCGGTCACTCTTTGCGTTTCTTTGATGCTTGCAGAAAGCTCCCTCTGGCCCCCTTCCATACTTTGTAGCGTTGCTTTTAATGCGCCGACATCAGCAAAAACCCTCATCAGCTCTTCGCTGGGCATTTCTGACCTTCCCCTTTTAAGCAATTTGACCAATAATACGACTCCCCAAATTGCGCATGCGAAAACCACCAATGATATTAGAATTGTTGCAGTAGGGCCCATTTTATATCCGCCAATCTTATTGGACTATTATGCCGGCATAACCGACTACCGAGGAATAATCTCCCCCCGCCTCGCCGCTTGTTTGGTATTTGATTAGGCTGGCCTTTTTTGCGCCCAGTTCTTTGCTGGCAGATAGCATGCAGGCAACCGGGCCATAACCACACATGGTGATGTTTTGTTCCTCTACCAGTTTTAATAGACCGCTCGGGTCCAGTTTAAGTATTTCATTAATGGCCATTTGATCTTTCTGTTTGGCTCTCTGGTGCGGTTCATAATGAGTCATATCGCTGCTGGCTACTATCAAAGCTTTTTGATGCGTTTTTGTGGCTTTGGCGATCGCCTGGCCGATTTCGTCATAGATCTTAAATTCCGCCCCGCTTAAGACTATAGGGACGATTTTTACCTCAGGCATGAAATATTGTAAAAAAGGCAGTTGCACTTCAATGGAATGCTCATATGCATGCGCGCGATGGTCTTTTTCCAGATATCTCGATTCCCGGGCGATTTGCTCAGCCAAGGCCTGATCTATCTGCACATCACCCATAGGCATTTTCCATGCCCCCTCAGTCATAATGCTATAAAAAGCCCCGCGCCCAGTATGGTTAGGCCCGATAATTATTACGGTTTTAGTCAACTTTACCCGCGAAAAGCAGGCGCCGGCTACAGCGCCTGAAAACATATATCCGGCATGCGGCGCCACCAGGCCAAAGGCTTCTTCCTTTTTGCTTTTTCTCGATACCAGCGCATCTATGCTTTGCTTTAACTTAAGGCCTGCAGCGGGATAAAATTGGCCTGCTACTTGAGGTTCACGCAACATTCTAACTTTCTCCGAAAAGTTTTTTGAGGTAATCCGCGCCTTTAATTATTTCTTCCTTAGTCGCTGGATGATGGGGCTCCAAGACTTTAATGGTATCTTTACGCAGATAAGGTTTAAGGATTTTGAAATCAAATGTGCCTTGCAGGGGGGCACGGTGATCATCGATCCCCTTTATATCGTGTAGGTGCATACCTAGCAGCCTCTCTCCAAACCTATCTAAAAACTGTTTATGCATGGCGATTTCCAAGTTTTCATATACTTGTGCATGCCCTACATCATGCCAATAATAAAGAGCAGGCGCAGTGAATTTCTCCAATATGATCTGCATCTCATCGATAGAGGGTATTTCGCTAATATAATACCTATTTTCGATGCCTAGTTTTACCCCTTTGTTTAATGAATATTTACAGAGTTGTTCTAAGCTTTTTAAGGCCTGATTAAAAAATTTTTTTGCCTTTGTCCTACGCTGTTTAAGCACGCCTTCTTTTAACTTGGCGAACCTTTTTGTTTCTCCGTTTTTTTGGAAACGGCGCAGGTCCCTGATCCTTTCGCGCATTTTCACTCTGCCTGTGTGCAGGATCACTGCTTGGGCCCGCAATCTTGATGCCGTATCTATAGTTTGTTGTGTGTATTTGACTGCAGCCCGGCGTTCCCTTTCGTTGATTGAAGAAAGCGAAGGCAGATCAGGAGAAGCATATTGCCTGAGAACACCCACGGGTATTGGGCAAAAGTTGTGCACAGAGACCACTTGTATTGCCCCTTGGTCTTTAAGCGCAAACATTTCTTCGACCAGATTTGCGCTTAAGCTGAAGTTCAGCTCTACTTGCTCGAAACCTAGTGCTTTAACCTCTTGTATTATTTCTTTGGCCCTATAGTATTTCCAGGAATTCCAGGCAGTGGAAATCGCTAGCATGATTTTTAGTCAGTTCTATTTAGGCCCGATGATGACCAGGGCATAGTTATCAAAATCAAAGTATTTATTAGCGCACTTTTGGACATTTTCAGCGCTTAGAGCGTTTATTCTATCGGCATATTCTTGGTAAAAATCAAAGCCTAGCCCGTATAACTCATCCAGCGCGCTTTCCAATGCGCACTCTGAATTTGTCTGGCGGTTTGCCAGCCTCTGGCTGATCAGAGCTCTTTTAGTTTGTTCCAGTTCCTCTGAGCTTACCGGTTTTTCTTTAAGCTGGGTGAGTTGTCCGATAACCCCATCTTTTACCGTATCTATGCTTTCTTTGGTTGTGGCGACATAGATTGTGATATAGGCCGGATCTAGCCCCAGCACCTGATAGGCGCCCAAGGTGTAGGCTTGCCCTGCTTTTTCTCTGATCTCTTTAAATAACCTGCCTGAAGATTGGGAAAGCATCTGGCAGATTAGTTCTAGCGCGAAGCGGTCTTCGCTATAAACGGTAGCACCTGGAAAGCCCATTAAGAGAAGGCTCTGCAGCTTTGGCATAGCTTTAGAAGCATTGCGTACCGATTTTTCCCCGCTTTCAGCAGGTAACACGGCCTCGACAATATCTCCACTGTTTAGTTGAGCAAAATACTCTTCTGTCTTTTTAACTATCGTATCGCTGTCAACGTCTCCAAAGACAGTCAAGACCATATTTTTGCCTACGCAGTACTTCTCATAAAAGGCTATCAGGTTTTTCCTTGTTAAGCCTTGCAAAGATTTTTGATTTCCCACTATTTCCATCCTGTAGGGATGTTTTTGAAAGAGGTTCTCTTTGAGCAGCTTTTTGCCCGATTCAAATATATTGTCTTCTATGCCTTTTAGTTTTGCTAAATTCTTTTCTTTTTGCAGGTCTATTTCATGCTCCGGAAATACTGAGTTGATAATAAGGTCAGCAAACAAAGCGAACATCTTGTCTAAATCGCGGCTCAGTAGGTCCATTGAGATAAAAAAGCTGTTGCTCCCGCTATAGCCAGAGATGTGGGCGCCTTTGGATTCTATCATATGGGCGATTTCCTCGGCATCTTTGGTTTTAGTCCCTTTATCAAGAAGCTTTGCCACCAGATTGCATATACCATTTGTATCTTCGTTTTCTACCCGCAGGCCCCCTTTAAAAGCGGCTTTGATTGAGACTAAGGGCATGTCCTTATCCTCTTTGACTATTAGCGTAAGTCCGTTATCAAGCACGAATTTTTTGATTTCACGGTTGGTTTTCGCCGTTAACAGAGATTTCTCTTTTACCTCATTTTTGGCGGTTATCTTTTGCGAGTTGTCCACAGACTCGCCATTTTCTTCAGTTGCCGTAATTTCTTCCTTAGATAGTTGCTCTATTCCTATCTGCAATGGTCTTCCCGGTCCTTGAAAAACAGATCCCTTGCCCGGTTCTTTAGGGGTCAATGCCACTATTGTTAGATTTTCTTTTGTTAAATATTGTTTGGCAACCCGCAACACGTCCTGGGCTTGGACCCCCTCGATATTATTGACATAATATTCGCTGAATCTATAATCACCGCTAATCATTTCATTTAAAGCCAGGTCTCTGGCCTGGGCTTCTAATGTTTGATTATAGAAGATGATATCGCTGATGATTCTATTTTTGGCGCTTTCTAGCTCGTCTGCAGAAATGAACTTTTCTTTTAGCAGCTCGATCTGGTCAAGTATTAGGCCTTGCACGTCCTCGCGTTTATTTTCTTCCAAAAGGGAAGATATGATAAAAAGGCCTGGTTGCGCCGGTGTATAGTTTATGGCGCTGATGCTGTAGGCCATTTGCTTTTGCCGGCAGATCAGGTCATATAGCCGGGAACTCTCCCCTTCTCCTAATATTGTTGAGAGCACATCCAGGGCATAGAGGTCTTCATCTGCGATGGATACGCCATGGAATCCCATTGCCAGATAGGTAAGCCCGGCAGTGAATTTTTCTTCCACTTGGCGTAGTTGTTGTTGTCGGGGCTCGGGCAAGATACTTGGATCGGCTTTTGGCTTACGGCGGAAGTCTTTAAAGATGTCTTTTATGAAAGACAAGGAATCGTCTTTCTCTATGTCTCCGACAATGCATAAAACCATGTTTTCAGGGGTGTACCTATTTTGATAGAACTTCCGCACCTTATCCCTGTTTAGTTCCTTAAACAGTTCTTCCTCACCCAGAATCGGATATTTGTAGGTGTGAATCAGATAGGCTGTCTCCCAGAGTTTTCTATATATAAACCTCTGGGGATCATCATAGCTCATTCTTATTTCTTTGAGGACAACTTCTCTTTCTTTCTTAAGCTCATTATTATCAAATGATGCATTGACCATCATGTCGGAAAGAACTTCCAGCGAAGGATATAGGAATTGCGAGGGGACGGTAATCTTATAGCCTGTATAATCATAGCTGGTAAAAGCGTTGATGTCTCCGCCGTAAGATTCGATTTCCTGAAATATTTCGCCGCTTGCCCTCTCGGCCGTACCTTTAAAGACCATATGTTCGATAAAGTGAGTGATGCCGCTGCCTTTGAATTTTCCCTCATGGGCACTTCCTGAGCGCACACATAAAAAAATGCTTGCCAGCGGGATGTCTTTTTTCTCTTTTAAAAGCACGATCATCCCGTTGTCCAGCTCTTCGCGTGTAATCTGGCCCTGGGAGAACAAAGAAGAAGTCAACGATTGTGCTGATAATGCACAAAGAGGATGATAGTGAGCACTAATGCCTATTATAGTCCCCACTATTAAAATAATAAGCCACAGAGAATGACGTATCAAGTTAGGCTCTCCGTGGCTTCTTTGGTTTCGCCTACTTTTTTCTTTTTCTTTTGCGCTCACTGGGTTTTTCATAATGTTTACGAGCCCTAATCTGCTTGAGGATTCCTTCACGCTCGATCTTGCGCTTGAACCTTCTTAACGCCTTTTCGAGTGGCTCATTACTTTTCACTTCAACTCTGGGCATATCCATCCCTTCTTTCTTGTTTATTGTATTAAGATCGAAATTTTGCACCAGGCATTTCCATGCCTAGTGCACCTTTTTAAATTTCAATTTATCGCTAGGTATGAAAACCCGCCTTTTTTTGCATAGATCTACCCTTTTTAAATCAACAAAAAGGCGGGTAAAGCAGAATTACTGCCAAATCTTATTCTTTGGCAATCACTAAAAAGATAATGCCTAAAAGAGCTGCAAAAACCCCCAGGCAACCCCTGATCATGATGAACACATCAAATCTCCAGATCCAGATAAACCATACACCCAGGGCCAATAAGGCTAGTCCGACAACAAGCTTTGCGGCTACTTTTAAAACCGCGGTTGCACCTCTATTGTCCTCTTTTGCCATTTGCCAAGCAACTCCTTTCAAGGTTCTTTAGTATATCACTTTTAGCCTTAAATAGCAACCCTTTTAATTATCATTTTATTCTTCTATTTCAAAGGATACAGTAACATTAAATGATAGTTGTTCAGAGCTTAGGCCCTTAGGAAAAGGAAAAAATGGCGCCGCTTCTTTTAGGCTTCTTTTTACGATCTCTTTTAATTGGGGATTATTTGTAGACCTCTCGTTCACTATGCTGATCTGTTTTAGGTCCCCACTGGGCAAGAGTACAAAGTGCAGGCAGACTTCGCCATAATCTATAAAACGAGTGTAGTTTTTCTCCACATAGGAGCGGATTTTTTCCCTGATGGACTGATAATACCCTACATATAAGTCTTCTTTTTCCTTGGGCAATTCTGGCGGGATTTCAATGTTGGCATATTGGCTTTTAGGCTTTTTAGGAGCCTCTGCCTGTTTTGGCTTAGGAGGGAGAGTTTTAGTAAGCTTGGCCGGGGCCGGTTTCTTTTCTTTGTATTGCACGGGGGCAGGTGTTTTTGCTTTAAGAGCGGCTTTCTTTGCCGGCTCCTGTTTAGTTATCAGGTAGGTGACCTCGAGAAGTTCAGGCGCCTTTCTTATTTCGGCCTTTCTGATATAGGGAAGCGGAAAAAATAATAACGCGTGGAGCAGTATTGATATAAACAACGCGATATTGAGGTATTTATCCAGCTCTAACAATTATTTTTCCTTTGCTTTTCCCTCGGGCTTAAAAAAGTTTAAATTCGTACTCAAGGCCCTTATCGGACAAAGGCTATAGCAAAAGAAGCGGTAGCTGAAAAGGCTTGCCATTATTCCCAATACAAAAAAGACCAAGAGAATATAGCGCATATTGGTGATAAATATTTGATCCAGATCTATACCCCAAATGCTCTGGATGATCATTTGGGGATGAAAAGTCATTATTATCAATAAAAGCAGGATCAATACACTCACATGCTTTAGGCTAAGCAGAAAACGGGGAATCTTGAACTTTCTTAGCCCCATCTTAGATAAAAATATCTGAACCGTCCCAAACGGGCAAAGGCGATTACAAAACATATTGTTTTTTAAGTTTAATACTATCGCCGCAAGGACTATATATCCCCTTATGTGATACCAAGGACAGCGCCTGGGGCATATCGCACAATAAATGTAAGGCAACCTAAAAGGGCAAAAAGCAAAGACTCCGAAAAAAATGGGGGCCAAGACGACCAGGCTTACTACGTTTAAGATATAGGATTTGAAGTGATGTTTTAATTGGACATTTTGCACCATAATTTTTTAACCCGCCACAAAAAGTTTAAAGAATATGCCCTTGCCTATTATGGTTACAGCGCTGACTATTAACCCAGCAATAAATACCCCAAGGCATATGGATAAAAAAGCGTAACGAAATCTGATTTTGAATAATGAAGCAGCGATGCTCCCGGTCCAGGCTCCCGTGACCGGAAGCGGTATTGCCACAAATAATATTAAGCCCAATGCTTCATATTTTTCCACAAGGGCGGCCTTTTTTCTGGTGCGCTCAAAGAGATAGTCGAAGAATCTTCGCCAGAGCCTGAAATGACGCAATTTCTCCGAAAGCGGCCTTAAAAAGAGCAAAAGCGGTATAACCGGAACAATATTGCCGATGATAGAAAGAAAGTACGTTTTTAAAAGAGGTTCTTTCAATGTTAGGTATGCAATGGGTATCGAGCCCCGTAATTCACTAACAGGTAAAGCGGCGATTATTATTGTAATAAGCTCATTAGGTAAGTCTTTTAAGACGACCAGTAGTTTATCCAACATCTTTTTCTCTCCAAGCGTGTTTGCCCAACAAAGGGACAAATACACAGCCGCAGATATCCTTGATTTCTAGGCCATTTTTATGTTTAGTGGCCACGGTCAAGGTTTGGGTAAATCTTCCGCCTATAGGTATGACCAGTTTCCCCCCCAGCGGGATTTGTTGTAGAAGCGGCGAAGGGAAATCCGGAGCTCCAGCGGTAACAATGATTGCTTCAAAAGGGGCATATTCGGTCCAACCTGCAGTGCCGTCTTCCACTTTTATTTTTATATTTTGATAGCCTAATCGAGCCAGTAGCTTTTTAGCATTTTCCGCTAGGGCGGGTATACGTTCGATGCTATAGACCTCCTTGGCCAATTCAGCTAAGATAGCCGCTTGATATCCGGAGCCGGTGCCTATTTCTAAAACCTTTTCTTTGCCTGAAAGCCCCAGGCATTCGGTCATCAAGGCGACCATGTAGGGTTGCGAGATAGTCTGCGCTGCACCGATGGCCAGCGGAAAATCGTTATATGCGATATCTAGATCTTTTTTTTGCACAAATTCGTGTCGAGGGACTTTACGGAATACCTCCAGGGTGCCAGGATCTTTAATCCCCCGGGCGATAAGCTGCTCTTCGACCATCTTGTTTCTTAGCTCAGAAAAGTTTGCTTTCATCTTTTGCGAAATAAAAAGGGACAAAAGATTTTCAGTAAGTATCTAAAAAAACGGATGGTGTCGATGAAGGGATTGATGTTGCTGGTTTGTTTGCTGTAAATGGTTTGGATGGGGACAAACTTTATTTTAAAGCCCTTTTGATGGGCTTCTACCAGGGTCTCTGTTTCAATTTCGTAGTTATTGCTTGTAGGATTGATGTTTTTAAATACCTCTTTCTTGATCAGGCGGAAGCCACACTGGCTATCGGGCATGCTTGTGCGGCAAATCGCTGATAAGAAACAGGACATGGTCTTATTGGTCAGCCAGCGCAGAGGGGGCATATTTTTGGTGGAGAACATGCGATTACCCACTATAATATCTACGCTCTGCTCATGAGCCATATTTATAAAATGGGGGATATCGTCGGGGCTGTGTTGCCCGTCTCCGTCCATTGTGATTACTGCGTCGTAGCCATTTTTCAGGGCATATTCAAATCCGTCTTTTAAAGAAGCACCCTTACCCTTATTTTGGGCATGCCTTATTACATATGCACCTCTCTTTTGGGCGATTTCCGAGGTGTTATCTGCTGAGCCGTCATCGACAACCAGCACATCCAATTTTTGAGCCTTGATTTTTTCTACTAGTTTGCCGATAGACTTTGCCTCATTGTAAGAAGGTATTAACACGCATATATTCAATGGAGCTATCACTTACTTTCCTTTAGTTTTGCCATCTAGGGGTGAGCATAAACCACTGTTCGGGATAATGCAGGATGCAGGATTCTATTCTTTTGGAAACTTTCGCGGTCAGGTTTTGTAGGTCAGCTTTTTGATTACCTGAAACTCGATGTGCTATTGGTTCCAAGCTAAGTTTAAACCTATTCAAACCTGTTCTTACCAAAAATACGGTTACTATGGGAGCCCCTGTTTTCTGGCTAAATATAGCTGGGCCTTTAGGCATGATCGTATCGCGCCCAAAAAGTTTGACCGTTATCCCCTTTTGCGGGTTAAGAAAGTCTATGTCACCGATAAAACCGACTATCTCATTATTTCTCAAAGCAGTTAGTACTTTCCTAGGGGTTTTGCCTAGCGGTATTATTTTTAATCCTTTGCTACGTCTTTGATTGAGAAAGAAATCATTTATTTTTTTGTTTTTATGTGTCCAGGCTACCCCGTTGATTTTATATCCCAGCATTGATAAAACCATACCGCCGAGTTCCCAGTTGCCCAGATGTGCGCTGACTAATATTACACCCTTGCCTTGTTTTAGAGCCCTATCTAGGTTTTCTCTACCTTCTATCTCCACGTTGTCGTGGATAAATTGAGTGTCGATTTTTGAAGCCCTGAAAAACTCCACTAAATAGCGGGCAAAATTCACAAAGACCATCCGGCTAGTGTGATATGTTTTTACTCTGCCCTGATCATGGTTTAGAACTACCTTTAGATTGTTTTTGACCACTTCCCTGTCTCGGTGGCACAATAGATAGTACATGCTGGCAATAAAGTCAGCCAGTTTGTAGCTGGCCTTTATTGGCAGCGTAAGCGCAAGAAATATCCCAGCTTTATATAGTAAGTATAGCATCTGAAAATGTGAAATCTTCTTTTTTGACAGTCTCTATGATTACCTTGGCGATATTTAATGCCGAACCGGCATAAGCCAAAGACCAGGCTTTTTGCTGCAATCCCCCCAGCCTATCTTTATCGTTTAGGAGATCTTCTACCAACGGTTTTAACTCTCCAGGAGTATTTACTTTTAATGCAGCCCCGGTTTCCAAAAGATACTGGGTATTTAAACTTTCCTGCCCCGGAAGAGGTGAGACAATTATGATCGGCAATGATTTACTTAAGGCTTCTGCAGAAGTCAGTCCGCCAGGTTTTGTAATGATAAGACAAGACATATCCATCAATTGGTCGACTTCTCGGACGTACCCCAGGATTAATGCACGCTTCTTGAACATATGTTGCCGCTTCTTCAGCCACTTGAAAAGCTTTTTGTTTGTGCCACAGACCACAATCAGCTGTAAAGGCTGGTCTATTTTATTTAAAGTGGCCACTATTTCTTTTATTGGACCCAAGCCCTGTCCGCCCCCCATGATTAATATTGTGGGAATGTCTGGTTTCAAGTTCCACTTGCTAAAGGCTTGTGCCGGTATAGTTTGCTTTGAGAATTTGACATCGATGGGGATGCCTAGGGTTTGTAGCTTTTCCCTAGGTATACCTCTGGCGCATAGGCTTTGTTTTATCTTTTCGGCAGGGACTACATATAGGTCTACGAAGTCATCCACCCAATAGCTGTGGGGAGCGAAATCTGTGAGCACCCCCATAAGAGGGATGCTGAGACGGTGTCTGCGTTTGTAGTCAGCGACCATTCCGCAGGGAAATGCTTGGGTGCATACTACCATATCTGGCTGAAAGGTATTGAAAAGTTTCTTTATCTTCCTTTCCTTGATCCTATGTACTATTGCCCTGGCCTTCCTTAATTTCCTCAAGACATTTTCGTTATCGTAAAGATGGTCCCAAAGCCCAGGCACGTTTTTTATCACTATCATATAAAGCGCGTTAATTATTTTCTCAGCTAAAGGATTGGTGTAGTTAAAGCCGTTGATGCTTTTTACCACAGTATTTTGATCAAGGGAACGTAGTGCGTTTTCGATCGCCACGCTAGCTGAGCGATGCCCAGAGATATTCGATATGTGCATTAAAAGGATTTTTTTTGCTCTCATTTTTAAGGAAAAAGTAGCTCTGATTCCCGCTTTTTATTTTTGTAGAAATCTTTTCCCCAGCCGATCACTTCGCCATCTTGCAGACACACCGGGATTTGCCTGCGCCCCAATGGTAAGATGCCCAATCTAAAGTTTGTATTGAACCGCAGGGCCTCTACTGTTGAACCACTCTCTAGGACCAGCATTTCCTGATCTTGGGGCATCCCCATTATATCGATGACTTGCCCTTTTGTCATACCCAGTTTGATTTGTTCAAAATCCGCTTGTGCCTTTTGAGCCTCTCTATAACTGGCACATCCACAAATGGTTGTAGCTAAAAATATAAATAAAACAAAAAGGCGGCAATTCTTTTTCATATCTTCCTCCTTCTGCATGCTTTTATAGCTTAAGCTTGTTTAATAAATTTTTGGGCATTGCTTTTAAATAATCGATGAACCTATCCCAATGCAGACTGTGTTCTTGCTCTATAAACGTATCATCTCCTCTTTTCCGTTCCACCAGTTCGATTTGCCATGTTTTGCTGTCTACAAAGACTATCACAAGCGTAATAATCAGGACTAATATAATAAGCAATGTTTTCATTGCTTCCCCCTTTTTTAAACTGATACTACTGCAGATTATTTTGTCTGCGAGTAAGTGACCTCTCAATTAAAATACGCAATTGATTAAGCACTGGTCGGGGTATGCGAAATTGAGATCTCATAAGTGGCGTGGCGATCGTAAATACAAATAGATTAGGATTATTGGCAACTTTCTTTATGTCGATTTGTACAGGTATTTTACCCACCATCCACCTCCCTTGTGATTATTAAAATAATATAGCACAAATCGCTCATGGGAGCAAGGCTGAACTTAATTTGAAATAAGTTGGCTTTTTAACTATTTTTATTGCAAAACCGGTGCCTTTATTATATTATAGAATTCAATTATGGCCATTATAATCCAATTTTGCGGGGGCACTGGGACAGTAACCGGTTCTATGCACCTGCTTACTATCGATAGAACCAAAATACTGATAGATGTCGGGCTTTTTCAAGGACATCGAGACGCGTTTTATTCCGTGAATTCACAGTTTCCTTTTAGTCCGGCAGACGTTGACTGCTGCATTATTTCTCATGCCCATATCGATCACTGTGGCAACTTTCCTACTTTAGTAAAACAGGGCTTTAGGTCCAAAGCCTACCTTACCCCTTCGACAAGAGACCTTTGCAAATATATCTTACCTGATAGTGGATATATCCAAGAGGAGGATATCAAATATGTAAACAAGATCAACAAAAGGAGAGGTTTGCCTGCACGATACCCTCTCTACAACCAGAAGGATGCCCAGAACGCCCTTAAATTTCTAAGGCCTCTGGAATATCACAGAAGGATGAGTTTAAGCAAAGGTATCGACCTGACATTCTATAATGCCGGACATATCCTGGGTTCCTCTATTCCTACGATTGATATACACACCAACAAGGGCGTGACCAGAATTGCCTATGCTGTCGATCTAGGCCGTCCGAACCTCCCCTATCTAAAGAACCCAGAGATTCCCAAAGGTGTGGATTATCTTTTTATTGAAAGCACCTATGGGGCAAGGGTCCATTCCCACATAGATACCGTAGAGGACCGACTTTCCAAGGTTGTGAACAGAACGGTTAGGCGTGGAGGCAAGATTATTATACCTTCTTTTGCCCTTGAGCGGGCTCAAGAGGTACTATTTTTCCTTTCTCGCCTTTTGAGACAGAAGAGGATAAAAGATATTCCGATTTACCTCGATAGCCCTTTAGCCGTAAATATTACAAAGGTTTTCCAGAATAGCTGGCAATATTTCGATAAAGACACTCAGGAATTGTTCAAAAAACAACTCAGCCCTCTAGAACATAAAAATATAACGTATATCACAAACGTAAATCAATCCAAAAGACTAAATGATAGATCTGGTCCGATGATCATAATCTCAGCTTCGGGAACTTGCGAAAACGGAAGGATCTTGCACCATCTTAAGAATAATATCGAGAACCCATACAATACAATACTTGTGGTTGGCTATATGCCCCGGGATACTCTGGGCAGAAGGATAGTGGAAGGCAGGCCTATGGTCAATATTTTTGGCAGGCCATACCAATCCAGAGCAGAGATTGTGGTGCTTGATGCGTTTAGCGCACACGCCGATAAGCATGACCTTATCCGCTACATCAAGGAATGTAGAGGTAAGTTAAAGCGTGTATTCGTTGTGCATGGTGAGCCTGAACAATCAGACGAACTTCGCAAAAAAATTAAATCTCTTGATATCCGGGTGACCATCCCCAGAAAAAATCAAGAAATATATCTGTCGGCTTAGAGTGGAAAAATGCAGACTTTTAATGCTTGCTACATCGCGCTTAAGGCTTCCTGAATAAATGGAAGAATCGCTGCTGCCTCTTCTTTGCTCATCCTGCCCAATTTAGCAAATCTAAGCTCACCCTGAGGGTCCCTGTTTTCTCTTGATATCTGCAGCTTTTTAGCCCCCTTGTTGTATGAAAATACGCTTACTGTCAATCTGCCAGTATCGCTTTCCCATGATTTGGAAAACAACTGTTCATCCATGCTGCTGTCGTAAGGCATCTTTCCTCCTTTCTATAAGCTTAATAAGTTCCTATTTCAAGTTTTTCTATTAGTTTATCGATGTCTTTTATGGTTTGGCTGGGTAGAGTTTTTGAGATTTTGATTTCTTTTTGTAAAGATTTCAAAACGCTAACCAGCCTTTTTAATTGCGCCGATTTCTTTTTTTCACGGGCTTCCTCAGGCTCTAGCTCTTGGCGTTGCTTTATTATCTGAGTCAAGTCTTTTTTGACCTCCCGAGCGTCTTTGCCTTTTTGCAGTATTACGTTTTTGATCTTTCGCAAATCTTCCTGATCCAACTCTTTTTTATTACTGGCTTGGCGTAATAGATCCACAGATTCATAGGTGGGTATCAAAGCGGCGTCTGTTTCTTCGACGTAGCCACTGCTCACATATTGCGGCTCTTCTTTTTCCAGAAAATAATATGATTTCAATAATTTAAGAGCTGTTTGTTTGCGTATGCCGATTTCTT
>JAFGHF010000041.1 GCA_016939375.1 Candidatus Omnitrophota bacterium | reverse complement strand
TTTCCCTTGTCCCTGCGGGTATAGATTTTCACAACCATATGTATTACTTGATGTTGGGTGGTTCGTCCAGCGTCAAGGTCGGGCAGTGATTCGGCTCGCTTCGCTCGCTCATCACAGGCCTATGAGCGAGCGAAGCGAACGGGCCAAAAGACCAAACAAATATGTGGTATGTATATATATTACAAACTAAAGACAACAGACTTTATACCGGAGCAACAAAAAGCATAGAAAATCGTGTAGCTGCGCATATTCAAGGTAGAGGTGGCCGTTTCACGAGAACGTTCGGAGTGGAAAAATTGCTTTATTCCGAGGGCCACCAGACTAAAAGTAAGGCTTTAAAGAGAGAGGCTCAGATCAAAAGTTGGCCCCGTCGCAAGAAGATCGCTTTGATAGAAGACGATAAGGACCTTTTGGAAACGTTATAGGCTATGGCACAATCAAGAAATTTTATCCAAGAAATCATCGATAAGGACCTGGAAAAGGGCAAGAATGACGGCCGGGTGCATACCCGCTTCCCGCCGGAGCCCAATGGCTATCTGCATATCGGCCATGCCAAGGCGATATGCCTGAATTTTACCATTGCCCAAGAATACAAAGGCCTATGCAACCTGCGCATGGATGACACCGATCCCACTAAAGAGAACATGGAGTATGTACGGGCGATTGAAGGAGATGTACGTTGGTTAGGGTTTGATTGGCAGGATAGATTTTATTATGCCTCCGATTATTTTGACCAGTTTTACCAGCGCGCCGTAGAGTTGATAAAAAAAGGCAAGGCCTATGTCGATGATTTAAGCCCGGAGCAAATCAGGGAATATCGCGGCACGCTTACAGAACCGGGCAGGGAGAGTCCGCATCGTGATCGCTCTGTCGAAGAAAACCTCGATTTATTTACGCGCATGAAAGAGGGAGAATTTGCAGAGGGCGAGAAAGTCCTGCGGGCAAAGATCGATATGGCCTCGGCGCATATCATCATGCGCGACCCGGCAATATACAGGATCCGTCAAGCATCGCATTACCGTAGCGGCGATAAGTGGTGCATCTACCCGATGTACGATTTCGCCCATTGCCTGGAAGATTCTATCGAGAGGATTACTCATTCTCTTTGCACGCTTGAGTTTGAGAACAATAGGCCCTTATATGATTGGTTTCTTGGGCAGCTGGGAGTGCACCATCCCCAGCAGATCGAATTTGCCCGCCTGAATTTAAGTTATACGATTTTGAGTAAAAGAAAGCTGCTCGAGCTTGTCGAGGGCGGATATGTCAGAGGCTGGGACGACCCGCGTATGCCTACCATATCGGGATTGAAGAGGCGCGGCTATACCCCGGACTCAATCCGCAGTTTTTGTAGTCGTATCGGCATAGCCAAATTCAACAGCACCATCGATGTCGCAGTGCTTGAGAACTGCCTACGCGAAGACTTAAATAAAAGCGCACAAAGAGTGATGGCGGTGCTACGGCCTTTAAGGATAGTTATCACTAATTACCCCGAAGGCAAAACAGAACAGCTCGATTGTATCAATAACCCCGAAGATGAGGCTATGGGCACGCGCAAGGTTCCCTTCTCGCGCGAGCTTTATATAGAGCAAGACGACTTTCAGGAAGTGCCGCAGAAGAAGTTTTATCGCCTGGCCCCGGGCCGTGAGGTTCGCCTGCGCTACGCCTATTTTATCAAATGCGAGAAGGTAATAAAAGATGAGAAGACAGGCGAAATAAAAGAGATACACTGCAGCTATGACCCGGCCACCAAAGGCGGCGATGCTCCCGACGGACGCAAAGTGAAGGCAACGCTTCATTGGGTCTCGGCCAAAGACGCCCTTTGCGCCGAAGTGCGTTTATACGAACACCTTTTTACGAAGGAAAATCCAGACGATGTCCCCGAAGGCGTTGATTGGAAACAAGGCTTAAATCCTGAATCGATAAAGGTGATAGAGAAATGTTATATCGAGCCCAGTGTAAAGGGGGCTAAAAGCGGTAGCCGTTATCAATTTGAAAGGCTGGGTTATTTTTGCGTAGATGCACTCGATTCTTCAGAAGAAAGACTAGTCTTCAACCGCACAGTGACCTTGAAAGATACCTGGGCCAAAATCCAACGAATGGCTGCTAAACCAAGGCCTTAAGTGAAACTGTTTCCGCCGGATAACCTGCCGGCAGGCAGGTTAGCAGAAGTTGGGCAATTGTTACGAGTCCCGTTAGATGTCCCTACCTAACGGGACGAGCAGCACAGTTAAGCGATGCCAGTGTTAGATGAGTCAAAAAGGAAAGCATTGACAGAACCAATAGCGGCGGTTAGAATTAGATTAGAGAATTTTTGCGCGCAAGAAGAAAAGGTGTAAGATGTATGAGCATTATTGGGGGTTGAAGGAGAAGCCGTTTGAGAATACTCCCGACCCCCATTTTCTCTATTATTCCTCAAAGCACGAAGAGGCGCTCTCCAGGATGCTCTATGCGATCAGGGAGCGCAAAGGTGCGGCCATGCTCTCCGGCGAATACGGAAGCGGCAAGACCCTTTTAAGCCGTGCGCTTCTTGAGGAATTAAGCAGCGACGACCGCTATCAAACTGTGCTCATCTTTAATCCCCGTATCCCCCCCATTGAGTTTTTGCAGGAGATCGTCTATCAGTTGGGAGGAGATGATGCCAATGAGTCCAAGACCAAACTCTTGCGTACCTTAAACGAGATCCTCTACAACAACCGCCAGCAGAACAAAAGCACAGTCATAGCTATCGATGAGGCACAGGCTATCGAAAGCGAAGAGATATTCGAAGAGCTGAGATTGCTTTTGAACTTCCAGCTCGACGACATGTTTTTACTCACCTTGATTCTATTGGGCCAGCCAGAACTTAAAGAAAAAGTAGAGGCCATCCCCCAATTAAGGCAAAGGGTGTCCGTGCGCTATCATTTGATGGCTTTAGATGAAAGAGAGACCAAAGAATATATAGAGCATCGTTTGGAAGTGGCCGGTTGCCAGGAACATATTTTTGATACAGAGACCTACCCGCTTATTTTCAATGCCTCTGAAGGCATTCCCCGAAGGATAAACAATATTTGCGACATGAGCCTATTGGCAGGCTTTGGTTCAAAGACAGAAAAAGTAGATAAATACATTATCCAGGATGTAATCAGCGATTTGGAAGAGAAGCCCCAGGAAAAGAAGGTCAAAGGCTAGTGGTCAGGATATCCGATATCTTAAGAAGAGGCCGCGACGAAGAAGAGCCGCGTAAGGACAAAGCACAACAGGTGCAACAGGAAAAAGAAGAAAAGCCCCCCTTGCCTGCGCAGGATAAACCCAAGAAAGAAAAACCGCCAAAAAAAGCAAAAAGACAGAGTAGAAAAAAGACCTCATCAGAACCCAGCGCTAAAGATTCTTCCGTCGAAGAAAAAGAACCGGTTGCTTCGCATGTAGAGATTGCCCGCGTGATAATGGAGAAGACAAGGGCCGGCAGGCCCCGCTCGGATGAGATCTACCAGGAACTGATCGCTTTAATAAAGACTGTCCTGGATAAAGCCGCCAAGCGCGAACCGATCAGAGGCAGAGATATCCTGCTTAGGATAGATAGGGCAGTCGACCAAATGGCGTTAGCCGCGGATGAATTGATGGCCTTGGTGAGCAACTCCACTCCCGATAACTACTTATATGCCCATTCGGTAAACGTATCGCTTCTTTCTATAAGACTGGGCCTGGGGCTGGGTTATAATAAGTCGCGCTTAAGCGAATTAGGCTTAGCTGGGTTTCTTTGCGATATAGGCATGGTCAAAGTCTTAGACATTACCCGGCAGCCCAGAAAATTGACTCCCGATGAGTATGAAAAAGTCAAAGAACACCCCGTATACGGTACGGAGATATTGGAGAAGATCAAAGACTTAAGCAAGGTCGTTATTTATGTTACCCACCAAGAGCACGAACGCATAAATGGTTCCGGATACCCCCGGGGCCTAACAATGGGCGATATCGATGAAAATGCCAGGATCGTCGGCTTGCTAGATGTATATGAAGCGTTGACGCATCCCCGCCCACATCGCAAACGTCTGCTGCCCTATGAAGCCATACAAGAGATGATCAGAAACCGGGATCAGTTTGACCATGACCTTCTCAAGGCTTTAATAGAAGAAATAGGTATATATCCTATCGGCAGCTGGGTAGAATTAAATACCGGGGAGACAGCCATAGTGACGAGCCTTAATAAAGGCTTTCCTCTGCAGCCCACTGTCAACGTAATAGCCGATTCCGAAGGCCATAAATTGAAAGAGGCCAAATCCGTTGAGCTACCTGCCCAAGCGGCTATATTCATCAAAAGACCTCTTAGCGAGAGCGAACCGTCAAAATAAGCCTTTCTGAGCCCTCCCGTTTTTTCATGCCTTAAATCAGAGTATTAATCCTCTTTTCACTATTGTCCCATAATACCCTGCAAAAGCCCCAAAAGTAGTATCAAATAGTACTCTTTACTATTAATAACTGTTAAATATTACTATATCGAATAATTTTTTCTTGACAGCTATTAAATAAAGTGATATCGTGTTAATGATTATTTGTTATTAGCAAGTAGTGATTTCTTAAGGAGTTATGAATGAATGAAATCCGCGCTCATGAGGAGGTCTTGACCTTAGAGGAGGCCAGCGCCTTTCTTAAATTGAGCAAATCCACACTTTATAATCTGGCGCGAAAGGGAGAGGTGCCCGTACGCAAGATCGGACGCAGCTGGCGCTTCAGCAAGGCCTCCCTTCTGAAATGGTTAGAAAATAAGTAATCAAATTCAGTTCGCGCAGCAAAAGTTATGCCAAAGAAAGGAGGCAAAAGATGAAGGAAAATCAAATACCAAAAAGAAATGAGGATATAGTGACTAGAGTAATAGATGGCGAGACGATATTGTTGCCCATTTACCGTACTTCAAATGAGATAAATTGCATCTATACTCTAAATCAGGCCGCTTCGCGAGTATGGCAGTTATGCGATGGCAAAAAGACCGTTGCCGAGATGAAAAAGGAGCTGAAAGAGGAATTCGAGGCTACAACTGGCGAAATCGATCAAAAGATGCAGGAGTTATTTAAGGATTTCAAAGAGATAAAGGCGATTAAGTAAGTTATGGATAAAAATGTCATAAAATATTTAGCCTGTCCTAAGAAACTCTCTAAAGGCACATGCCGCGGCGAACTCGCCCTGGATGAGGTATTCAGTTTTCATAAATCTAACACCGATGAAATAGAGCAAGGTTATATAAAATGCAGGCGCTGCGGGGCGAGTTTTCCTATATTTTTCGCAATCCCGGTATTGATTTCCGATCTCGGCGAATACCTAAAATCAAATCTTAGTATTATATTAGAACTCTCCAGAAAATACGGGCGGCTCGACAAAGATCTTATCGCCGATTCGCTGCTGTCAATAAAGAGGGCAAAAAGGCAGAATCAAGAGGCGCTATTCACCCGCCCAAAAAATGAATATAAAAACAGGATAAATACCGTATTTGAGAGCCATTACATCACCAGCCATTATGACGATCTATTATCCTTAGCCCGTCGCCAAGAGCCACTTTACGATTTTATAGATAAATATCGACTGCAGACCCCGCATCTGATGCTAAAAGGATTTTTAAAGCGCTATGCAAAAAATGGACGGTCCTTGGCATTGGAGGTGGGCTGCAATGTAGGAGGCTTCTTGCCTTATCTTTCAGAATACGCAGAACATGTGTTCGGCCTGGATAATTCTTTCGGGCATCTTTTCTTTGCCTCCTGCTTGCTAAAACATATTCCCATCAGAATAAAAGATTATAATGCAATCGGCGAATCAGGTATCAAGAAAAAAAGGCCGCTTAAAAAACAGAGATTAAAAAACCTTACTCTTATCGCCGCAGACGGAAGCAATTTGCCCTTCAGAGGTCGTTCTTTATCTATTGCCTTAAGCTGTAACTTAATCGATGCTATTGATAACCCTAAGAACATGTTAAAAGAAAAGATGAGGGTTCTAAAAAAAGGAGGGTTGCTTTTATCCTCCGATCCTTATCAATTTCTGGGAGAACATAAAAGAAGGCTGAATTTAGAAAAAGGCCAGAGCCCTTGGCAAAATATTAAAAAGATACTAAAGCCTAAAGTGAAAATAATCGAAGCGCGCGACAACACCCCCTGGATCACCAGAAGTTACAAGCGCAGCTATTCCATATATTACAACCACAGTTTTTGTGCCCGGAAAAAAGATAAATAAAAAGGAGGAAGAGATGGCCAAAAAGCAAAAATTCAACCCGCAGATCACCAGGGTAAAGCTGAACCCCGAACAGGCAGTGCTCGCCTGCGCCTGCTACAATTCAGGCTATGATGGAGCAGGAGATTCGCATCCCGCTCAACAGGGTTGCGACATAAGCGGGGCAAAAGTGAATAATTATTTTAACACACAGGCGGGAGCAGTTTCCTCTTAAAAGACAAATTTAAACTTACATAGCCGATGAAAGAGATCGATTCAAGGGATTTTCTCAATAGGCTGCATAATAGAAAAGGCCATTTTCCTCTCAGGGGCCTGTTAGAGCTTACCTATCAATGCAATCTTAACTGCGTCCATTGCTACTGCAAAGGCTCTGAAGATAAAGCAAGAGAACTAAACACCGAGGAATGGAAGGAGATCTTAGCTCAGCTGCATAAAGAGGGTTGTATATTTATCACTTTTAGCGGCGGAGAGCCACTGCTAAGGCAGGATTTCATAGAGCTTTATGCCTATGCCCGGGAGAGAGGCTTTATTATCACCATTTTTACTAACGCTACCGTCTTGACAAAACAAATAATAGGATTTTTTAAAAGGTTTCCCCCTTCTAAAATAGAGATTACCTTAAATGGAATTACGCGCTCGACTTATGAATCTATTACTCAAGCGGAAGGTTCTTTTGAAAAAGTGATCAAAAATATAATAAAGCTCGAGACCAATGGCATGCCAGTGCTATTAAAGGCGAATCTGCTCAAGCAAAATAAAGATGAGATAAAAAAGATCAAGGCCTTTGCCGACCAGTTTTTTGGCAAAAAAGAAGACCGGTTCCATTTTAAGTATGACCCGATGATATACCCCAGGCTAAATAGCGATAGGGGACCGTGCCAATATAGGCTTTCTCACCAAGAGATGATAGAAGCAATGCAGGAGGACTCGGATATCTGGGACCAATATCAAGCTAGTCTACACAAAGATGCGCGGCATGCCAAAAGAGACAGCATTTTTCTTTACCACTGTAATTCCTGGCTACAGCAATTTTTTATCAACCCTTTTGGTAGGCTAAAGTTTTGTGAATATAGCGAGAAATTCAGCAGCGATTTAAAAAAAGAACCATTCAAAAAAGGTTTTTATGAAAAATTCCCTAAAGTTTTAAATGAGAGCTTTCAGACAGAATCGAAATGCAGGGACTGTAACTTGCGCCACCTTTGTTACTATTGCCCTGCGCGGGCATTTTTAGAGACCGGGGATAAAGAATCCCCGGTGGAGCATTATTGTGCCCTGGCCCACGGCTTAAAAAAGGCCATCCAGGCCGAGCAGTCAAAGGATAAAGAAAGGAGAAGGAGAATTGAAGTTCCAATTATACAATAAGTTTTGGAGAAGAGTGCACCAACACGCGCAAAGCAGGGGTTTTCCCTTGCGGGTAATGTTTGAGTTGACGTATGCCTGTAACTTCTTCTGCAAACACTGTTATGTTCCCCCTTCTTATAAAGAGAAGTCTAAAAGAGATGAGCTTTCCACAAAAGAGGTCTTTTATGTTTTGGACCAGCTTGCCGATATCGGTTGCCTCTATTTGGGTTTTACCGGAGGAGAGCCGTTTATGCGCCCAGACATCATGGATATCTTCTGGTATGCCAAGAGAAAAGGATTTGAAATCATCATTTATACTAACGGCTATTTTATCGACCAGCGCATTGCGGCTGAATTGGCGCGCTTGGGGCCAAACAAGGTGGATATAACCATCCCGGCGATAAGCAGGAGTGCCTTTGAGCGGATATGCGGGGTGGCCGGATGTAAAGAGAGGATATTCAGGGCAATAGAACTATTACATCAGCAAAAAGTGCCTTTGGGATTTAAAAGCTGTGTATTAAAGGAAAATCAAGATGAGATAAAGATGATAGAGGAATATGCCCAGCTATTGGGCATACCCTACCGTCTGGATAACATCCTCTCGCCGCGCTTGGACGGCTCCAAGGAACCATACCGATATAGGGGATATTGCCAGGATGAGACTTATGCCGAGGCAAGACAGGGCAAGACAGAATTTATCAACTGCGATATCAAAAAGGGAAATCCCAAGAGGATATCTCAAAACCTCTTTAGCTGCGGCGTGGGCCAGACACAAGCGGCGATCACCCCTTTGGGAGAGCTGAAGATGTGCGTGATGATCGATTATCCCAAATATAAAATACATACAGAAGAAAGAAAGCAGAGCACAGGAAATGGAGAGCAGGTTGTGAGTCTTAAGGAGGCATGGGAGAGGATGAAAGAGTTAGTCGCCTCTATCCAAATCGATGAGAGCTTTCAATGTAATAAGTGTGAGCTGGCACCTGACTGTAGGTGGTGTCCGGCGAGAGGGTGGCTTGAGAGCAAGAACTTCCTTTCTTGTGATCCTCAAAACAAACAATTTGCCCAATTAAGAAAAGAACGCTATGAACTCGTCTGTTAGATTAAAGATCGCCCAGGTAGTGATCGAGATGCGCAGCCGTTTTGCCGTCGAGCAACTCTCGAAAAGGGAAAAGAGAAGGCAATACATCCGCCGTTTCAGCAATTTTATCTATAAAGGGGAAAAGGCCCCGGATATTACTATTGAAGTAGACGTAGTAAAAAAACTGCCCCGGATCGCGGGAGCAAGACAACTTTTTACTACTTATCATTTTGCCGACGGCAGCGAAAACTGGCGGCTTTTGAAGAAAGCAGATACATATGTCTATAAATGCCCTTTGTGGAATAAAAAACAGCTGATGCTGGTAAATAACTCTTTTGACAAAGTGCACGCCTACTTATTGGCCAAAAAAAATAACGGCCGCAGTTGGAATATCGGTGATATCATATATGATTTTCTCCAGCTTCATTTGATAAATTACTTTGCCCAACGCAAATCGGGGATTTTTACCCATTCCATCGGGGTAAGAGACATAGACGGCCAAGGGTTTATATTTGCCGGCAAGTCCGGATGCGGCAAGACTACCATCGCCCGGATCTGGCATGCGCATTCAAGGGCCAGTGTGTTAAACGATGACCGGATGATCATCCGCAGAAAAAATGGTAAGTTCATGATCTATGCTTCTCCCTGGCACGGAGATTTCGGCGATTATCTGGAATCGCGCATAGAGCCGGCAATCTTAGAAAAGATGTTTTTTATATACCACGCCCCCAGCCATAGGGCAAAAGAGGTCTTGGCGCAGGAGAGGTTTATACGGCTTTATCCTGCGGTTTTCCCCACTTTCTGGGATAGCAAGTTATTGATAAATATAGTCTCATTCTGCCAGGACTTGCTTAAAAAAACGCCCTGTTATCGCCTGGGCTTTGCCAAGGAAAAATCAGTAATAGACTTTATAAGGAAAATATGAGAGAGAATGACTACAGGGATTTCAGCTTAAAGACGCACCGGAAGAACTGGTCTTTAGAAAGACCAAATGTCTGCCGCTTTGAGCTTACCTTTGCATGTGGACTGCATTGCACACATTGCTATTCGGACTGCTACAACAGCCGCGAGAATATCCGCAAGGAGCTTGATACAAAAGAGGCCAAGCTTATAGTGGATAAGATTTATGACTCAGGTGTAATCTGGCTTTGCTTAACCGGCGGGGACCCGCTTACACGAGCGGATTTTTTAGAGATTTATAACTATGCCAAAGAAAAAGGATTTATTATCAGCATATTTACTAACGGCTATTCTATGACCGAAGAAACAATAGCATATTTTAAAAATTCGCCTCCTTTTGCTGTTGAATTGACATTAAATGCGGCTACCGCAGAGACGTATGAAAAAATATCCCAGGTAAAGGGCTCGTTTGAGAAGACTATGCAGGGCATAAAGCTTATGTTAGAAGCGCACCTTCCGCTTAAAATTAAGACGCAAGCGACTAAACAAAACATCCAAGAGATGGCGCAGATAAAAAGACTGATTGAAGATTTTGGCTTGCCGTTTCACCCCGGCTTTGACCTGCATCCGCGCCTCAACGGCGATAATACACCTTGTGCATTCAGGGTCGAGCCGGATGATGTTTTGCATTCGAGCGATATGCCTAAAATAAATCTCCCCCCCAAGCCCCAGAGAAATGGAGATCTCCTTTTTCGCTGCGCCGCAGCAGACGGCGACATCCATATTGATCCTTACGGAAATATGTTTCTCTGCAATTTAATAAGAGAACCCGCCTATAATTTACTTGAGGTTGACATAGAATATGCACGCAGCAGAATATTATCTTTAGTCAGGGGAAGAAGATTTATCAGCGCCTCAAAATGCAAAAATTGTTTTTTGAGAGAATTCTGCAGCTGGTGTCCGGGCAGGGCACGGCTTGAGATGGGAGACGAGGAGACGGCCATTGCCTATTATTGCCGTTTGGCGGAATCGATTTACAATGGGACTTTGCAAAACGCAGGGGAATCGCGGTGAACTATTGGTCCGGATTTAATAGATATCTATGCAAATATTGGAAGCTGCAGGCCGCGGCGGTCCTTTTAGGGGTTTTGGCCTTACCTTTGAGCCTGATCAATCCCTATCTTGCCAAATTAGTAATAGACAGGGCCTATGGCAATAGTGACTTAAGGCTGTTTTTTATTTTGGCCGGCATAAGCGCAGGCATTTTTGTCTTTAACAGCTTACTGAATTGTCTGAGCAATTACATCGCCCAGCGCATAAAATGCGGCGTCCGATTCGATATGACCAAGGATGTATTCAGGCGCCTGCAGAATATGCCGCTGAGCTTTTTTAACAACAGCTCTACCGGTGAGCATGTATATAAGATAAGCAGCGATGTAAGCGTGGTCTGTGATTTTATCACTAAATTGGGTGCTGAGATATTTATTCTTTTGCCCCGTATTATATTTATTCTGGCGATTGTTTTCTATCTTAACTGGAAGCTAGCCCTACTTGCTTTCCTGCTATTGCCCCTGGGTTTGATTCACCCATACTTTTTTGGCAAAAAGCTCAAAATAATAACGCAGATAATAATTAATTTCTCCCAGGGTGTCTTCGAGAGGTTGCACGAAGCCTTCTCGCATATGCACTTGGTCAAGGCCTTGGGCAAGGAAAAGTATGAGATCGATAGATTTGAGAAGGCCATTGCCGCCCAAAACGATGCCCAGCTTAAATACGCCAGGCTTTTTAATATTGGCAACTATTCCGGCGCTATCTTAAACAAGGCGATAGGTGGGGTGATCGCTTTGTTCGGAGGATACCTGGTGATTACGCAAGCCATAACCTTAGGTAGCCTCACCGCGATTATGATCTACCTCACCCAGCTTATGGGACTTGTAAAATCAGCTGCTAAGCTTTATGAGTCCAGCATAGTAAATTCTGTATCACGCGGGCGCTTAAACGAAATCCTTGATGCTCGAGTGAATATACAAGATGCCGCTGTTTTAGAAGACTTAACAATTATTGCAGGAAAAATCGAATTTAAGGATGTCTGTTTTGGTTATGAAAAGGATAATTATGTTTTAAACAATTTAAATCTCCGTATAGAACCGGCAGCAAAAATCGCCCTGGTGGGTCCTTCCGGATGTGGCAAGACCACATTGCTTAACCTTATTTTAAAGCTCTACGATGCTCAAAAAGGCGCTATCTTTGTTGGCGGTGAAGATATAAAAGAGATTCCACCGCTATCTCTCAGAGGACAAATAGGCGTGGCCCTTCAGGAGCCCTTTTTGTTCAACGATACAATCGCCGATAATATTTTATATGGCGCAGAAAGTGCATCAAGAGAAGATTTGATCAAGGCTGCTCAAATCGCGCAGATCCACGGGTTTATTGATACCTTACCCAAGAAGTATGATTCCATGATCGGCGAGATGGCCTGCAGGCTTTCCGAAGGTCAAAGACAAAGGATTGCCTTGGCCCGGGCGATGATAAGAGGACCCAAGATACTTATTTTAGATGAGGCGCTTTCTTCGGTTGACTCAGAGACCGAAGAGAAGATTATCGACAAGATAAAAATGGACTTTAAAGATGCTACTCTGATCGTCGTCTCGCACAGGCTTTCTATTGTCGAAAAAATGGATGCGGTATATTTTTTGCAAGCCCCCGATAAAATAGAGATCTCGACACATGCTGGGCTATTGGCAAATAATAAAAGGTACGCTGAGCTTTTCACAGGCCAGCTAAAAGCAAAAGAAGAAAAAGGGATTTTATCCGGTGTAAAATGATAGTCGAAGAAAAAAATATCCAGATACAGGAAAAGTTCGATGCCTCCTTAAAAGATGTGCATCTTTCTCTCTTGCGCCAGGGCCGGGACGTATATGTACGCTCCCGGGGTATGAGCATGTACCCATTCATAAAAGACCAGGATAAAATAAGGATCATACCCGTTGATAGCATCAAAGTCGGCGATATTGTGGCCGTTATCAGAGAAGACATAGATGGATGGTTTATTGTCCATAGGTTGGTGCGCATTGAAAAAAGTTATAATGGCGAAAACGTATATTTTACCAAAGGTGATTTTAGCAAAGGCGGCTTGGACGCGCCCCTGACCATAGATTCGATCGCCGGAAAAGCGGTCTGGATCGAGAGAAAAGATATCGCCTTTGATCTAGAATCTCCAGCCTGGCGATATCTAAACCCTAGGATTGCCGCACTTTCATTAAACCACCCGCAGGTGATTCCTCGCCTGGCAAGATACATAAGCCTTATTGGCGAATGGCGATGGTTTTTTAATAAGCTCAGGAGGAGAATATTAAAAGGCAGCCCTCTTACCTACAACACCGAGCAGCTCCTTCTCTTAAGCATAAAAAAAGATTTTACCGAGAAAGAAAAAGCAATAGAAATAATCAAAGAAGGCGTGCGTTGGCAGCGGTTGCTCGATATGGCAATTAATGGACAAGTGGCCGTTTTGCTCTACCGCTTTTTGAGCCGGATCTATCGCGATGTTCACGTCCCTCGCTTTGTATTGGATAGGCTAAGATCAGCGTATTTTTCTATTATATCTAATGCCACGCTTCAGCAGGAACAGTTAAAAGTGATCTTACGATTATTGGCTGCGCATGATATCCGCGCAATACCGCTTAAAGGCATCTTTCTCTCCCGCAGGCTTTATGGTGATACTGCAAGCCGGGGGGTGAGCGTAGATTTTGACCTGTTGATAGATGAAAAAAATAAGTTCAAAGCAAGTGTATTTTTGGAGGCAGTAGGATATTCCCGCGATTTACACAGAGAGATACCGCGGTGGTCCTGGCAATATACTCTTACAAAGCCCGGCGAGACGATGGTCGACCTACAATGGGATATTACCATGATGCTGCGTACGCAAGCAAGAATTGCATGGTTATGGCGAAGCGCGCGATTTGTATCTGACGAGACAAATGTCCCGTATTACGAATTCAGCGAAGAAGAACTTTTGCTTTATCTCTGCGCGCATATGGCCAATAGCAATACGTTAGGACAGCTCAGATATATATGCGATATAGAGAGGTTGTTAGGCAAATACGCCGGGATTATATCCTGGCCCAGCGTTATCGATAAGGCAAAAAAGTGGCGTCTTGTTTCTTCTTTGTACATGGCCATTAGGTTGGAAAAAAACTTGCTTGACTCTCCGACTGCTGCCAAGGTTTTGGGCATGATAAAGATGCCGTTTGCTAAAAAAATACTTATTAATGCCTTTTGCAATAAAAAAGTGTTTATGCGCCGGGGTTTGAGAAAAAGGTTTATGTATGCTTTTTTAAGGTATATCTTCTTCGAATTGATCGAAGCGCGCTCTTTAGGTGAGCATGCAAGGATTTTTGTAAGGGTGTTTTTCCCGCCCAAAGAAGTATTGGCAGGCAGAAATTATTTTTTGCGGATTATTCTTGGGCCCTGGAAATTGGTCAAGAAAATCCGCGCTGGATCTTAATGAGAAGCAGGTTGAAATAATGGTTTTTAATGTATCGTTTCTGATCGAAGGCTGGAATATAGTGTGCAGAAGAAAAAAGATAGTCTTGTTTATCTTTTTGGCCGTCTTTTCCTCTACCGCTATTTTTTCACAACTGCAAGCCCCCTTATATCAAGCTAGCGCTACAGTTAAATTGTGGTGGCCCAGAGAGGTGGGTAGCTTTATTCTGCGCGGGAACTGGGGTAAGGGCCCGGATATGTCCAAGGAGCTGCTTTTCTTAAGGAGCCCACACTTCAGACAGGAAGTGGCCAGGCGTCTTGGTACATTTGCAGGCACAGAAGTGCCCCAAGGAGGAGAAAAGGCATATACCTTACCGGGGGCATTAAGCTTTAGGGAAGTGGAAGGCTCCAACGTAATGGTGATCAGTGTCACTGCCTCTGATCCTGAGATAGCTGCGGAGTTAGCTAATCTCGCAGCCCGGGCGTATAGAGACCTAAAGCTGAAGCAACGGATAAATAGTGCCCGGGAGCGTAGAGAATTTGTCCAAGAGCAGGAAGCATTATTTAAGAGTAAATTAGATGAGTCAGAAGAGAAGCTGAAGAATTTCAAAGAGAGATCAGGTGACGTAGAGCTAGAAAGAGACAGACTAAAAAAAGAGCTGGTCAAGCTGGAAGCTGGATTTGCCGAAATATCGAAGGAATATTCATCTGGGGACAACCCCGTACTTAAAGAGTTGCGGGCAAATATCGATAGCGTACGCGATAAACTCTCTGCTTTAGACATAGAAGAGATGGAGCTAAAAAGTCTTAATCGCGACTATCAATACAATCGTAAAAAATATGAAGGATGGAAGGAACAGGCCATCGCAGCCAAGATTTCCGAAGAAGATGAATTGCCCGATCTGAGTATAGTAGACCAGGCACATGTGCCGACTCAACCCATAAGCCCGAACAAACTACTCAATAGTCTAGTGGGGGCATTGATAGGGCTTATGCTGGGAGGATTTTCCGCTTTCATATTGGAAAATTTACAGACGACCTTAAGAAGCATCGAAGAAGTCGAGCAATATACGGGCCTTGCGGTGTTAAGCGCGATTCCATACTTGGCCATCAAAGGACCACTGAAGAAGTCCGATAAGATGTCCCGGATGAGGCAGCAGTTGCTGACCAGTTACCCCGCTCAATCTTACATCCGGGAGTCATACAGAGAACTACTTGCTTTGATAGAGCATAGAGCATTAGAGAAAGATAAAAAAAGCTTGCTTGTAAGTAGCGTCGGGCCAGGAGAAGGCAAGTCTATTACTTGCGCAAACTTAGGGATCGTCGCCGCACAAGCAGGGTTCAAAGCCCTCTTGGTCGATTGCGACTTGCGCCGGCCTATTTTGCACAGTCTTTTTGGTTTAAGCAGAGAGCCCGGTTTTGTAGATTATGCAGAAGGAAATATAAAATGGCAAAATGCGCTACATGACGTAGATGCCTCGGATAAGTTAAAAATAATCACATCCGGAGGCATCCCCGATAACCCTGCCGAGCTTTTGGAATCACAGAAATTAACAGCATTGATAGAAGAATCAGGGCCTGACTTCGACATTGTATTGTTTGACGGGCCTCCTGTTCTGCCCATAGCCGATGCCTCTATTTTAGGCCCTAAGACAAACGCGGTTATCATTGTCTATCAAACAGCGCAGACAGCGAAAGAAGCCTTGAAGCGGGCAAAAGAACAATTAGAGAACGTGGGCGCGTCAATTTTGGGCATAGTGCTCAATAATACAACCCCGCAAACACAATCAGAGCCTTATTATGGTTATAATAAGGCTCACTATAATGATACAATTAGCCGCCAAGGACAAACGCAGGTTACGTAATCACTTGAGGTTACGATAATATAAAATATTATTTCTTGACCTGGCGCAGAGGGTCTGGTAGTATATTTATAAATATGAAAAAATAGGGGAAAATATGAAAAAAAACAAACCTAAAAACGTAAGGCAACGTATCAATCTGCTTGTACTTGTCTTATCTTTGTTATTTTTTCATTTCACCGCCAATGCCCAAGACAATGAGACAGTAACTTCTTCGTCGATAGTCGACCGTTTCAGCCTTATTATTACTGATGCGGCGATAGTGGCAGGCGATCCTTTTAACATAAAGCTGATCGCCAAGGACCAATTCGGCAATCCGGTATTAGATTACGCTGATAAGGGAGGCGACCTGCAGATAAAGGTCAGCGGAACGGGCACGATCAAGCCTACTGTGATCTCAGCCGCGGAATTTAAAAAAGGCTGCGTAGAAAAACAGCTGACCTATGACACTGGAGAGACTTTTAGCCTGTTGATCGTGGCTAAAATCGGTCCCAGCGCAGAGCCGAGAGTCGTAGCCAGCAAACAGATGACCGCCCGCCGCCCTTTTTCTCAAGCGTTCGATATAACCGACGAGAGACTTAATGAGGCGATCGAGGTAAAATCCAGCCTAGAAGAGAGATTAAGCCAGCTCAACAGGACGGTAGAAGCCACACAAAAAGAAAATGCCAGTCTTAAAAATACCTTGTCCGAACTTATCTTAGAGAAAGCAAAGTTAAAAGAACAATTAGGCAGGAGCGAGACTTTGCTGACCCAGGCCACGGCCAGGCTAGCCAAACAGGATTTCGAGCTTTCCAAAGAAAAAGAAGTACGTTCAGATCTCGAAGAGAAGACACTTGATCTGGCGGGTTCGATGAAAGCCAAAGAACAAGAGACGGCCGCTTTAAATAAAAATCTGCTCGAGCAGAAGCGCCTGGTTGCGGAAAAAGCTGAGCAGCTTCAATCGTATAAACAACAGCTCACTCAGGCGCAAGACACCAGCCAGACCCTGGCCGCCGACCTTACGCAATTGACTAAAGAAAAGATCGCGCTAGAGCAGCGGACCTCTGTTTTGCAGCAGTCTTTAGAGGACAAAGACTCCGGCCTTTCCGCCTTGGATAAAAATGTCACGGAATTGACCGTCACCGTCGAGCAACAGAATCAGGATATCCAATCTTACTCACAACAGTTAGAGCAACTTCAAGCTACCAACCAAGCGCTCAAAGAGGAATTAGAGGCCATAAGCCAGAACAAGGCTTTCTTAGAGACCCAGCTTACCCAGGCCAATCAAATGCTCGCCACTCTTAAGCAATCTTCGCAAAATACGCAGACCACGTTAGAGCAAAAATTGGCTCTAGCAGAGCAGCTGCTAGAGGAAAAGAAACAAAAAATATCTTTACTGGAGAATGAACTTGCCCAGAATAAATCCTCGCTGGAAGAAAAAACGCAAAATGCTCAAACAACAAAAGCCGAGTTGGAGCAGAAAATCTTCCAGCTTACAACATCCGGCGAGCAAAAGAATATAAAAATAGCTTCCTTAGAGGAAGACCTGGCCCAAACAAAGCTGACTCTTGAGCAAGCGAAAAAAAAGTCCAGCTTAGAGCAAGAGGACGCCGATAGGAAAATAAACGATCTTACTAATTTGGCGGCAGAGAAAGAAGAAAAGCTGCAATCGTACAAAGAGCAGCTTGGCCAAGCCCAAAAGACCAACCAATCTCTAATCGAAAATGTCACAAAACTGACGGAATCAAAGATAACTTTGGAAAAAGAACTTACTCTATCCAAAGAACTGGCAAAGATAAAAAAGGCGGAAAAAGACGCTTTAGAAATAGAACTTACCCAGAACAGCGAGATTTTCGAACAGGCCAAAAAGGACGCTCAGTCTAGCAAAAATGCGCTGGAGGCAAAGATATCGCAGCTGGAGAATACCCTGGGCAATAAGGACGTAGAAATATTATCGTTGAAGCAAAAAACCGACAGGCTTAAAGATGAAAATGAGACTCTTTCTGCAGACTTGGCCAAGTTAAAGAGTGAACAAGTGTTTTTAGAACAGAAACTAACTCTTTCTAAAGAATTTCTGGAGGAAAAAGATAAAGACAGGGCTGCGCTTAAAGAGAAAATAGCGCAGCTGGCCGCAGCCGCAGATCAGAAAGACCAGGAAGTGCTTACTTATAGAAAAGAAACAGCGCAGACCAAGACTACAAATGAGATCCTTGATTCTAAGATCTCAGAGATAACCCGGGAAAAAGATTCTTTGCAACAGAAAATAGATATCCTGCAGCAATCTCTGCAAGAAAAAGAGGCGGAGAGACTATCTCTAAGGGGCAGGGCGATGGAATTAACGGGCTCTCTAGAAGAAAGAGATCAAGAGATCATCGCCAATACAAGGAAGCTCACGCAGGAGCAAAATAAAAGCTCATCTCTTTCTTCAGAACTGGAGCTTCTAAAACAGGAAAGACATTCGTTGCAGCAAAAGTTAAATGAGGCCAATCAAGCCAATGCCGATTCGGAAAACAAAATAGCTGGGTTGACCGGTTCCAATTCAGCATTAGAACAGCAATTGGCGGAGAAAAAAGACGCCCTGGAGCAGGCGAAAAAGTCTTTAGAAGGAGAAAAAGCCTTGTTAAGGGAAAAAGAGCAAGAACTTGCGGTCAAAGAGAAGACGCTTGCTCTGACGAATAAAATTTTAGAGCAGACCAAAAAAGACGCAGACTCTAGCAAGCAGGAGCTGGCAAAAGAGATAACCCTGCTCAATAACCAGCTGGACAAAGACCAGCAAGAAATCATAACTCTAAAAAACCAGCTCAAGGAAGCGGAAAACGAAGTCCAGTTATCTGCGGAGAAAATAGATGAACTCAGCAAAGATAAAAATGCGCTGAGCCAAAAGTTGGTCCTTTTAGACAGGTCTTTTAAGGAAAAAGATAAAGAAGCCATGGACCTTAAGCAAAATAAGGTCGAGCTTACCACCGCGCTCCAGGGCAAGGAAATAGAGATCTTTTCATATACCCAAAAAATAGAGCAGCTGGATAGCACAAGCAGGATGCTTAAGACAAACCTGGAAAGCCTGACCCAAGAAAGAACAATACTGGAAGAAAAATTACATAATACCACTCAAGTGAAAACGGCTTTGAGCGATGAGGTAAACAGGCTTACGCAAGATGTGATCATCTTGCAAGAAAAATCCGATGAGTTGGCCAAGAACAAGGTTTTTCTGGACGATGAAGTAAAGCAGCTAAAACAGGATAACTCGATCTTGGAACAGAAGCTTGCTAGCGCAAAGGAGAGCTTGCAGGAGCTTAAAGAGGCTTCGACAACGACACATTCGCTTTTAAACAGGTCTTTAAATGAAAAGGAGGCAAAGATATCGCTTTTGGAAGAAGACCTTGCTCAGGCTAAAGCCAACGCCGATGAGAAACTCGGCCTATTGGAACAGTCTCTGAATGAAAAGGACAAAGAACGTTTTTCGCTTAAACAAAAGGTAGTCGAACTCACCAGCTCCTTAGAGGAAGAGGAACAAAGATCCAAGACGTATAAACAACAACTGGACCAAGCGCAGAGCATAAATGAAACCATGGAGATAAAGCTTAAATCTTTGACTACAGACAAATCTAATTTGGAACAGAATCTGGCCATTTTGGAGCAGGCTTTAAGAGAAAAAGACGCAAAAATAGACTCTTTGAATGAGCAGCTTACGCAGACCGCACTACTTTTGGAGCAGACCAAGCAGAAGGGAGTCTTGACCCAAAATGAACTGGAAGAAAAACTCACTCAAGCCAATCAGGCATTAAGCAGAGAGGAACAACAATCGCTATCTTATAAATTGCAGCTGGAAGAAGCGCAGCGTACAAACAAAACCATTAGCGAAAACCTCACCCAAAAGAGCCAGAGCAAAGACTCGCTTGATCAGAAGCTCAAAGAGGTCAGCGAAATAAAAGACTTTTTAGAAAAAAGATTGATCCGCCTTACCAAATCCTATGACGAACAGGTTACCGACAATTTAAAATTGAAAAGCAGGATCACGCAAGTGGTCGCTGATAACGAAGAGATAAGAAAACAACTGGAGAAAACCAAGAGCTTTCTAGTAGAGACTAATGTCAAGCTTGAGCAGCGACGCAGATATGGACCGTCCTGGGAAGATGCTTATCAAAAGGGAAAAACTCTGGAAGAGGAAATAGCCGATTTGACTGATTCATTAGTGAACTCATCGCAAGGCGTCAATATGACGCAAGGAGAAAGCCTTTTAATCGAAAAAAAAGATGTCAGTTCTCCGTTTTCCTACGCCATAGTAGCCCCCAAAACTATATTTGTCGGGGAACCCTTCACGTTAAAGATCATTGCCCAAGACCAAGAGGGCAAAATAGTCACGAACTATGACAGCGTCGGCCAGGATGTAGAGCTGAGCATTCCGGGAATAGGCAAGATCATACCCGATAAAGTATCGGCCTCGGAGTTCAAGCAGGGTATAGCGAAAATAGAATGTGTGCACCAGATAGACGAGGAAAACGTTAGTGAATAGGTTTAATAGTTTTCTTTTGATCCTGTTGTCGCTGGTCTTTGTGTATTGTCCTAAAAGCCGCGCTATAACGGTAGTCGCCGGAGATATAGACCATTTTACGCTTATAGTTTCCCAGACCGTTGTAGCCGGAGAGCCCTTTAGTGTAACCTTTATTGCTGAAGATAAATTTGGCAACCCGATCAACAATTATAGTGAAATAGGAAGTGAAGTCGAAATCCAGGTCATCGGTCAAGGAAAAATCTCTCCTACCCAGATTTTGCCGGCCGAATTCAAACAAGGCAAAGCCATAAAAGTCTTTGTCTATGATAGGGCGGAAACATTTACTATCGTGGCCAGCGCGAAAGCCAAACCACACCTCTCTTCCCAAGTCTTAGCCGGAGTCACTATTAATGCCCGCACATCTTCCAGCGACACTAAAGACCTGCCTGTGGATGAAGAAAAAATGGATGAATACAGCAAAAGCGATCTGGAGGAAAAACTAATCCGGCTAAGTGCGGCTTTAGAGGCGAAAGAAAAAGAAAACCTAAGTCTTAAGGGCCGTCTGTCTAAAAATACTCTCCAGCGGGCGAGTTTTAAAGGGCAGCTGGATAAAAACAAGACCCTGCTTACCCAAGCCCAAGCCAGATTAGGGGAGAAAGAGGCCCAGCTAAGTGAATTTACGCAAGCCCATTCGGAGTTAAGCCGAGATAAGGAGTCTTTGGAAAAAGAGATAAAAAAACTCAAAGAAAATGCAGCCTTTCTAGAGCAAAGGATCCGGGAGCTATCATACTCTTTAAGTGATAAAGAGACAGAAAGCGTCGAGCTAAAGGGCAACCTTACAAAGGCCTACATAGAGATAGACGAGCTTAAAAACAGGGTTATCGATGCTGAGAGTTTTCTTGCTCATACCCAGGCAAAGCTTGGACAGTTGCGCGGCGGTCCTTCTTTAGCCGAGACCGAGCTCCAGGAGGAAGAAAAAGCAAGAACCCTACCGGTCCAAATAGAAGGCTCCTCTCCACTTGATAGATATAGCGTAAAAGTCTTTAAGGTGTCAGGCCGATATGTCGTGCTTCCTCTGGGCAAGAAAGACGGCCTGGAGACCGGCATGCTATTTACGGTATATAAAGACGAAAAGCCGATAGCCGAAATAGAAGTCGCCGAACTTTATGAAGATATGTTTATGGCCAATATAAAGAACGCCTCCGAGAGCGAGACAATTAAAGAAGGGGACATGGTGAGATTACGTTAATGAGGATTGTCGCCGTAATATTGATATTACTACTTGTCTCTGGCTGCGGGGGATGGAAATTCGGCGATTGGATAGGAGTTAGGCAAGGACAACCCACCCCTGACGCAGACCAAAGTATAGACCAGCAACAGACAAAAGAAATCGATACATATATCGTTGAGCCGGTGAGAGTCCAATTTACTGTCATCACTCCTGATACAGCACAGGCCGGGGAGCCTTTCACCGTGAAGGTCATAGCTAAAGATAAAAACGGGGTGGTGCTGACTAATTATGATAAGATAGGCACTGATGTAGAGATCGTCACTACCGGCTCAGGGATGATCCACCCGTCATCAGTAAAAGCCTCGGAGTTTGTAAACGGTATCGCCACCGTAGATTTTGTTTATGACAAGACAGAGGCCTTCGATATTATCGCCAAAGAGACGCAAGCCACCGAGAGAAGAAAAAAACATATCCAGCTAAAAACAGGAAAAAAAGAGGCGGCCAAAGCCGATGAAGTGCAGACGGAAAGGCTGACCGAGTATACTATCGATAAGGAAGACGAGCTGGATATCTCTGTATGGGGCTGGCAGGACTTAGATGAAGTAGTGATAGTCCGTCCCGACGGAAAGATATCTTTTCCTTTAGCGGGCGATGTGCGGGCGGAAGGACTGACCCTGACCGAACTGGATAATGAACTGACGCGAAGGCTTAAAGAATATATTAGAGAGCCAGAAGTGTCAATCATGCTCAAGAAATTCGGTGGCAACAAAGTAATCGTCTTAGGGGAGGTATACGCGCCGGGTGTCTATAAAACGACCGGCAGAAATTCTATTATGGAAGTGATTGCCCTGGCCGAAGGGTTTACCGAAGACGCCTGCTTAAGCAGCGTTATCTTGGTCAGAGGCGGCCTGAAATACCCTAAGAGCAGGCGCACCAACACAGCCAGGCTTAATCTGCGCAATGTTATTGAAAAAGGAGACCTTTCCCAGAATGTATCCGTGCAACCGGAAGACTTGGTCTATGTACCTAAGAAGTTTATCGCTAATGTAAATTATTTTTTAGAGGAGATCATTTCGCCGGCCCTGGACAAAGCAGATTTTTTCAAGGGCTGGGAAAGTACTTGGTAATAACCCGCCCCGTTAGAGAACTTTTTAACGGGGCAGGCAAGAAATCCCTCTTTTTGTCGTATACAGAGAAGGCCTTGTACAATGCCCCAATACGAGTTAGGTTTCCGGGATTATTGGAGAATAATAAGCAAAAGGCGCTATGTGATTATTTTCACATTTTTGGCGGTCTTTATTGCCACCGTTATCTATCTCAATCTACAGACACCGGTATATAAGGCCTTTGCTACAGTGCGCGTTGAACAGAGAAAAACAGTAGCCGGGGCACTGATGGAGTACATCGCCTGGTCGGCGGGAGACCTTTTGGTCACTGAGGCTAAGGTGATCGAAAGCAGGCTGATAGCCGAAAAAGTGGGCAGGCGCCTGGGCCTGATAACCGATAAGACAAACAGAGACGATGCCGATAAAATAATCAATACGCTTCAGAAGTCGATCTCTACAGAAAAGGTATTAGAGACCAATCTGATACAGATCATAGTTTATTCCGATGAGCCCAAAAAGGCAGCCTTGATCGCCAACGAGGTGGCCAAGGCCTATGTCGAACATGATGTAGAGCAAAAAAACAAGCAGGCTCGCCAGGTCCGGGAGTTTATCGAAAGTCAACTAGTGACCGTGGAAGAGAATCTTGTATCTTCGGAAGATAACCTAAGAAGGCTTAAAGAGGAAGGCCGGGCTACGGGGATAGCCGTCCCCTTGGAGAGCAGGATCGTTGATTTGAAATCTAAACTTTCCGAACTTCTCACCCGGGCTACTGAGAAGCATCCCCGGGTCTGGAGGATACGCGAGCAGATCGATGATCTGGAAAACCAATTAAGAGAGTTGCCGGCGGATGAGCTTGAGTTTGCCCGCTTGACAAGGGAGATAAAGGTCAACGAAAAAGTATATGCTACTTTACGCGAGAAGTTTGAAGAAGCACGCATTGCCGAAGCTGAGAAGATAGAAGATGTAAGCATCGTCGATTACGCTACTGTGCCCAATGTCCCCGTCAAGCCTGATAAAAAAACTGGTACGGTATTAGGGGTGATAGTCAGCCTCATGCTTGGCTTTGTCCTTTCTTTTGTGGTGGAGAGCCTGGATACTTCTATCGGCACTATAGAAGACGTAGAGGAACTATTGAAGGTACCGGTTGTGGGCGTAATCCCCCATGTGCGTACAGAAGAGACAATGGCTCTGCCTTGGTGGCGCAAGGGGCCATTTGAGCCAAAACCAGGCCCTCTGGATGAAGTCCGAGTGCGGCGCATCGTGCACGATCAGCCTAAATCGCCGATAGCAGAGACATATCGTACCCTGCGTACAAATTTAAAGATCTCCGCAGCCGGGCGAAAGATATTTTTGATTACAAGTACCGGGCCCAGGGAAGGAAAGACGACTGTTTTGACTAACCTAGCTCTGACTTGTGCACAAATGGGCAACAAGACACTATTGGTTTCTACTGATTTAAGAAGGCCGGCCTTATATAAAACCTTTGGCATTAAGCGCGAACCCGGACTTAATGAAGTGCTGGCCAGGACCTTGAAATGGGAGAAAGCGGTTAAGGGCATATCGGATATATTGATCGGCGCAATGGGCTTTGATGAGGCGATGAAGACCCCGGGGTTGGATAACTTAAGCATTTTCACCAGCGGGCACATCCCCCTGAATCCATCAGAGCTATTGGCCTCGAAAGAAATGCAAGCGTTGATAGAAGAATTAAAGTCTAAATTCGATGTGATCTTGTTAGATTCGCCGCCCACACTTCCTATTACCGATGCCATGCTTCTAGCCCCCAAGGTCGACGGAGTGATCTTGGTTTATGAGATAGGCAGGACCGCAAGGGCCGCCTTGTTGAGGGCCAAAAACCAATTAGAAAGTACAGGGGCCAAGATCTTAGGCATTGTCCTCAATCATATCAGGCCGGAGACAGAGATGTACCCGACATACTATCCCCAGTATTACCGATATAGATATTATGGCCAAGAAGAGAAAAAGGGGAAAAAGGGCGCTTTGGCAAAAAATGATCTGGGGAGGAGAGAGTTGTAGAACAAGAATGCGCCAAGAACAGCGTTGAAAACAGATCCTAAGGGGGATGAACCCCCTTAATTTTTAAGTGAGGGCATAAGTTATGGAGCTATATTTAATGTTGAGCGACATAACTTATAGGCCCGAACTTATCCCGAACCTTTCATTGATCTATTGAAAATTGAAAAAGGTGAGGGATTAAACCTGTTAAGATTAGAAAATGTACGAAAAATATTGGAAGCTGAAAGAAAAACCTTTTGAGAACACTCCCGATCCGCGCTTTTTCTATTACTCGACGCAGCATGAGGAAGCCCTGACCAGGCTGACCTATGCCATACAGGAGAGGAAAGGGGCAGCGCTTTTGACCGGTGTATTTGGCTGCGGCAAGACACTCTTGGCCCAATCCTTGCTCGATGGCCTGCAAAGGGGGAGCTATCGCATAGCCCTTATTGCCAATCCTCAACTCGAATACTCGGAGTTTTTAAGGGCTATCGCCAGCCGCCTGGGGGCGACAGGCTTGCCTACAAAAAAGACAGAGATCCTTACGGATTATCTTCTCGATGTGCTTAATGAGATGCTGGAAAATAACTTTAGCGACGGCAAAGACACAGTTGTGATCATTGATGAGGCCCATGTGATCGAGGATAAGAAGATATTTGAGGAATTGAGGATGTTGCTTAATTTCCAGCATAAGGACAGGTTTTTGCTTACCCTCTTGCTTTTAGGCCAGCCGGAGTTAAGGAAAAACGTGGATAACATCAAGCAACTGGCCCAACGCATTGCCATCAGGTATCATCTGGACAAGTTGAGCCGCCAAGACAGCGAAGGCTATATCTTGCACCGTTTAAAAATAGCCGGGAAAGAGGCCCCGATCTTTACCAAAGAGGCCCAAGACCTTATCTTTGAGCAATCAGGAGGCATACCCCGCCGGATAAACCACATCTGTGATATGAGCCTGCTTATCGGCTTTGGCAATAAGGAGGATAAAATAGGTAAAGATATTATCAGGGAGGTAGTAAGCGACCTGGAGGGTCGGCCTTGAGTCTGTTGGCCTTTATTTTAGCAGGAGCCGTATTCGCCTTTTTATTTGCCCTTAGCTTGAGAAATTCGACTAAGGGCATAAAACTTTTTTTTGCCGTAATCGGGACTTCAGTTGCGGCAATTCTGACTTTTCTGGCATTGTTTCGCGCCTTTGAAGAGGTAAACCCTATCGTGATCTTAGTACTTTTGATTGTGGGAGTCGTGGCAGTGCTTATTCTGACCAACATAAAATTCCGTCTTTATTGACAAGAAAATCGCTAGGCGATAAATTTTAAGCGATTTTCGCAGTGGTATCTGATGTTTTTATACTTTCCTATACCATGAAAAAAATAATTTTTGCAGGAACTATACTTCTTTTAGCCCTTGTGATAGGAAGCACCATACCGCGGGTATCACCTTTGGTGCCCATAACATTTATTGCCGCCATAATTATCTTGTTTATCACTTTGGTCAGGACAGACTTAGGTCTGACCATCTTGATCTTTTCAATGCTGCTTTCTCCGGAACTTAAGATAGCCCAAGTCCCTCAGCGCGCGGTAGTCGTGCGCGTAGATGATATTTTGTTATTCGTGGTCTTCTTTACCTGGCTGGCCAAGATGGCCATCCATAAGCAGTTTGGATTGCTCAAGCGCACACCCATCAACCTACCTATTGCCAGCTTTATCCTGGCATGTGTTCTGTTTAGTGCTCGCGGCGTGATTGCCGGGGATGTCAACCCGCTGAAAGTCTCATTTTATATCCTCAAGTTTGTGGAGTATTTTATGCTTTACTTTATGTTCATCAATAATATTACGACTAAAGAACAGATAAAAAGATTTATCGCGGCATTGCTGATGACCTGCTTTATAATCTGTTGTTATAGCTTTATACAGGTCATCAGCGGCGTACCACGGCCTTCCGCGCCCTTTGAAGGAGCGCACCCCGAACCTAATACCCTGGCGGGGTATCTACTGTTCATTTTGGCATTGGTCCTGGGCTTTTTCATTTACAATAATTCGGCGAATCAGAGGTTTTTATTAGGCGGGCTGATCATTTTTATACTTTTTTCATTTGTGCAGACCTTATCACGCAGTTCTTATCTGGCATTCTTCCCGATGTACTTGACCCTGATCGTACTTACCAAAAAGGGCAAAACTATGCTAATAGGGGCTTTGCTTATAGCCGCATTTTTATCTCCTATACTTGTTCCCAATATCGTAAAAAACAGAATAACGCAGACTTTTGCCTTGGCCCAGAGGTATAGAGAGGTGGGAGGCGAATATGTTATAAGCCAGTATGAGAGATATCAGAAGTTGGGAAAGCCGGCAATAAAACAACACAGGATATTTGGCCGGGACCTGACATTGGAAACATCTGCTGCCGCTAGGCTCTATCATTGGCAATATGCCATAGAGAGATGGAAGGAAAGGCCTTTCTTTGGTTACGGGATCACCGGCATAACATTTATCGACAGCCAATATTTTCGCACCTTAGCCGAATTAGGGATTGTCGGTTTCACCATCTTTAGCTGGCTTTTAATAACTATATTTAGGCAGGCTCTTAGGATTTTTCAAAACAGCCAAGATAGATTTGCCCAGGGTCTTTGCCTGGGATATTTAGCTGGTTTTGTAGGTCTGTTGACTCAAGGCTTAGCCGCCAATACCTTTATTATCGTGCGCATTATGGAGCCGTTTTGGTTTTCGACCGCGGCGGTAATGAGCTTGCCCATGCTGGCAAAAGCCCAAGAGCAGCCGACGCCGTAAAACTATATAGATTATATGACGCAATTACATCAAGAGCACAATATATCTCAGAAGGTTTTCAGAAATACCATATTCAACATGCTTGGTTGGGGTTGGGGTGTGCTCGTCACTCTATTTTTGACCCCTTATATCATCAGTCGCATCGGCATTGAGAAGTTTGGAATATGGGCTATTGTGGGAGTGGTGACCGGATATTTTGGTCTATTGGATTTCGGAATCGGCACCTCTTTCATAAAATATATTTCTGAATATTACGCCAAGAAAGATTATGCAAGAATAAACCAGGTTGTCAATACGGGATTTATTTTCTATTCAGTATTCGCGACCGCTATTATTATTTTAGCCTTCTTCTCTATGGATTTTTTGCTTGTCGCTTTTAAGATCCCCTCTTATCTATACGATGAAGCCTTTTTTGTATTTTTCTTGGGGACAATCCTTTTTTGTCTTTCAAATGTGTTAGTCGTTTTTAAATCCATGCAAGGCGGCTTGCAGCGCATGGATATCACGAATAAAGTGGCCATAGCCCTTTCCCTGCCGTTGGTCTTGGGAACAATATTCTTTTTAGAACATGGCTACGGCTTGCGGGGATTGATGGTCAATAGCGCTATCATCATTTTGCTAAAAGGCGCAACAAACACCATCATTGCCTATAGGATACTGCCTCAGCTTAAATTCGGCCTGTCTTTGTTCGACAAGGACATATTTAAAAGGTTGTTCAGTTTCGGCTATAAATTGCAGATAAGTCACTTTGCTAATTTGGTAAGTTTTCAGACGGATAAGCTTCTGATCACATATTTTTTGGGAGTGGGCTTGGTGACGTTTTATCAGCTTGGTTCCTTGATCCTGCAAAAGGTAAGACGCATTCCCTTGCTTTTAATCTCCGCGCTTATACCAGCTGTTTCCGAACTAGACGCCAGAGAAGGCAAGGGTCCATTGATAGAACTTTTCTTAAGAGGCTCCAAGTATCTGATTATGATTAGCACGCCACTTTTATTCTTTATAGTGATTAACGCCTCTTTAATAATGCTGGCCTGGATGGGGCCAGGATACGAAAAAGCTACCTTGACCATCCGGATCTTGGCGTTAGGCTACTTTGCGGCGACAGTGACCGGAGTGGCGAGTTCAATAACTGCCGGCGTGGCCAGAACCGAACTAGATATGAAATTCGGAATTTTAATGGCTGTTCTTAATCTATGCCTGAGTATAATTTTGATTATTAAAATCGGATTTATCGGGGCTGTATTAGGTACAACGGTTTCCTTAACCGTATCGTCCTGCTTTTTTATCGGCATATTTCATAAGTATATTGCCAGCCCCTCCAAGGCCTTTTTCCGATTATTTTACAAACCAATCATTGCTTGCATTGTCCCCACGTTTATAATAGTTGTTTTAAATCACGTTTTTTGTGCACAGATCAACCTTAGCCGAATAGCTAAAGTGAGCTTTTTGGGTATAAATGCCGTAATCTTCGCCATTTTATATGTTTTTTCCATTTTGCTGAGCAAATATTTAGATGAGTTCGACATAAAATTGTTGAAGGACAAAATCCCTTTATTGCGCTATATCCTATAGATATGGCACAGACGAGATTTCTATTCATAAACGCTATCGATACGGCAAAAGAGATTGAGGCCAGATAACCTTCTTTGGGCATTGGCTATTTGGTCAGTAGTCTAAGAGACAATATAAAGGAGCAGATAGAATTCAAGGTCATAGATAGCAACATCGAAGGCGAGATAGCAAAATTTAACCCCGATGTCATAGGCATCAGTATATAAGAGAGAAGCTCTACGCAAGCGGAAAAGAAACTAAAATAAGAAAAAATGAATCGTATTCAACGTCAAGAGACAGATATTATTAAAAGAGTATTACCTCAGAAGGTAGTAAAGTTGTCTGTATATACAAAAAGAAGGATTTTTAAATTCTTTAAAATTACTCCAACCAATTTTTATCTAAATCTTGATGTTTCCCACTGTGGTCTTAAATGCGCATTATGCCCTAATGGTGGAAGTTGTGTACTTGAAGGACCAGGCAAGGGATTTATGAACCCGACATTGTTTAAAAGAATTGTAGATAAGTTTGTGGAAGAAAATGTTTTAGTCAATCATATAGAAATAGGCAACTGGGGCGAACCACTATTGAATCCAGCTATTCATCAAATTATACGTTATGCAAAATCAAACCCGAGCTTTATGCAAAAAGGTGCTACGGTTCAGGTAAATACTACTTTAAATCATTTACCAGAACCCAATGATTTTTTAAAATCTGGCGTTGATGACATTAGAATAACACTTTCTGGAATGACACAAGAGATATATTCAAGATATCATAGAGGGGGGAATATAGAAAAGGTCAAAAGCAATATCTTAAAGCTGGTACAGCTAAAAAATGCGGCGAAACTCAAAAACCTTCAAATCAAGCTTATATTTCTTAATTTTATTTACAATAAGAAAGATTCGGAATTAGCAGAAAAGTTTTGCAGGAAACATGATATAAAGTTTGTTTCTAATAGAGGGCGAATGGTGTGCGTAGATTGCTTTATAGAGTTTCAGGAACAAAAAGAGAAAATGTCAAAAGTATATAGTCAGTTTATTGACCTACAAAAAGAGAAAAGTTATATGACGGCCATAGATAGCAATAATGTTAAATTCTGCAACCTTCGATTTAACCGCATAACTGTTAATTTCGATGGACAGCTGTTTAGGTGTTGCGGTGTTTTTGATAAAAGACATTTTTTAGGGTCGATATTTGATTTTAAAATAAAAGATATTCCAGAGGTGGAATCTGAAATTTGCAAAATATGTGCTAAAACTCCTATGAGTAATGGAAGGCACATCGTGCCTTTTTTAGGCCGTTAAGGTCTATATGAAGCAATAGAAATAAAGTGTCAACTCAAGGAAATACAAGTAGTTACAGAAAAACCGGACGCAGTGTGTAGAGATGAACATTCGGTTGGGCGATAGATATGAATGGAATATATAGATTTTCGCTGATAAAGTCCTGATTTCTGCTTTAGAGAGTCAATGTGGAGAGAACGTCGGATCAATGTTCTCTAATAACTGATACAGTTATTTAACATATAGGGGCTGGTTCTTTTATTAAAGAGGTTCTAACTTCGTCCAGCCAGCCACACCAAGAGCGATAATAAAAAAATAAATATAATTTTAAAAAAGGATTAAAAATGAACAAAATGCTCAACAGGGAAACGATCTACAGAGATTCAAAAAGATATTATATTGATATAGGTGCTAAAAAAGGCTATAGCTCAAGCCATATATTGTTCTGCAAGCAACATGCGGGCAAAAGGGTCCTGGATTTCGGTTGTGCTACGGGAAACTGCTGCTTGGAACTAAAGAAGTTAGGGTTTGATTGTGTGGGCGTAGATATAAACGAAGAATATGTCAAAATCACGCAGGAGAGGGGAATAGAGGCCCATGTTGTAAAAGGGGTACTGCCCTTTGCCGAGAGGTCTTTCGATACTGTTTTAATGTTTGAGCTGTTAGAACACCTCAGAGATCCAGACACAGCTTTAAGCCAAGCCAAAAAGGTTGCTAAGAAGAACATCCTTTTAACCGTTCCTAATATCACAGAGTTTGATAGATTAAAGCGTTCTAACCTGACTTATGAGCACATGTTAGAGTTGGACCATGTAAATTTTTTTACCAAAGAGTCGCTTACTTTGCTTTTGTCAAAACATTTTGACAAGTTCTACGTGAGACAAGAGAAACCTATTTTTGTCCATAAATTATTGCCATGGTATATAAGAAAGCCCCTTTCTTTATGTTACAAACTTAAGATCATTAAGCCGGCAGCATATTATTCTCTTTATGCCGAATGTCTTGTGTAAATAAGAATGCTCATCTTGCAGCTGCCAGGAGGGTATCGTAAACAGTGTTTTCGCTAGTCTGTGTTTATGATAATGAAAAAGTATTAGCAGATTACTTGCTCAAGAGTCTAAAGGAACAGACTGCCCAGTTTGAGTTGATCAAGATCGATAACGCCAAAGGTGAATTTAAGTCTGTGGCCCGGGCTTTCAATGATGGCGCAAAGAGAGCCAGGGGTGAGTATATAATGTTTGTGCATCAGGATGTTGATTTACGTTCCAAAACATGGTTGGAAGACGCAGAAAAGATCCTGGGATCTATCCCCGATCTTGGTATCGCCGGGGTGGCCGGGGCTAGAAGAAAAACAAATGGCGCTGGTTTAGAGACAATAAGTAATATTGAATATGGGACGCCTGCCAAAAACGCCGGCAACACGACTATTGCAGAACCGACAAAAGTACAGACAGTCGATGAATGTTTGACGATTATCCCCAGGTCTGTTTTTGGGATGCAGCAATTCGATGAAAAAGTATGCGATTCACTGCACCTTTTTGCGGTCGATTATTGTTTGAGTATTCTTCGCCAGCGTTTGAATGTCTATGTAATACCGGCCTATGTATACCATAGGTCTTCGGGCAAGTCCAAGAAAGGCTCTCTACCAAAAGCATATTTTGTAAGCTTAGGGAAACTTATCAGGAAACATAAAAAGGATTACAGATATATTTATACTACTTGCGGGCTTTGGCGCAGCGGACACCCTTTGTTTTTGCAAAGAGTTATATATCCACGGATGATAAAATTCGGTTTTAGGTCTTTATGGAGGAAATCGGGATTAAAACGCCTATGCAGCAGAACAGAGTAATACTTATTCAGCCGCCTTCGCCACGCGTGGATTTTACTTTACCTTTAGGCTTGGCTTATATAGGGTCAGTCCTAAAACAAAAAAAAGCCCGGGTATCGATCTTAGACGCCACTGCCCCATATGTAAAATATGACATCAAAAGCTTTAAACAATCGATCAAAGACTACTCGCCTATCTTTGTGGGTATGAGTATTACAACGCTTTTCTCCGGGTTCGCTTACGACTTGATCAAGGAACTTAAAGAAATAAAAACTACTATAGTCTCCGGCGGAGCACACTCCACACTTTTCCCGCAGGAGGTCATCACTCATGGTGCAGATATTGCTGTGCGCAATGAAGGGGAGAGGGCGGTAGAGCAACTGATGGACTATTTTCAGGGAAAAGCCGGCCTAGAAGATATCCCCGGTATAAGTTATAGAAATAGCTCCGGAGATATCGTCCATAATCCTCCCCGCCAGATGATCAGCGATCTGGATGGCATCCCTTTTCCGGCAAAGGAATTGTTTAACTTTAAAGACTACGTCGCTGATCGCTCCGACCTGCGCCGCTACGGAGGGATAATCACCAGCCGGGGTTGTTTTGGACAATGCTCTTATTGCTCAAAAGAGGTCTTTGGCAATAAGCTGAGGGTGCGCAGCGCCGATAATATCTTAGAAGAGCTAAAAATAATGCACAAGAAATATGGCCTGGTCGATTTTTCCTTCTATGACGATGTATTTACAGCTAATAAGTCCAGAGTCTTTGAACTTTGCGAGAAGATCGAGAGAGATCTCGACTTTCGGCCCAGCTGGAACTGCGTCAGCCGGGTAGATTGCATAGATTCAGAGTTACTGAAAGCCATGCGCAGGGCGGGATGCGCCACTATCAATTATGGAGTGGAAAGCGCAAACCCAGCCACGCTAAAACAGATTAAAAAAGGCGTCAGCATAGAAAAGATTGAGGATATAATCTTTAAGACAGAGCAGGCCGGAATCGAGTGCACGATAAACTTTATGTGGGGCTATCCTTGGGAAACAGAGCAAGACTTAGAAAATACGACCAAGTTTATCAGTAAAATAAGGCCTCATGTCAAGGAGATCATGCCCGGAGGCGTACTCATCCCCTTCCCAGGTACCGAGATTTATCAGCAGCATAAAGAGCAATATGGATTTGATCATTGGTGGCTGCAAAGAGCCAGATTCACAGGTAATTATAGGATTCGTACTTCCACACCCCTGTTTCGACATTTTTTGTTCGACGACCAAGGCCAGTTTGATGGCGGCGGATTTTTCAACTTACCTAAGAAGTTACTTAAAAAGATAGAAAAGTCAAGCAGGGTCATCGACCGTCTCAATATGATGTATAGGCATCATCCTTTTGTGGCTTTTGGGATTTTGGCTATTTGTAGCCTGTCGCGGTTTATATACAAAATAAGCCCAGCCGGAGAAACCTTTTTTGCCAAAATCGTATTTTGGGCTATCCGCATTAAAAACCGGTTGCTGAGAGAGAGGGTCAAAGCGCGATAAAATAATATGCCTGAGCTATCGATTATAATAGTAAATTACAATCTAAAAGACATGCTTGATAAGTGCATAGAGTCAGTATATGCGCATTTAGAAGGGCTTGATGCCGAGATCATTGTGGTCGACAATGCCTCAGAAGATAAGAGCGTGCAGATGATAAAGAGCAAATACCCCGACATCTCTTTGATTATAAACGAGCATAATGCAGGTTTTGCCCAGGCCAACAACCAGGGTCTTGCCACGGCTAGCGGCAAATATATATTATTTCTTAACAATGATACAGTCGTCTTAGATAACGCGTTTTCAAAGATGGTAGAGTTTTTGGAGAAAAATCCAGAGGCCGGAATAGTCGGTTGCAAGTTGCTTAATCCCGACAAGACCATACAACCATCATGTGCTAATTACCCTAGTTCGCATCAAGCGATAGCGGTTTTATCGATGTTTACCAAAGGAGCTGGAGCGGCCGGTTTTAAATTCAGTTATGACCGGACTGAAAAAGTAGATGTGGTCTCCGGGGCATGTTTTATGGTAAGACGAGAAGTATTGGAAGAGGTCGGTGCCTTTGACGAAAAATTTTACTTCTATGGCGAAGAATCCGATCTTTGCCTTAGGGTCAAAAAGACTCACTGGCAGACCTACTTTGTCCCTTCAGGAAACATAATCCATTATAGACAGAGCACTTTCAATAGGTTGCCTACGCAGCAGATGAGTGAGATAAAGACGAAAGGGAGCTTCTTATTTTACAAAAAGCATTACGGTGGTGTCTATTTGGCTATTTATGGCATTTGGACTTTCTGCCATATTATTTTGGGGACTCTTTTTTGGTCTGCGGCCTATCCATTTATGAAAGACAAAAAAAGACTACAACAGAAAAGCCAATATTACAAAGGTATGTTAAACGCGATCTTTAAGCTAAAGAAAAGATGATGAATAGCATTCAATACTGCTGTCCTATATGTAGCGACTTACTGAAAAAAGATGCACAGACGTTTTCTTGCCAAAATTGTGATAAGTCTTGGCCTATAAAAGAAGATATCCCCTGTTTCGCCGAGCTCAAGGCCCATTGGGACTTTGAAAGTTTTAGCCAGAAAGAGCTAGACGAGCTTTTGCATAAAGCAGAAAGTATGGATTGGGAATCTTTCCGCCTGGACTATTTCCAGCAGCGCTTTCCCCGCTGGTTTAAGTATTTTTTTGATCAATCCAGGGCCGACGGAGTATTTTTAGCCCCCCTTTCTAGGAAGAGCAGGGTTTTGGATCTAGGTTGTGGTTGGGGGAGCTTATCTAGGCCGCTATCCCGCCGCTTTGATGAGGTGATTTCGGTTGATAATATCTTTGGCAGGCTAAAATGGCTATCTATAGCTTGCCGAAAAGAAGGTATAGATAATGTACAGCCGGTTTTGGCGAATGTCTCGGGGCTTCCTTTTCCCCGGTCATATTTTGACCTTATCCTGATGAATGGTTTGCTTGAATGGGTGGGCACAGAGAGCAGCTTAGGTAGGCCTTATCAGGCACAGAAGAAAGTGTTAAGTAATATGTCTGCTATGCTTAAACAGAGAGGATATCTCTATATAGGGGTGGAAAACCGGTTCGGGTATCAATATTTCCTTGGTGACCTCGACCACTCAGGGTTGCGTTTCACCAGCCTTATGCCGAGGTCGATTGCCGATTTGTGGTCGATGATCATGACCAAAAGGAAATACAGGACGTATACTTATTCTTACAAGGGTTATCAAAGGCTGCTAAAAGAGGCGGGCTTCGACGAAATAAAATTTTATTGCCCTCTTACAGGATATCACTACCCACGCTGGATCTTTCCATTTGAGGACGCGGATACATTGCGATATTTTTTAAATAACATAGGCAGCCTTAGCTCAAGGCAGAAAATTATCTTATTTTTCGGGCTTAAATTACTTTTGCTCTCGGGGCTCTATAAATATTTTATGCCTAGCTTCATCATCCTCTGCAGAAAAAAGTGAGTAATTTTCGTGATCGAATTTATTAAGAATTATATTATTGAAAACCGACAAATATTCTCAAAACATATAAAAGATGCCGGTAATCTGCGTTTCTTTCAATATGGAGCATCTCCCAGAAAGATAGTCTTCCTCATTTTTACACAAGGGTCTTTATATCCTGCCCTTTGTGTCAAGATGGTCAGGGAAAAAGATAACGAGTGGTTGCTGAAGAAAGAAATGCAAAGCTTAGAAGATATCCATGCCCATTATGGCGACCTGAGATCTAGCATCCCAGTCTTTATCTGCTTGGAATCGATAGAGGGAGAATTGGCCCTTTTTCAGACAGCGGCCGCAGGCAAAGTTTTGGATTCTATTATAGGTACAAAGTGGCATTTTATGAACAGAAGTTGCGTTCAGGGGATTTTTGACATTGTAGGGGGATGGCTGATTAAATTCTCAAAGGAGGCTCAAAAGCTGACCACGATCAAATCCGAGCAAGATAAGATAAAATATCTACAATCGGTCACCGAGCAATATAAAAAGTCGTTTGTTCTTTCAAAGACAGAAGATGAAAAGATATCCGGTTTGATCGATACTTTCCAAGGCCGGGGTATCTACGATGCGCATTTTTACCCGCAACACGGTCACTTTTGGCCGGGAAACATATTTTTAAAAAATGATACTATCAATGTAGTAGACTGGAAAGATTATGCCGATGTGCAGCTACCCCTTTATGATCCACTTCTTTTTTGCCTGACCTATGGTTTAAAGCGCTATCCCGGCGATCCGCTAAAGAGTTTTGAATGGGCTTTGTTTGGTAAAAGTTGGTTTTCCCGATTGACCGGGAAACAGGCCTTAGCTTACTGTAGTGCTTGCGGAGCCGACATTTCTTTGGCTGGTCCTTTATCAGCGTTGATGCTGATGCGCCTGGCAAGTTATGCCCGGGCCCTGCATCAGCCGGGAAAAGAAGATTTAAGTGAAACATGGCGCAGCTTATTAGAGTTCTATTTTAAAAACGAGGAAAGATTTCTAAAATAATGAAGATCTTGTCGGTTTGTTATGAAGATATGTCCGGTTCTATAGGGGGAGTCAGACAAGTCATCGAGATTGGAGAACACCTCATGCGCCGTAACCATCGAGTCGAGGTCTCTGTTGCCGGTATCGGCAAATACAGACAAAAAACAGATCTTAAAATAAACTACGTACCTACGGTCAACATCCGGATATTGCGACCGCTTGTTTATCATCTCCTCTCATTTTTTCATATCTTAGTTACGTGTTTGGTGTTTAAGCCTGATATTATATTGACTTATGAGATATTTTTTTCTTTTACCCCTCTGGCCATCGCCAAGATCATAGGTAGGCCTCATGTGCTGTTTGTAAACGGAGACATCGAAGACTTCAAAATTAAAAATTACCCAGGACCAGCGTTATTTTTTATAGACACATTACGAAAGATCAATCTTAAATTCAGTACCCGGATCATTACTGTGAGTGAACAGCTCAAGGAGATGATATGTGATAAGTATCAGATCCTTTCAGAAAAGATAGATCTGGTACATAACGGCGTTGACATAACAGAATTTAAGCCTATGGATAGAAATACTGCCTGCAAAAAGCTAGGCCTGAACGCAGATACCTTCCATATAGGTTTTTTAGGTGGTTTGTTTTCTTGGCATGGCCTGGATTGCCTGGTTAGAAGCGCGCCGCTTGTATTATCCAGATACCCCAAAACTAAATTTATTATTGCCGGCCATGGCCCGATGAAGGAGAAGTTGATATCTTTAGCAGAGGAATCAAAAGTAAAAGAAAGCTTTATCTTCACCGCTCAGGTACCTTTTGACTTAGTGCCCTTCTACATTAATTCATTCGATATCTGTATTGTCTTCTTTAAGCCGGTGAGGAAGAATTCAGGTAATCCGGTAAAAATGTTTGAGTATCTTGCCTGCGCAAAGCCTATCGTCGCCAGCAAACAAGGCGGCTATGGCGATTTTGTAGAGGAATTACAAGCCGGCCAAGGGGTCGATATTTTTAACCAAAAAGAAGTGGCTCAGGCGATAATTTCTCTTAAGGAAAATGAACAGTTAAGAGCCGATATGGCAGAGAGAGCGAGAAAGGCGGCAGTCGATAAATATAGCTGGGATAAGGTTGTTCAGATGCTGGAAGATGTATTTTCAAAATTGATATCAAAATGAGCAAGAAAGCATACAGAGAATATTATGAACGCCTAGCTCTAGCCCGAGAGAAGCTGAGAGCAGAGCTTGCCCAAAAGGCAAAGACAAGGTCTTTTTGGTCGATAAACTATAAAGCCAGTTTCAAGGGCACATTTTATGAGATGATCTCTAGAAGACTCTCTGGCCAAAAACGGCCGCTTGTTTTAGATATGGGATGTGGTCGGGGAGGAGACTTTTCTTATTTATCTAAGGCCCGCAGCTTCGATGGTTATGGGATAGACCTAAGCTATACTAGATTGAAAGTAGCGCTGAGTAATGATTCTTTAGACAAGTTTGGTTTTATCCAGGCAGATGCGCTGAACGTGCCTTTTAAAGACGCCGCTTTTGATATGGCTATCTGCAGTGAGCTTATCGAGCACCTCCATCTTGCTGATGCAGAAACCTGCGTACAGGAGATCAAAAGGGTGTTGAAGGAGAAGGGCATCCTTTTTTTAAGCACACCTAACCGCTGGGATTATTTTCATTTGATCGGCCAGATCATACCCAGACCTTTAAGGAGACGTCTAGCTAAGACATTACGCGGCGAAGAGGTCGATATCGACCCTTCTGAGTTTGTGACTCAAGAAGGCATGAAAGAGCATGTGCATCTCTTCACCATTAAGGAGATCGAGGCGTTTTTGGAGAGATTGGGCTTTAGCATAGAGGAGATTAAGGTGGGCAAGCTGACTGTGCCTATTCCCAGGTTTTTCGACCGCTTTGTTGTCTTGCAAAAGATCTGGATCGCCTTTGATAAAGTCATAGGATTGTTGCCGCTACCTCTTTGCATAAAAGCCACTATTTTAATTGTCTGCAGGAAAAAGAAATGAATTTTTTGAGAAAAATCATCAGAAAGATCCGCTTTAGACCTATAGGGATAATAAAGCGCACTTTACAAAGGGCTTCTTATGTGGTTGTTGCGTTCTTGGGGAAGCTAATATTAACCTGTCTGCGCGCCTTAAGATTGATCGAGCCGCTGGCTGCATATGAGAAAAATAAGGTCAAAAAGATTTTAGTCTTAAGGCCGGATAGAATAGGAGATGTGATCCTGGCCACACCTGTTTTAGAGGCACTGAGGAACCATTTTCCCCATGCCCATATCGCGCTGTTAGTGTCCGATCAAAATAGGGACCTAGTCGCCGCTAACCCATTTGTCAATGAGATTATTACCATAGGCCATAAAGGTATTTGGGGGATCTTTAGAAATAATAAACTGCTGAAGAAATTGAAAAAAGAGCGCTTTGACCTAGCGCTCGTCTTATATCCTGTTTTGTGGTGCAATCTATTGGTTTTCTTGAGCTCTATCCCCTATAGACTGGGGCATGATTTTCACGGCAATGGATTTTTACTTACTACTAGGGTCCCCTATACATGTGAAAAGGAGTCCAGGCATGAGGTCGATGTAAATCTGCAGGTGCTGGAAGCTATCGGCATAAAACCGAAAAGAAAAAGGCTGCATGTGAGTGTTTCCCAAGAAGCAGAGAAACACATCGCTTCATTTCTCTATGAAAATAATATATCGCCGCAAGACTTAGTAGTTGTAATCCATCCGGGGGCATATGAGCAGCATATCCGCTGGATGAGTGATGGCTTTGCTAAAGTAGCCTGGAGGCTTATCGACGAACATGATGCTAAAGTCGTAATCTTGGGTGGCCCGGGTGAAGAGGGTTTGGTTGATAAGGTATGTGGGCTGGCCGGAGAAAAGACTATACCTGCCACCGGACTTATGCTCTCAGAAACGATTTCGCTTATCAAAAGGGCAGGCCTTTTTCTGGGTAATTCCACCGGCCCCATGCATATAGCCGCAGCATTAGAGGTACCGGTGGTCGCGATTTTTGGCAATATCCACCCCTTAGATAGTTTTAAAAAATGGGGACCATATGGGGGCAAACATATAATAGTCCATAAAGACGTCGGTTGCAGACAATGTCAACCTTCAGACTGCAGCCATTTTAGATGTATGAAGGCAATAACGGCCGATGAAGTCTTTGCCGCTTGTCAGGCCCAAATCAAAAGGATGCAAGGTTAAGATAATGGCAGACCTAAAAATAAATTCAAGCGATAAGATGCTGATCATCCAATTGGCAGGAATCGGGGATTTAGTAATGGCCTCGCCGACGCTCAGGGCCTTGAGGGCCAAATACCCCAACGCAAAGATCGCTTTTCTCTCTCTTGCACGCACAAAGGATATGATCAGACATTGCCCTTATATTGACCGGGTCTTTACTTTTGAGGAAAAGCTTTCCCCGGGGACGATATGGAGAAACCTGCAGGCGATACTCAAAATCAGAAGAGAGCATTTTGATGTCGCTGCAAATCTGCATAATCTGTATTCTTCTTCAGGGACTGCCAAAATGTGCTTTCTTCTATTTTTGATTAAGGCTAAAAAAACTGTGGGCCGGAATACAAACGCCAAGGGAGCGTTTTATGATGTCAAAGTCGATGATTCTATGCCCTTGTCTAAACACCAGGTCGAATGCATCATGGATGTAGCAAGAGCGTTGCACTGCAGAGCAGATAATTATAAGCTCGAAGTATGGGCACCCAAAGAAGAAGATATACATGTTTTTGATTTTATTGAAAAAGAATCAGGCGCGAAGGGAAGATTTACAATAGGCATAAACCTTGGCGGAATAAGGCCTTCCCGTCGTTGGCCGGTAGAGAATTTTGCCAAAGTCGCCGATGTGCTCTCGGAAAAATATAATGCACAGATAGTGATCACCGGCAGCAAAAGTGAAATAAAATTAGCCCAGGATATGCAGCGGATGATGAGAGCAACGCCTATTATATCCAGCGGGGTTTTCTCTTTGACTCAATTGGTAGCCTTTATAAGAAGATGTGATCTTTTTATCAGCAATGATAGTGGCCCGATGCATATCGCCAATGCCCTGGAAAAGCCGCTAGTAGCGATTATTGGTCCTGGCTATCCACAAGTGCGGCCCTATAACAAGCAGAATTGCATAGTGTTAAAAAAAGAGGTTGCCTGTAGCCCTTGTTATAAGTTTGATTGTAAAAGTTTAGAATGTTTAAAATCGATTAAAGTCAATGATGTATTAGAGGCAGTTACTAAACTATTGCCTCTGAGGGGTTGATCTTGGGTACGCTAACAACTAGATTGAAAGTCTTGCATATACATACCCGTGCGGTCATAGGAGGCTCGGGGGCCAATACTCTATTTACCATGGATGGTTTGGACAAGAACCGCTTTGAACCTATTTTGGCTTGTGGTCCGCAAGGGGGAGCCCTTTTGGATGAGGCTGGAAAAATGAATCTACGCACCGAGGTAATACCGCACTTAGCTAATCAGATCAACTTTTTCAAAGATATATTGGCTTTTTTTGAGCTTAAGCGTTTAATAAAAAGAGAGAGGTTTGATATAGTGCACACGCACAATTCCAAGGCCGGAATATTGGGCCGGCTGGCTGCGAGATGTTGCCGGGTGCCGATAATCATCCATACCGTGCATAGCTGTGTATTCCTCTATTCCAATCTAAGTGCCTTCCAGAGAAAACTGTTTTATTGTGTAGAGAAATTTGCCGCTCCTTTTGCCGATAAGTATATCGCTATTTCTAGGCCCCTGCAGGATGAATTTATTAAGGCGCACATAGCGCCGGCTGAAAAATTCGTTACCATATATAGCGGAATCGATTTAGCGCAATTCAAAAAAGGTCTTGATGTCAGTGCGAAAAAACGCGATTTTGGGATAGCCCAAGATGAATTTGTCGTAGGCACGGTTACCAGGCTAGCGCCGGGAAAAGGGGTAGAGGTATTTTTGCGCGCTGCAGCTAGGGCAATAGCAGATGTCCCTAATGTGAGGTTTTTGATCGTAGGAGAGGGACCATTAAAGGATAGGCTGATCCAGCTTGCCCAAGAACTAAATATCAGCCAAAAGTGTATATTTACGGGTTTGCGCCAGGACGTTGAAAGGATCACTACCATATTTGATGTCTCAGTATTAGCTTCTTTTTATGAAGGCATGGGCAGGGTTGTTCTGGAGTCCCAGGCCGAAGGAAAACCTGTGGTAGCCAGCAAAGTAGGCGGGATCCCCGATATAGTAAATGACGGCCAAACAGGAATATTGGTTTCTCCGGGAGACGATAAGGCATTTGCCGCGGCTATTATTAAATTGCTCAAAGACGCGACCTTGCGGGGACAAATGGCAAGGGCAGCGGCTGAGTGGGTAGGCTATAGATTTTCCAGAGAGAAAATGGTTGCCGATATAGTTGAGCTCTATGAGCAACTTATCAGAAAGAAATTAAAAATTTAAAATTAAAAATTCAAAACTATAGTTTTTAATTTTGCATTTTAAATTTTGAATTTGGATACAGGAAATAAAATGATCAATGCCTTGACTATCGATATAGAAGACTGGTACCATGTCTGCGGTGTGGAGCACAATATCCCTGCTGAGAAATGGGATGAATACGAAAGCAGAGTTGTGCAAAATACAGAAAAGATATTGGCCATACTGGCCGATAAAGATATAAAAGCTACTTTTTTTGTTTTGGGTTATATTGCCAATAAATTTCCTCACCTGGTAAAAGAGATCGATGCGCAGGGGCATGAAATAGCCACGCATGGTTTTTGGCACCGCTTAATATATCGCCAGGATAAAGATGCTTTTAGCAAAGATTTAAAGGATTCCCTCGTGCTTCTTGAGGACATAATCGGAAAAAAGATCTTAGGCCATAGGGCGGCGAGTTTTTCTATAGTCAAAGATACGCTGTGGACTTTGGACATATTGGCTGAGCAAGGCCTGCGCTATGACTGCAGCATTTTCCCTACCATCCATCCCCGCTACGGCATAGCGGATGCCCCCCGGTTTCCTTATGATGCCAAGCCGGATTTGATAGAATTTCCTCCTTCAACTATAAGGCTAATGGGCGCAAATTTTCCTATCGCCGGAGGCTTCTACTTTCGCTTCTTGCCGTACTTCTTGATCAAGACGGCAATACGCAGGCTTAACTCTCAAGGACAGCCTGCGCAGATTTATGTGCATCCTTGGGAAATAGACACCCAGCAACCTAAACTGGATATCCGCTTTGACCGCAGCTTTACTCATTATTTTAATATCTCCTCAGTCGCAGGTAAGCTCAAAGCCCTTTTGGGAGATTTTAATTTTGCTCCTGTAAAGGAGGTGTTGCGCATTGGATGAAAGTAAGGCAATAGAGCAATATTTTGAAAAGACCGCTGCCGATTTCGACATTATATATTCAAAAAAGAAGAGTCTATTGCGCAAGCTCATAGATTCTTTGTTTAGAAAAAGCATGTACAAACGCTTTGAGTTGACTTTAAAAGAGTGCTCGTCCCCTAAAGTCAAGACCATCTTAGACGTCGGTTGCGGTTCAGGAAGATATTCGGTTGCCTTAGCCAAGGTAGGAGCGGATGTTACCGGAATTGACTTTTCTGAAAATATGCTTGCCATTGCCAGAGAGCTTGCTAGAATAAACGATGTAAGCCAAATGTGCAAGTTCATTAAGGCAGACTTTCTCGCATACGGCTTTAAGGATAAGTTTGATATCTGTCTGGCTATAGGCGTATTAGAATACTTTAAAGACCCGCAGCCACTTTTACAGAAGATGGCAAGTATTACTAAAGACAAGATCGTCCTCAGCCTTCCTGTAAAGTGGATGCTTAGGTCGGGAATAAGAAAAATTCGTCTTGCATTAAAGAACTATCCGGTGTATTTTTATACTAGAGGTCAAATAGAGAATATGTTGCAAAAATGCGGATTAAACGACTACAGAATCAAACAGGTTGACAGGGATTATTTTATAGTAATCGACTTAGGGAAAAGGGGAATAAATGCTTCTTAGCAATATTGCCTACGTATTTCTAATATCCTTAGTGGTAGCGCTTGTCTTGACGCCCAGTATGAGAAAGATATCTTTGCAATATCAGATATTGGATAGACCCGGAAAAAGAAGAGTGCATACCAAACCGGTCCCTACGCTAGGCGGGATAGCCATTTTTATAGCCTTTATGGCGGCTGTGTTATTTGCCTTTTTTATAAACAAAGACTTTAGAGAAGAGTTTGCTCCTCATATATTGGGCCTGGTCTTTGGGGGATTGGCCGTGCTTTTGTTGGGAGTATACCATGATTTAAAGGATATCCACCCTTTGGTCAAACTCGCCGGACAGGTCCTTGCCGCTGTCCTGGCTTTTTCTTTAGGGCTAAAGATAGAGTTTATCACTAACCCCTTAGGAGGTCAGATTCAGCTCAACCTATTGGCCAGCCTTTTGCTTACAGTCTTTTGGATGGTAGCGCTGATGAACGCCGTAAATCTAAGCGATGGCCTGGATGGTTTGGCGGCCGGACTTACGGCTATAAGCTCTTTGGCCCTTTTCTATATAGCCCTTTTTAAATCCAACACAGAGACCATATTTCTGATCGTTGCCTTGATGGGCTGCTCAATAGGCTTTTTGCGTTATAATTTCTTCCCGGCAAAGATATTTATGGGTGATACCGGGAGCATGTTTTTAGGTTTTGCGCTTGCGGCGATTTCCCTTTTAGGTTCACGCAAGATGGCCACAAGTATGGCCTTGATAATCCCGCTCACGGTTTTAGTGATCCCCATATTCGATACTTTATTGGCTATTATCAGGAGAATTTTGAAAAAGCATCATATTTATAGGCCGGATAGGCAGCACTTACACCATAGGTTGCTCAATATGGGCCTTTCTCAAAGGCAAGTGGTCCTCTTTCTTTACGTTGTGTGCGCGTATTTTGGTTTGATTGCCTTCCTTTTTGTGCTTATTCCTATCGAATATGCTTTCATGCTTTTGATCTTACTGGCAATGGGGGTGTTGCTGGGCATTAGGACCATCGGTTTTATTGAGCGAAAAATGCGCAAGATGCATAGGATGGAAAAGAAGCTCAGCGAAGAACATAAATAGATGTAAAAACTGTTTGACAGTTGTCTTTATTGTAGTATAATTATTTTGATATATCTTATTATTAGAACTACCTTTAAAAAGGGGGAGGAGGTAGGGTATATGAAAGCAATTATTAATGGTGCTATTGCGGCAGCAGGCATAAGTTTGGTAGTAGGAATAATCTCAAGGATGACTCTTAAGCCGATAGGCCCCAGCTCAATCGAAGCTCAGGCCTTTCTGCAATTTACTAACACATGCCTTTTGTTGGCTATAGCGCTTACCTTGTTGGAAATACTTAAATCAAAATCATAAGAGATTATTGTCTATTTTTTATTTGTGTATGAGAGAAGAGCCTTTCTCGGAGAAAGGCTCTTATTTTTACTTTTTGCGCAGGTGGCGGAATTGGTATACGCGCACGTTTGAGGGGCGTGTGGCTTTTGCCGTGCGGGTTCAAGTCCCGCCCTGCGCAC
>JAFGHF010000040.1 GCA_016939375.1 Candidatus Omnitrophota bacterium | reverse complement strand
GGCCAAGGTTTAGCAACCATTAGGTGAGCTGCATCGGCAAGACTATATAGACATAGTTGTCTTGGGCCCTGATTATACCCGGGCTTTCCGGCCCCGTCAACTCTAAACTTACACTTTGGTCTTTTAAGCTTTTCAGTGCGTCGATAAGATAATCCGGGTTGAACCCCACGGAAAATTCGTCGCCCTTATGTTCGATGTCGATCTCTTCCTTGGCCTCACCCATATCCGGGCTGTTTTTGGAGAAAATAAGCTTGTCTTTAAACAGGTCGATTTTTATCGATTGTGAATCGGGAGAGGTGAGATTAGATACCCTTTTCGCCGCCCAGAGAAAGGTCTCCCGGTCCACCACGATCTTATCTTTGCCCTCTTTAGGGATCACCTGTTCGTAGTTAGGGAATTGCCCCTCGATCAGGCGGGAGATCAACATTATATTATCGAATTGAAAGGAGATCTGGTTTTCACTAAAGACGACCTTGACCGTTCCCTCGTCACCCAGGTTGCGCATCAGTTCCTGGATCGCCTTGATCGGTACGATTACCTCTCTTTTTAAGTCGGTGTTCTGGGTTAAGTCTTTTTCGATCAGGGCCAGCCTGCGGCCATCCGTGGCCACCAATCTGATCTTTTTGCCTTTGACCGCAAAAAGCACGCCGTTTAAGATATATTTGGTCTCGTCATGAGAAACGGCGAAGGCGGTCAGATTGAGCATGTTCTTCAATAATTGCTGCTCCGTGGCGAAGCTTTCTTTGTCTTGTAATTTTGGTAATTTAGGGAATTCTTCTTTGGGCAGCCCCATCAATTTAAAGAAACATTTCTGTGATTCTATGGAAATAGCGTTGTTTTTGCGTACGTTGATATCGATCTTTCCGTCGGGAAGATCGCGGATGATGTCCACGAATCTCTTGGCCGGGATGGTGATCCCGCCCTCCTCGATGATATCCACGGGGATACTCAGCGATATCCCTACATCCAGGTCTGTAGCCGCCATATGTACCTTGCCCTTTTGCGTCTCGATCAAAAAATTGGAAAGTATCGGTAGGGTGGTCTTGCTGGAGATCGCTGTCTGTAACGTCTGAATCGATTTCAGTAATGAGTTTTTCTCGGTCACTATTTTCATATTAAAAATCTCCTTTTGTTATTTAGTTATATCTATATAAAGATAGTAATCGTATTAATAGGGCGTTGGATACCGTGTATAAACTCATTATTTACCTCGAATCAAATACTAAGAAGAAAAAACCCTGTGGAAAAACCAAGATAAGCCATCCACAGATTATCCACAAGGGTTGTCAACAGCCAAAACATACGACTCCAGGCACAAGTTATCCACTCTTTATCTCCATGGTCAGCTTGCGCAACAGCTCTTTTAACTTCGTATCGCCCTTGCGCGCCTTTTCGATCTTTTCGTAAGCATGAAGGATGGTGGTGTGGTCCCGGCCACCGAAATATTCTCCGATCTCCGGCAATGAGTGATCGGTGAGCAAGCGGGCCAGATACATAGCTATCTGCCGGGGGTAGACGATGGCCTTGCTTCTTTTCTTGGCCTTCATATCCGATAGCCGGATATCGAAATGCGCGGCCACTGTCTTTTGAATCTCGTCGATAGAGACCTTCTTTTCCTCCCGGAACATATCTTTAAGCACCGAATGCGCCAGGTCTAAAGATACACTTTCGTTGGTCAGTGAAGAGTAGGCCGCCACTCTGACCAGGGCCCCTTCCAACTCGCGGATGTTCAGGCGGACCTTCTCGGCTATAAAAAATATCACCTCATCGGGTATCTCTACCCCGTTTTGCTCGCTCTTCTTTTTTAAAATGGCTATCCGCGTCTCCAGATCCGGCGGCTGGATGTCGGTCACCAGGCCCCATTCAAAGCGGGAGACCAACCTTTCTTCTAATGAGGGGATGTCTTTGGGGAAGCGGTCGCTGGAGAGCACGATCTGTTTGTGCGCATCGTATAGGGCGTTAAAGGTGTGGAAAAACTCCTCTTGGGTCGACTCCTTGCCGGCGATAAAATGGATGTCGTCGATCAGCAGTACGTCGATATTGCGGTATTTTTGGCGAAAATCGGTCGTGGTGCGGTGCTGGATGGCACTGATCAACTGGTTGGTGAACTTTTCGCTGGAAATATAAGCCACGTGCAGGCCGGAATTGCGTTGTTTGATGTGCGTGCCGATAGCCTGCATCAGATGGGTCTTGCCCAGGCCCACCCCTCCGTATATAAACAAGGGATTATAAGAGCGGGCCGGGGATTCGGCCACGGCCAAAGAGGCCGCATGGGCGAATCTGTTGCTCGGGCCCACCACAAAGGTCTCAAAATTGAAGCGGGGGTTGAGCTCCAGCGTTTCTTCGTCCTGTGTCTTGGTCGGCGTGGGCGGACGGAAAAACCAGCGCCTCTGTTTAGGTTTGGCGTCCTGCTGCTGGGCGGTATCTGCTTGGTCCGGCTGGGCCACCTGCAACTCCACGGTGACCGCCTCTTGATGAGTCAGCGCCTTGAGATTATCCTCGATGGCCCCCAGATAATGTTCTTTGATCCAGGTCTGAAAAAACTTATTCGGGACTTCCAGCGTCAGCTTATTATCGGTAAACTCTCCCGCCTTTATAGGGCGGAACCAGGTCTCGACAGTCTCGTTGCCGTGCTGTTGCTCGATTAGTTTCAGTAAGTTAGACCAAACTTGGGAAACCTCTTCCCCCATCCTTCACCACTTTATTCACACGTTATCCACAGGTTATGTAAGCGCCCCAAAAAAACATTGTCGTTCGTCAGGCGCTCTCTGCCCGACAATGATGCGCTATTATACCAAAGGCCAAAATCATTTGCAAGATAATTTTTTAAAATTCGGCGCAGCGAAATCGCGTCTCTCCGCATATTTTACTTGACTTAAAATAAATTTGTGTTATAATTTTTCTCCATACTATGAAAAAGACACTTAGGCCGAAAACAAAATTAAAAGGCAAGAGAAGGCACGGTTTTCGCCGCCGAATGGCTTCTAAAGGGGGCCGGGCGGTACTCGCCAGGCGACGACGCAAAGGCAAAAAGATCCTCAGCGCATGAATGCCTCTGCCGGGCTAAAGAAGCGGGAGAAGATCTGGCGCAGCCGCGAGTTTCAGGAGACTTATTCCAAGGGGCTCAGGATACAGGGGCCCCATTTGATTCTCTACTATATCCGCCGCCGGGATCTCCCTTACCCTCGCCTGGGGCTGTGTGTGGCCAAAAGAAGCTTTAAGTTGAGCACTCAGCGGCACCTGGTGCAACGGCACCTGCGGGAGGCCTTTAGGCAGACCAAGAGCAGGTTCTTACCCGGTTACGATATAGTGCTCAACGCGCGGAGATTTGATCAAAAAAAGGTAGGCTTTGCCCAGCTGCAGGGTGAGATCTTGGACCTGGCCAAGAAGGCAGGTGTTTTGAAAACGGACCGGCTACAATAATACTATTATGCTGCTAATTAGAGTAATAAGTAAAAAAATATCCCAAGCTGCTTTATGGGCGATAGATTTATATCGTAACTATTTATCAGTCTTGATGTTACCGCGCTGCCGCTTTTATCCCACCTGTTCGGCTTATGCCAAAGAGGCGATAATCAAAAAGGGCCTATTGCGAGGTGTGCTTCTATCCACCAAGCGACTTTTGCGCTGCCATCCATTTAGCCAAGCCGATTCCTACGATCCGGTAAAATAGGAGAGTTTATGGGCAAAAAGACATTACTGGCATTTTCTTTATCGCTTTTGGTAATAATAGGATACAATTATTATTTAGCCCAAAGATACCCCCGCCAGGAGATAGAAATCTCCCAAGATCGACCCGCTTCGCTTTCCCCTGCTCCTGCCGAGAAAGCTGCGAAGCTCGAGATACCGGCCACAGATTCTTCCAAGATCAGCTCCCTGGACCAGGCCAGCAGTGTGTCAGTAGAGACCGACCTGCTGACAATTGTTATAACATCAAGCGGAGCAAGGATTAAAAGCTGCCAGTTAAAGAACTACCCTGAAGAAAAAGTCTCCCTGCCCGAGGTAAATAAACAGCTCGCGCAACTTAATCAACAGATCAGCGCTGCCCCTGAGGAGGCCAAGCCACTTTTGAGGCGGCAAAAAGAGAAGCTGGAACTGTTGGTCAATAGAATGGAGCAAGAGCCTACAAGCGCCGAAATGGTTTCTTTAGCCGCGCAATTGGATGCAGATTATGCACCAACTATCTTATTGCCTGGCAATGAGTTAGAAAACCAAAAGCTCAACTCAGCGATATATAGCAGCTCAAAAAACAAGGTCGTTTTAAGCGGAGAAGAGGCAACAGAAAGCATCAGTTTTGTATATCGGGATGCCCGGGGCCGCAGTATAGAAAAGACCTATTCATTTTCTAACTCAAGTTATATCATAGAGTTAGACATAATATTTTCCGGATGGGCCAAGGCCGATCTTGAAAAAGGGAATTTCCTGCTATTTTTGGGTCCGGATATCGGCTTACCTCAGATCCAGCGCGGCCGGAGGATGCAGGCCTACAACGGCCCGATCACCTATTTTGACAACGGCCAGCAACAATGGGTGGACAAGGAGAAATACAGCCGCCAAGAAGAAGGTGAGGATATACAGCGTGCACATGACCATGGCAAAGTCCTCTGGGCTGGATTGGTCAATAAATATTTCATAAAGGCCTTGATCCCTGATCAGGGTGCTGAATCGGTACTTATTGAAAAGAATAAGGTTGGGGAACACAAGGTGGCATTGAGCTTGCCTTGGACCGGCAATGGCACATATAGATTTCGGCTGTATATGGGGCCCAAAAAAGAATCCCGCTTGGGACAAGCAGACGTAAGCTTAGAGAAATCAATAGATTATGGGTTTTTCGGTCCTATCGCCCGCTTCATTTATTTAACCCTGGTATTTTTTTCCAAGTGGACAGGTAATTTCGGTTGGGCGATCATCCTTTTGTGCATTGCCACCAAAGTCGTATTGTATCCTTTTACGCATCGCAGCTTTGAGTCGATGCAGAGGATGCAGGAGCAGATGAAGTCCATCCAGCCGGAAATGGATGCACTGCGGGTAAAGTATAAAGATAACCCACAAAAACTGAATAAGGAACTAATGGAATTTTATCACAAAAAGGGCATCAACCCTTTAGCCAGCTGTCAAAGTGGTTGTTTGCCTCTTATATTGCAAATGCCTGTATTTTTTGCGCTTTATGTGGTCTTATATAATTCTATCGAGTTGCGGGGGGCCCATTTTATCGGCTGGATAAAAGACCTCTCGGCCATGGATCCATATTATATTTTGCCTATATTGATGGGAATCAGCATGTTTATCCAACAAAAATTAACCGGGATGGGTACAACAGGGGGGGCACAACAGGAGCAGGCCAAGATGATGAGTATTATGTTCCCTATACTTTTAACATGGATCTTCGCCAGCCTGCCTTCGGGAGTCGTGCTTTATTGGTTTATTTTTAACTTAGTTACGTCATTACAACAGCTTTTGATTAAAAAGAAGTCACAGGTTGTCGCTGTTGTTACATAACCTGTGAGGTGAAGCCTTATGGACAGCATTGAAGTAGAGGGTCGGACCTCCCAAGAGGCGATTAAGATCGCCTTGAAGCAATTAGGTGTTTCCCGCAACCAAGTGCGGGTGGAGATCCTTTCTGAAGAGAACAAAGGGCTTTTTGGGATGGAAGGAGCAAGGCCAGCCCGGGTAAGGGTGACATTAAAGAAGGGCTGATTTTGCTTGACAAACCATTTAATATAAATATAATATAGTGGTGCCTAAAAGTTTCCACGTGGAATGTTGCCCCAGCTAAAAGTTTCCACGTGGAATGTTGAAAGTTTCCACGTGGAATGTTGCCCCAGCTAAAAGTTTCCACGTGGAATGTTAGGATTGATACTATATATGGGCAAAATAATCGCCATTTGTAATCAAAAGGGCGGGACAGGCAAAACCACTTCCTCCGTAAACATTTGCGCATTTTTAGCCGCTGCCAAAAAGAAGGTTTTGCTGGTAGATATTGACCCACAGGGCAATGCCACCACCGGCTTGGGCGTAGATCATAAAGGCTTACAACACAGCATCTACAATACTATTCTGGAACAAGTCAGCGTGGCAGATGTCATGTTGCAGACATCCGTGCCCAATCTTTCCTTATTGCCTTCCCATCTTGACCTTACCGGGGCCGAAGTCGAGCTTGTAGGTGTTATGGGGCGGGAATTTCGCCTCAAAAAGGCCCTGGAAAACATCAAAGATAATTTTGACTTGATCATCATAGATTGCCCCCCATCTCTAGGTCTGCTTACTATCAATGCGCTTACCGCTGCAGATTCTATCATCATCCCTATACAGTGCGAATATTATGCACTAGTGGGCTTAAGCCTTTTGGCACGCACCATGAACCTGGTAAAAGATCATTTAAACCCCACCTTGGAAATAGAGGGAGTGTTACTGACAATGGCGGATTATCGTACCAATCTGACTAACGAGGTGATTGAAGAAGCCAGAACCTATTTTAAACACAAGGTTTACAACACGGTGATACCAAGAAACATCAAATTGACCGAGGCCCCCGGTTTTGGCAAGCCTATAGTTTTGTATGATCGCAAATCGATCGGGGCCCAGAAATATTGGGAGTTATGCAAGGAAATCGTAGGCCCGGAACAAATCAACGATCAGGACATCGAAAATACTTTATCAGGCGTTATGGCAAAGGAGCAAGGCCAGAATGAGGCAGCAGGATCAAGACCGGGTTTCGTGCCGCCTGAGGGCCTACAGCTTGAAAAAGAGGGCGGAGTAAACATTTATGAGCAACGTTAACAGGGCGGCGGCAATGTTTCCGGACAAAGGAGGAGCCATATGGACCGAAAAGTTCTAGGCAGGGGCTTAAGCGCATTGATGCCTGATAAGCCGGTGAGCGAAAAAGACAAGGTGGTGCAAATAAAGCTATCCGCGATTAAACAAGGGAAATATCAGCCCCGCCAAGCGGCTAACCCGCAAAAGATGGATGAGCTTATAGCCTCTATCAGAGAGAAGGGTGTGATCCAACCGGTCTTGGTCAGGCCGCAGAAAGACGGTTATGAGTTAATAGCCGGGGAAAGAAGATTTAGGGCGGCCGGTAAACTGGGCTTTACAGAGATACCGGCGATTGTAAAAGAAGTAGAAGATGCCGAAGCCTTGCAGCTCGCTATCATTGAGAATATTCAACGCGAAGAGCTCAACCCGTTGGAAGAGGCCCAGGCCTATCAGCAGCTGCTCACAGAGTTTTCATTTACCCAGGAGAAGATCGCCCGTATGGTAGGTAAAGACCCCAGCTCTGTTTCTAACACATTGCGGTTACTGAAGTTACCAAAAGAGATCCAAGATGCCTTGCGTCAAGGTTTGATCACAATGGGGCACGCCCGTACGATCTTGGGCTTCAAAGAGATAGAAGAGCAAGACCGGTTTTTTAGGCAAACGATCTCCCGCCAGCTTACAGTCAGGGAGCTGGAGCAGATCGCCACCAAGCGCTCGGGAAAGATCAGAAAAAAGAAGCAGACAGCGAGAGATCCTCATGTCCTAGACCTGGAACATCAACTCCAACTGGCGTTAGGTACTAAGGTACGTATTATCCCTAGTCGTAAGCGCGGCAAGATCATTCTTGAATATTATTCGTTGCATGACCTGGATAGATTAGTTAAATTGCTCAAAAGCAGTAAATAACTAATTAAAGCTATTGAGTAACCTTTAATGTGCAAAAATAACAGTTGTTATTTGTGTAAAATAAAGTTTACTAAACAAGGAAGGGCTGGATGAATGAACAAACCCTGGTGTTGATTAAGCCGGACGGACTGAAGAAATCATTGACCGGTAATGTGTTGACCCGCCTATCAGAGACTAAATTGGAGATAGTAGCCGCGAAGATCACCCGGGTCAGCCGCAAGCTGGCTGAAGAACATTATTACCAGATGCGAGATAAGCCATTTTTTGAAGAATTGATCAAGTATATCCGGGGTGAATTGCATGAGCGGCGCAAGGTGATGGCTATGGTGTATTGGGGAGAAGGAGCGATCAACAAAGTGCGGGAATTAGCCGGGGCCACTAACCCGGAAGAGGCAGACCCGGTTTCCATAAGGGGCGCATACGGTCGTATTACCACCAGAGGCGTATATGAAAACGTGATCCATACATCCCGCAACACCGAAGAAGCGGAGCGGGAGATCAAGCTTTGGTTTGCGCCTGAGGAAATCATCTTGGACTTATATCCCACTAAGACCGAACTGCGCAAAGAACAAAAAGTCAGTGTCTGGGCATAAATTAGCGTATAGCGTATAGCGTATCGTATTGGCGCATAAGCAGATGAGGAGATCCTATGATTAAAAGCATGACCGGGTACGGCAAAGGCCGGGCCATCGATCAAAACGGTACATTTACCGTAGAGATCAGAAGCTTAAACCATAAATATTTCGACCTGATCTGTCGTTTGCCCAATAACCTCTCTATCTTTGAAGACCGGGTCAGGGACCATGTAAAAAAGCAGATCAGAAGAGGCAGGGTCAGTCTTTCCGTGTCTTGGGAGAGCAAGCGAAAAGCGGGGGTACCGTTTTCGCTCAACACCCAGGTAGCTAAAAAATACCATCAGGAGATGATGAAACTGAAAAAGAACCTGGGGCTCAAAGACGACATCGGCATCACCGAGATCATCTCCATGCCGGAAGTGATCACCTATAAGCAGCCCAAAGACGAGGCGCAACTGCTCTGGCCGCAATTAAAAAGGGCACTGGACCATGCCTTGCAAAAGTTGCAGCGGATGCGCGAGGCCGAGGGCAAAAGGCTGCAAAAGGACCTGGTCAAGCGGTTGCGGGTGATCCGTGCCTATTTGGGAAATATCGAGAACCATCTGCCCAAAGTGATCGAGAAATACCGGGAAAACCTGTTTAGAAAGGTGAAATCGTTTTCGGGGATAAAAAAGCCGGACCGGGAAAGGATCGCCGAAGAAGTGGCGCTTTTTGTGCGCAACAGCGATGTCAGCGAAGAGCTTACCCGGATTAAGAGCCACCTCGAGGGGTTTAAAAGCGCCCTGCGTACCCCTAAGGAGACAGGCAAGGAAGCTGACTTCATCGCCCAGGAGATGTTCCGCGAGGCCAACACCATCGGCGCTAAAGCCAGCAGTTTCCGCATCTCGCGTTGGGTGATCAAGATCAAAAGCCAGATCGAAAAAGTGCGCGAGCAGCTGCAGAACGTGGAGTGATTGTTTAGGTCTCGACGATGAAGACAGTGAACCTGGGTTTCGATAATATTGTGGCCGCCGCTCGGATAGTCTGTATCGCCAGTGCCGGCGCCGCCCCGATGAAAAGACTGAAAGAAGAAGCGAGAAAAGAGCGTAAGCTGGTAGACGTCACCAACGGCCGCCGCACCCGGTCGATAGTGATCACCGACAGCGGCCATGTGATCCTCTCCAGTATTCAGCCGCAAACGCTGACTCAACGCATTGAAGAGGCGAGTTAAAAGCTTGGGCCGCAAAGGCATCTTATTTGTAGTTTCCGCTCCCTCGGGTTCGGGCAAGACGACTTTATGTGAGCGGTTGGTCAAGACGGTCGCGGCCAGCAGGCCGTTGGTGGAGTCGGTTTCCGCGACGACACGTAAGCCGCGTAAAGGCGAGCGCCAGG
>JAFGHF010000039.1 GCA_016939375.1 Candidatus Omnitrophota bacterium | reverse complement strand
AGTGGTCAGCTGATGATGTTGGCACAACATCAAGCGAGGCAAGCAGATACAGAAAGCGCCTCAAAACAACATTCAACCCCCTAGTCATCACCCTGGTCATCGGGTAAAATCCCTGGTTTTTAGGTAAATTGTTCATCCCTATTCCTTTCAGGCCCTCTATAGGTAGGTGCACTTTGGGGCCTTTTTACAACCCCGATTTTAAAAAAGTTTAATTCCTTTCTATAAGTAGGTGCACTTTGAGGGTGCTTCGTAAGTATCCTTCAAATTATATTTAAGCATCCTCTATAGGTTGTTGCACTTTCGGGCTGTTTGGCAACAATCACCCAATAAAAAAGGCCCAAAATTTGGGCCTTGATATTAATATAGGTTATTTATCTATTTTTGGGGAAGGCTACAAGCTTAATGTGGCTGAGAAGGATGTGTCGGCAAAAAAACTTGCAAAAAGTTACTTCTATACAATAACACTATTAAACAAACTCTACCTTCAATTGTTTATTCAATGCATGAGCAAGTTTTAACAAAGTAGATAAGGCATAGCTTTCGTTATGAACATTCTCCAACCTGGATATAGTCTGTTGAGTAGTATGTAACCTTTCGGCTAATTCTTTTTGGCTCAGATGCTCTCTTTCCCTAATCTTGGCTATTTGGATAGCCAAAGAAGCATAGACCTCTTCATCATCGAATGCTTTACGAAATTCGGGATCTTTTAGATCCTCTTTCAACCTGTCCCTGAATCTCCTAACTTTCTTTTTCATAGCTTAATTTCACCCCTTTTTACTCTCTGCAAAAAATCTTGCATCATTCGTCCGGCTCTTTCTATTTCTGTTTCAGGAATCTTATCGGTTTTCTTAACAAAACCGTGGGTTATAACAATTGTTTTGCCAAAGAAAAAGTACAAAAACCTATAATAATTAGGACTAAAGACTATTCTAAGCTCTCGAATCTTACCTTTAACGGTATCCGCATATGGCCTTGGTAAATTTGGGCCATCTTCTTCAAGCTTTTCTATCCATTTCTCTACTTTTCCTCTCACTTTGCTTTGTAAATCATCTAGAAACTCATCTGCTGGACATCTATCTCGATTGTCTGTATAAAAGATTACTTCATACATTTAACCTCCACTATAAGTCTACACTATTTTTGGTGTATTGTCAAGCTTAAATTACACTTTTTTTGGTGTATTTTTATTGCCTTTCTTTCTAAAAGCAAGAAATATAGCTGCAACTATAATAAGCACTATAGCTAAAGGCCCTAAGCCTGCCTGAAATAAAAAGAATGTGATAACAGCCAAGATAATCGAAGGAACAGTAGGAATTTGATTACCTGGCGATTGTGGCTTACGCAACATTTCTTCATCTTTGACAGTATCTTTCTCTCCAGGCTTGAAGGCTTGTCCACACCAACTACACCAATATTCTCCATTTTCCAATTGCTGCGAAGGTTGTCTTCCACACCGAATACACTTAATCTCTTCTTGCATTTGTCCTCGTCTCTTTTTTAATTTCCTTAACCACCTTTGAGGTTAAGAACTATTTGTTCTCCCCCTTATATTGTTCTAATTTATTATAAATTTCCGACATGCTTTTTTCATCTTCTTCTCTCACTAACAACCAATGGGGGCTCCAACCTCCTTTTTTACCAAAGTATTCTGTACGAATAATTTTATTACCCTCTATCCTAATACTCTGGCCTCCGTGATATAATTCTTTCGTTTTTCTCTCCCCATCTGAAAAATCCACAAAATCTCTACTGCTGTATATTAGATAATTATTTTTGTCTAGCTTTTCATTAAAAGCTGGCTTTTTCCATCTGCGGCTGTTTTCTGAGCAAAATATTCCATCTGGTCCATCAATATTGATGAAAGGTGGAAACCTATGGTTTTCGCCCTCATCAGCAAAATACCAATATATAACTGACAATATGTGCTTAAATCCCTTCTCTGCACATGCCTTCTTCTTTAATATATCTCTTGCTTCTCCTATATTATCATAAAGAGTTAGGAGTTCTTTAGAACTGGGCACGCGCCAATCATTATATCCTCCAAGGGTGATATTTTCTTCTGGAAGATGGTCTAAAGACTTGCCAAATCTTTCTGCAAATAGCTTTTGTTGCCACATTAGTCCAGTTTTCAGATCTACAACTGTGCTTTCACCGGTTATATAAAATATTTTTGTAAAAAATCCTTCCTTTGGCACCTTAGGAGCACAGTAATAACTCACAAAAATGACGGGTCCAACAATTAAGATTGCCATCAACATAATTAAAAATGTGTCACGGCGAGAAGGTGGACGCTGAATATTACTTTCGCTTTTCATAAATACCTCTCCTTATTCAATCCCTGCTGAAGACTATTTGTCCTTCGTTCCTCTCACGTTACTATCTACTCTGCATCTTTTGCTCTTATTTCAGCCTTTTGTCTTAGCAGCTCTGGATATACAGAGCAAAATTCATAAGAATTTCCGGTAAAGCTGCATGATACAGATTGTTCTGGGTGACCCGGAGGGACACATTGTCCTTTAGAGTTCAAAAATTGACAAGGTTCTAAAGCCTTTTTTGTGCCATCAAACATTTTTAAATCAACATCATACTTTCCGCTATAAATATCCTGTATGTTAACCTGAGCTCCACAAATTTCACAGTCAGTTGTTCCAACTATTCGGGCATGGGCTGCAAAAGGTCCTGCTCTATATCCTTTGCTGATTTTAGCTCCACATTTAGGACAGCGCCAGAACATACTCTTTGCTTTGGTTTTGGCGTGTTTTTCTTTAATGAACAACCAACCGAATAATACTAAAAACAGTTCTTTTATAAATCTACATAAGAAATATATAAACAAACTTAATAAAATACTTAAAAGCCCTATAGCAACTATTCTAGTAATCGTATCTGTAATCACGCGAATAGTCATAAAGCTGGCTATTATAATTGAAGCTACAATAATAATTCCTCCGAAAATAAATTTATATTTATTATCCATCCTTCCACCCTTTCACTCTTGTATCTTAAATATCTAAGAACACCTTGTTCTTCGCTTTTTTAACACAACTTATTTGATTACAGCTAGTTTATTACTTGGGCTTATTTCTTTGTGCCCAAAAAGCGCCCATCTTTTTATATGAAATCCGGAGGGAGCCCCTGGCGTTTTCTCCATTCTTTACGCCTCACCCATTGATTCTTATCCTCTTCAACTATTTTCACAAACTCCGAAGGTTTAACAATCTTGATGCCAGGTAAAACCTTGTAGATTTCTTCCCTTTTATCTATTAGTCTAATATCTGCCGTTACAAAATACTCTCCGGAATCTTGGGATATCAAAATATGGAGCGCATCGTTATGATATTTTTCTTCTTTGCCTCTACCTGCGATTATTTTGTTTATTTCCTCTAATTTCGTTTTTTGTTCGGGGGTCAATCCAATATCATAAGTAGTAACAAATCCTCTTGCTTTTTCTTTTTTCCATAAAGGAGTGCTTTTGGCGCCAATTTCCTTCATAACGGAATGCGGGATAATAGGAATTATTATACCTTCTGTCTCCCATTTTAATATCTGCTCACAAGCTGATTTTTCTTCGGTAGCAGAGGCATCAAAACTACAAGAATCTAGCATTAAATTATGGACAAATTCATAATCTTGGTTCATATATTAACTTTTTGTTATTTCTTCGCTGGGTTTAGCACCAAAATACTCTTTATGAAACTTAGCTGTTTTTCTACCTAATTCGTTAAGTATAGGCATAATATCATTATATTTGTGTCTTAATAACCATATTTTATGGTTATCTGCACTTCTATCTTTTTCCTTCAGCAATAGAACCTGAGTAGGAAAAGGCAATAAAGAAAGTACCTCAATAAAAAGGTAGTGACCTATCGACATGCTAAAATCTGGAAGATATGACAACTCGTTCTTATCATTTTGAAAAAACCTAACTCCAAAATGGCACGGATGTGCTGGTTTACTGTAAAATGCAAAATCCATTTCATAATCTAAATTTAATTTGTATTTTTTCCCTTTTTCCTTTAGATTCTTAATAATAGTCGACTCAGAAAATTTACTGCGCCATTTTTTGTCTTTATAAGTAACAAAACTTTCCTCAAGCCAATATTTTGTTAGATGTGGATTAAAATAGAGATACCAAATCATCATAGTATCAAAAAGTAATGGACGATAAAGTGTATTTCCGCTGCCAAAAAGACCAAAATTGACTAAATTCCTTATGGCTTCAGAGTTGTGTAAAACTTTTACGCCCAATTTTATAAAAGCATTATAAAATAAATCTTTATCGCCGTTGTGCAATAAATCATATGTATAGCCCATTGAATCGATATGAAGATTTACAACTCTTGAAAATAGAGAATTTTCAAACCTATATCCTTTTTTTGTATACTTTGATATTTCTTTTTCTTTCTTAAGAAAAGCCTTATAACTAATACCTAACTTTTCCCAAGCAGATTTATTTTTTTCGAAATATTTTTTACGCATAACCTTAAAACCCCAATTTCTCTACAGCTTTGTCTACATGAGCATCTGCTAAATGAGCATATATCATAGTTGTCTCTATTTTGGAGTGCCCCATAAGTTTCTTTACTGTTGGTAAATCTACACCTTTCATGACGAGGTGGCTAGCGAACGTGTGGCGAAGGGTATGAAGTTTTGTAACATCAGGAAATCCGCATCTCTTTGTTAAGGCCATAAGGCGCTTTCTTAGCCTGTTTTCGGCAATTCTTATGCCTTCTTTATTGTGAAATACATAGGAACCTCTCTTAGTGGTCTCTTTATGCTTCTTTAATAGATCAAATAGGCCATTATTGATCGGTATTTCCCTTTCAGAAGTCTTGGGACGCCAGTTGTCTTTCACCCTTATTATGATTTTGCGCCTGTCAAAATCCATATCTGACCATTCAAGGTTGAGCAGCTCACTCTTCCTCATCCCGGTATTTAAAAAAGTATAAAATATCGGGTAAAGCCATCCGTCGCAATTGTCCAGAAGCTTCTTTATCTCTCCCTCAGAGAGAAACCTTGGTGTAATATGATTAGTGATTTTGAGCATTCTGATGCCGTCTGTGGGGTTTTCTTTGGTGTAACCCCAATTTTTGGCAAGATTAAATATGGAGCGTAGCGTTTTGAGCTCCATGTTTATGGTCCTATTCTCCGCTTCTTCCTCAAAGCGAAATCGCTTAAAATCCTCAAAAATTTTCGGATTAAGTTGAGACATCTTAGTTATGAATGGATAATTTGAGAGAAATCGCTGGAAATGGTCTACAATTGCCCTATATCTTTTCTGAGTATTGGGAGAATGGTTAGTCTTTGAATAGGTACGGAACTCTTCGAATAGCCTGATGAGGCTTTCGTCTTTTTTCTCAAAGCCTAATTCGCCTTTGGCAATTTTGACTTCAATATCTTTTAGGGCAAGTTCAGCAATTCGCTTTGATCTACCGAGATTTTTGCGCATTCGTCTGCCGTTTATACGGTAATCAGCAAAATATGTTCCATTTCTTTGCCGAAGAGTTGCCACAATCTACTCCTTGTTTAGTAAAATATATTCTGTCAATATGGTATATACTGACCTCTTATTATTCCTTCGCGACGTTGATCATAAGTAATGTCTCGCCAGGGACTGCTAAAAGTTTCCCTATTTTTATCCCACCATTCTTTCAATTTATCATAATCTTGATAAGATTCTTCTATTGCTCTCCATTGTGCAGTAATATACGCACCCGCTCCCTCTTTTTCAAGAATATCGAAATTTTCCCCTCTCCACAATGTCTCGCTATAATCACTTGGAACCCCTATAGCTTTTAATATAAAAGCTGCTCTTCCTTTAGCCAGCTTAGCATCACTTTCTTTTATAAGTTTAATGATGTGCGGAATAACCTCTTCTGGATATTTTCTACCAATTTTTACAAGTGCTATGGCTGCTTCGCGACCAGGATTTGTCTCTTCTTTGTCTTTCCACTGACTTGAAGATTCAGCTTTTACTTGATACATTAATGCAATGCCACTACCTAAATTGTTAACTAAATATGGTATAGCAGGAAGTGCTGATTCTCCACTATTTCCCAAAACCAGTGCGGCTCTTCCTTTTTTTACAGGATCAGATGAGTTTAATGCTTCTATTTGATCTTCAATCCAGTTTTTATCATCTGATAAAATTTCTGCAAAAATAGATTGTTCTTCTCCAGAAGAAATATTAACTATGCTACAACAGAATCCAATGCAAATAGCTAACATCACACTAAATTGTCTCATCTTACATTCCTCCAAAATGAAAAATCCCAAACAAAGTATGCTTGGGATAAATTGGGAGATTGTTAATTAAAGGTAATATCATTGCCACATTTTCCTCACTTTCTTCAGTGCCTAAAATTGCCCATGATTGTGGGCACAAGTTGGGCACAAGGCACTATAGAAAATGTAGCATATTTCTTATTACTTGTCAAGTAATAAGTTACAACATCATTAAAATATATGGCGGAGAGAGGAGGATTCGAACCTCCGGTCCGCGGAAGCAGACAACGCTTTTCGAGAGCGCCGCATTCAACCACTCTGCCATCTCTCCCTTAACTATATAATACCGCTTTGCAAGTCGCACCCCTAAAGGGGACACTTTCCTGCTCAGCGGCAAAGCACTTTCCCGATTAGGGTGGAAAACGCTTCTGATTTATTGGGGTTTTGCTTCGGTTTCTTTAGGTTCTTTCTCTTTCTTATCCGGGGCAACTAAGAGTTGCGTAATGGTCATCCTGGATTTTATCGTCGATGATTTACTCTTTACAGGTGCGAGATTAAACTCCTTTACCCTCAACAAACGAGGGGACTTCTCCAGTTGATACATGAAGTCAGCCAGATATGCTATTTTTGACTCCGTTTCTATATCTACCGTATATTTATTATAAGGCCCTTCTCGCTCTGTCGTTCCCGGTTTCATATTTTTTAACAATACAGAAGATTTTCTGGCCAATTCTTCTATTACGCTTAAGAGCTTTGATTTCTCTTCTTCATCCGAGCTAGACTGTTTTACATTTTGAGTGTACTTTTTATGTTCTTCTGTAATAGCATCTTCTTGGGTCAGAATATAAAGATATCTCTGTAGTTTCTTCTCCTGGAGGTCTATCTCTTCATTGAGCTTTGTTATTTTATTGGTCACGGGGCTAAGTACCGCCTTATCAAACAAAACCAGGCCGATGATTGTGACAGATATATACAATATGTATTTTTCCCTCTTGGATAATTTAGAAATGATATTTATCATTCGCTCTCCAGTATTTGTCGCTTGAGCTCTTTGTTCAGAGGGCAGACAATCTCGAACTCAGTCATATCTTTTCCGTCGATCTTATTTGTAGTAGCGAATTTTGTTTTTACATCCTGGAAGTAATCCGAATCTTCCAGCGAGTCGACCAAGCGCAAAGTCTCCGACATAGTCGCGGATATCCCGCGGATGGTCAATTGGTCATCGCCGTCAAAGCTTATGGACGCCAAATAGACCTCGGGAGAAATGACGCTATGTATCTCATAAATAAAGTTTAGAGAATAGTCTTTTATAAAGGACCTTCTTTTGATCCCTCTTGTCTCTTCCATCATCCCGTGTAGCTTATCGACCTTATTCTGTATCTTAAGTATCTCTTTTTTGAGCGCTTTTAGATATTGTTCGTTATTGTACATCCGGCCGAAGAAAATGCTCGAGATCGTGACTAGTATAAACACCAAGAAGATGCCAAAAAGATACAAGTCTTTTCCTCTTTCCCGCACGCCTTTTTCTATTTTAAGCTGCGGAGGAATAAGGTTGATCTTCTGTTCGGGAAAGTTTAAAACAATGCCCATAAGGGAACAAAATGAGACATTTCTGCCTTCGATCTTCTTATCAGCGGGGGCATCTATAGCCTCAGGAATATTTTTTAGTTCAGTTATTATCTCTACAGGGGCCCCGATCTTTTCTTTAAACACGGTCTCGTTGAGGTCCTGGGTCACCATTTCCGCGCCGCTTATTATGATTTTCGCTATGTCTTTATCCATTACCTCATTTTGATAGGCATATATACAAAGGTTGATCTCCTCGATGAACTTCTCCTGCCATTCATTTAAGCGGTTTTGAGACTGAGAAAAGCCTACGGAAAGATTCCTGCAAAATATCAGCTTGTCTTTGGAGACAACTGCAAAGTCGCTTGTATCATAGCCCACATCCACTACGGCATATGATTTATCCTCAGGCATGCCCTTACAGGCAAAACGGCACCAGGTAAGCAATCCTTCGGAACTCAAAGCCACCTTTTCCGTCTTCATCTGGATCTGTCCCAAAATCTTAAAATATCTTGCAACTACGTTCTCGCGGACGATTGTGAGCATCACCTTGCTGTAGCCTTCAGTATTAGCGGTCAAAATATCGTAATCGTAGATTATCTCTTCTTTGGAAAAGGGCGTTTGTTTGCCGATCTGCAGGTCTACCATATCTTTTATTTCATTGGGATTTGTGGAAGGCAACTCGATATTCCTCACAGCCGCTAGTTGGTGGGGCACGACAACCGTAAGCAAATCGGGATTTATATCTATTTTCTTAGAAAGTTCTTTTATCTTCTCGGAGATCTGCTGATCGTCAAGAGAGGTGATTTTTTCCACAAGCACCCTCTTGAGTTTCTTGTCTTTTGCCGCTGGTATGGCCTGTACTATTTTTAGCCAATTATCGCTTATTTCCAAAGCGGTGAATATTTTTCTTCTTTTTTTGAATTTTAATTTCATTTTTTACTCTTCGTGCCAATAAAGTATGCTGGGAGGCTCGTTTTTCTTTCTCTCGACCACGCAAATGATCCTGCCTCTTGCTTCGTAACTGCCCTTTTTTAGAATTCCGGTAGAACAGATTCTGAATACATCGGATTTGACCGTAAGAGCATTTAAAGAAGTGAGGCGGCTGACATCTTCCGCTTCTTGAGTAAAAAGCGAACCAACCTTTCCGATGTCTCCCACTGACTCAAAGATGTTATCGTCTTCTGTGCCCTCTATATTATCCGCTCCCCGTCGGTGATCGACAATACGCTGGGCTAAGCTTTCGCTTATGCCCAAGGCCATGAGTGATCTGGCGCTGACGGTGTTGATATTGATCCTTCCGCTTCCATAAACGGTAATCACATCCTTTAGCCTGTTAAATATTTCCGGAGTCATCCCTTTGACCAGTAACAGCTCTTCTATTACCTGAAAGTCGTCATCTTTACAAGGGTAAGGAAACTCACCCATGGCGTATTGACTATCTTCGGCCCCGCCAGGAGAAACAAATACGTCTTTATCCCGCCAATCGACTATAGCATTGGCTATATCCGCTGCTTCTTCAGGGTTTGCCTTGCCAGCATTTTCTAATAAAGCTTTTAAGACATTCACCGAGGCTCTATTGATGTTTATTTTATTGCTCTCATCCATCAGCCCATACATATCCTCACCCAACTGTTCTTCACCACCTTTACCTACTGAATAGCCGATGCTGAAATACCCGTCTCCTAAAGGGATTTCTTTGTAAGTCTCCTCACTGCTTAACCATTCATCGGCGAAACTATCGTAGTTAGGAGTTTCATCTTTTGCCAGAATCAGTTGGATGATCGCTCTCTGCACTCCCGCATATGCCAAGGCCCGAGTCTTGAGCCTGTCTTGAAAATAGGACGCCAGGCGTAATTGGCTTGAGACATTATGGGCTAAACCGACAGCAAAAACAGCGAGGAAGCTTAAGATCCATAGCGCCAGAATCAACGTGCTTGCCTTCTGCTCATAATTTTTTTTATTTCTTAAGATGTATCTCAACTTCTCCTGCTCTCTTTTTTTGCCCTGCTGCGCCAGGCCGCGTATCCGCTTCTGCCGGCTCCCCTTGTCCTTCTTCTGGGACAGCACGCTCTATCTCGACTTTTCCCAATTCCTTTTTCTGTTCTCCTGTGCCGATGGGAATAAATACTATCTTCTCAAAACTCTCCGGCTGAATTTCTTTTTCAAAAGTCAATTTCATCTTTACGGCTTGGGGAATGCTATCCTGTTCATCTTCCTTCCAGTCGTCTTTCCATTCATAATCACCGGTAGCGTTATCAAGATAGCAATATTCAAACTCCGCACTTTTGACCTGTTCTATCAAGACCTCTCCTTCGCCGATCTTACGCTTATCGCTCTCCGAGGCTATCTCCAAAAAGCTTCTTTCCTCTTTACAGAGCGCTTTTTTATTCTGATTATAAAAATAAGTGATTTTTCCTACTTGGTAGTAATCCTTGACTTCTTCCTTGCCTTTTTTCTCCGTCCTGGCCAATATAAGCCCGGGGAACATCATAAAATCGCTTTCTGCGTCAAAGGGTATATCGTTAAACTCAAAAGTATTACGTAAATCCCTGGCCATCTTCTCGGAGGTGATCCTTATATTGCGGGCATATTTTTTATTACTGTTGCCCCTACGCCATGCGGCCACGCCATTAGAAAATACAGAATATATAGCGGTAGCGGCTACAGAAAAGATGGTGACGCTTATGATCAACTCGACTAAAGTAAACCCCGTTAGAGAATTCTTTCTAAGGTTTTTTGCTAACTGTGGCATTAAGCTACCCTTGGCCTCTAAATATTCCACACAACTAACCCCGTCAGTAATTTCTCTAACGGGTACACCCTCTATCTGATCGCACTTTTTTCCTCTTCTTCGGGAGTGCTAAGCATATAAGTGATAACCGGGATCTTACCTCCACGCCTGCCCTCCTCCCAAGCTAAGTTGGCCTTTATCTCATTAAGAGTCTGCTGTTCTTCCAGTTCAAGCTCAGTCTCAGTTTCAAAAGTGTCTTCTCCTTCGGTCTCTATTTTTATCTCGACTTCTGTAACGTCGATCTGCCAATTGCACTCCAAATCGTCGAATTCGAATCTTTCGTCCAAGCCGTTATCAAATCTATCCCAATCTTCCTTCGCCAGGAGATAGGCTTCGGACATCTTATTTTCCGCAGCTAGAGTCGCCTTCAAATTGTCTTCGGAAATCTTAAGTACATTAAGCGAATGGGCAAAACCCTGTAAAATCAAAACCAGGCCAATAGACAGTATGCTTATGCTAAGTATTACTTCTACTAGCGTAAACCCCGTTTTCATAATCTATTTTCCTCGGGTCATAAGTTATAAGCCTTAAGTTGTATATACAAATAAGTCATAAGCCTGGGTAATCTTATGACTTATGACTTAGAGCATTTGGACCAAAATTAGTCTTCCCAATTAGTGACATCATCGCCGCCTTCTACACCGTTGGGGCCTAGAGAAAACAGATCATAATCTCTACCATGATCAGGTGGGCATTTATATTTATATTCATTACCCCAAGGATCTACAGGTTTTTTCTTGATATAAGGCCCATTCCAATTCGAGCCCCCACCTGTATTACTCTGCAGCGCTTGAAGGGAATTAGGATACCTGCCATTATCCAGTTCATAAAGGTCTAAAGCTAAAGGTATATTGGAAGTCACATCGGCCTTGGCAATAGCTACTTTCGCTTGCTCTGAGCGGCCGGCCAGCCTGGGCACAATCATAGCTGCTAATGCGCCAAGGATTATCACGACAAGCAACAGTTCTACTAAGGTAAATCCTGTTTTCGTGATTCGCGATTCGTGATTCGCGATTCGTTTTTCCGTCATCTTCTCCTCCTTTACGAGTTATAGCTTAAAGCTTAATCTTACTGCATGCCCAGATTTATCTGGAAAATGGGCAAAAGCATCGCGAAAACTATAAACCCTACCACAAGGCCCATCACCAATATTATCGCCGGTTCGATTAAAGAAGTCATCATAGTGGTAGTCTTGTCTACATTGCGCTCATAAAAAGTCGCGACTTCCTGCAGGGCCTCTTCGAGGCTACCACCTCTTTCTCCTACCGCAAGCATATTACTCATAAAACCGGGGAACCATTTAGACCTTTTCATGCTCTGCTCCAACGACATCCCGTCGACAATGCCCTTGTGCACCTGCTCTAATTCTGTCTTGAATATTTCGTTCTCGATAGTAGGAATGGTTATCTTTATTGCCTGGAAGAGCGGTATACCATTGGCTATCAGCAAAGAGAGAGTACGCGAAAACCTGGCTATAATAGACTCTTTGATAAACCCGCCCACCAAGGGAATCTTCAATTTTAATCTGTCGATGACTTCTTTTTCTTTCTTTCCTTCTTGGTTACTGCGCTTAAGTACCACCACCACAAGGACTATCACCAGCAATCCCCAATACCAATTGCTCTTTACGTTTTCGCTGATATCAAGCAATATCTTTGTGGGTAAAGGCAAGGATTGGCCGATCTCAGTAAACAAAGTGGCCATGCGCGGGATGACAAAACCCAACAATACAAAAATAGTCCCTATTCCCACCAAAATAATAAATGCAGGGTAAGCCAAAGCGGAACCGATCTTTGCCCTTACCTCTTCTTCCTTATTTCTAAAATCGGCAAGCCGCAATAATGTCTTCTCCAATATCCCCCCAGTCTCTCCAGAATTGACCATATTTACGTATAAAGTAGGGAAAACCTTGGGATATTTACTTAGAGACTGCGTTAATGTCTTGCCGTCTTTTATCTGCTTACGGATATCGTCGATGATCTTTTTCAAATTAATATTGTCTGTCTGGTCGTGGAGGATCTTCATTGCTTCCAAAAGAGGAACCCTGGATTTGACTAGGCTGGCCAATTGCTCTGTAAATATGGTGATATCTCTCGCCCGGACTTTTATCGATACAGTACCTTCGGGGTGGGCAGTCCTATGGGTAGGCCGTGAAGGAATTTTTTCTTTTACTGGCGCCGCGTGTTCCGGAAAGACTCGTATAGGGACATAACCCATGTGGGTAAGTTTATCTACCGCTGCATTTTGATTGGGGGCCTCAATAGTCCCGCTGACTACCTCTTTGGGGCCTTTCTTTGCTTCGTAACTGAATTTTGGCATTCTTAAGTCCCAAGCCGTAAGTCATAAGTACAAAGTCATGGGTACAAAGTTTTTTCTTGTGACTTATGACCTTTGAACTTACAACCTTAGTTATCTTTCTATAATCACGGAGATCTTATTTTTTTCTGCCCTGGCTATTCCTTTTTTTATAGGTATGGGTTTTTTATTGTCTATTCTAATAGTGCCTTCCTTTAAACAGGCCACGATAGTCTGATGGAAATCCAATAAAGAGATCTCACCATCTTCTCCAGGCAAGACCACGCAAGATGCCAGGTCATCAAATACCGCCCCGGTCTTAGCTACATCCAATACAGATATCCTAAACATATTTGAGTCCTAAGCTGTAAGTCATAAGTACAAAACTATAGGCACAAAGTTTTTGCTTATGACTTATGATCTTTTAACTTACGGCTTTTACTATTCCTCTACTTGTGTGACCCTCATAACTTCGTCGGGAGTAGTGATGCCGTCTATTACCTTGCCCCAGCCGGAAATACGCAATGTCTTCATGCCCTGGTTAATGGCTTCTTCTCTGATTTTGTCGGAAGAGGATTTGGCCAACATCAGTTCTTTTATTCGTTTATTCACTAAAAGCATCTCATAGATCGCTGTCCTACTCCTAAAGCCTGTTTTATTGCACTCCTCACAACCCTCGCCCCTATAAAAATGGATATCGGATTCCTTGATTCCGGCAAGCTTTTGCATATGGGCCAGGGGATTTTTGCAAAAACGATAATATTGCTTAATCTCCTCGACAATCTGCTTTTTTACTTCGGGATTAATCGAGTTATCTTCGGTCTTGCATTTCGGGCAAATCACCCGCACCAACCTTTGGGCTATAAAGGCATTTATAGAGGAAGCCGCCAGAAACGGCTCGATGCCAATATCCAAAAGGCGAGTCGCGCCTCCAGCAGCGTCATTGGTATGCAACGTAGAAAAGATCAAATGGCCGGTCAAGGCAATACGGATAGCCAGCTCCGCAGTCTCAAAATCCCTTACCTCTCCCACCATCATTATATCCGGATCGTGCCTTAATACACTACGCAATCCTTGGGCAAATGTAAATCCGATCTCAGGCATGACTTGGATCTGCGTAATACCGTCGAGTTCATACTCGATAGGGTCTTCTATGGTGATGATCTTATTGCGCGTGCTTTTTATCTTATTCAAAGAGGCATATAAAGTCGTTGTCTTTCCGCTACCGGTAGGGCCGGTCACGAAGATTATACCGTGCGGCTGGTGGATCAACCCGTCCAAAATCCTCAGCTCTTCCTGCTCTAATCCCAGCTTGCCCAGGTCAAACAGCATTTTGGTAGGAAGAATCCTGATGACAATACCCTCTCCAAAACGGGTAGGGATCACTGATATTCTCAGATCAAACTCTTCTTTTCCTACTTTTACTACGGCCCGGCCGTCTTGAGGCAGACGCCTTTCTACGATATTCAATTTTGACATTATCTTTATACGCGAAATAATCGAAGGAAAAAGGCGGACCATATCCGAGGGGACATTTGCTTCATAGAGCACTCCGTCTATACGATAACGCAAGCCCATCTTGCCCCTATAAGGTTCAATATGGATATCAGTAGCCCTTTTCTGGTGGGCTTCCAAAATGATCTGATTGACCAGTTTTACTACCGAAGCGTCTTCAGCCAGCCTCTCCAGGTCTTCTACTTTCTCAAACTGGCCCTCCTCTTCTTCAACCGTTTCCTTAGGGGCCTGGTCCATTATCCTCTCGATAGTCTCGGCACCTACCCCGTAGTTCTTCTCCAAGGCCTTGGTTATTTCTTTTTCGGTAGACAAGACCGGCTCGACTTCATCCTTAAGAAACATCTTGGCATCATTCAAGGAACGCAAAGGGTCAAAAGTAGCTACAGTCAGTTTTCCGTCTTTATAATACAGGGGTATGATCTTATAGTACCAGGCAAATTTTGCCGGCACCCGCTTGATGACTTCCGGGTCAAACGCTACGTCTTCCAGATTTATGAAAGGGAGGTTCAACTGTTCGGCAAGGACGGGAAAAAGCTGCTCCTGGGTAAGATAGCCCATTTTTATCAGCGTCTCACCTATGGGTTCACCTATCTTCTGCTGTTCTTTTAAGGCCGCCTTTAATTGTTCGGAGGTGATCAGCTTTTTCTGAATAAGCATCTCACCTAACCTCATCACCATTTTTAGCTACTCCTTAATAATTATAAAGAACCAAGCATGTAAAGTTCTTCTGCCGGGGTCCTGTCCAATTCGCCGCCTACGATCCTCTCGCATCCCTCTATTGTCTTGATCAGCGGCACATATTCGCCTGGTTTTCCTGTATAAAGTTCAGCGGTAAAGAAAGGCTGCGTAAGGAAGTTGCGTAGCCTCTGGGCCCGCTCAAAGACAACTCTATCCTCTTTGGAAAGCTCTTCAATCCCAATAATCGAAACGATTCGCCTTAATTCCTCATATTTGTTGATGATCTTTAACACATCCTGGGAGACTTTAAAATGCCTTTTCCCCAAAACAACGGGGTCTAAATAAGAAGAGGATGAAAGTAACGGATCGATAGCGGGATAAAGACCCAATTGCACATATTGACGGGAAAGGATCAATATCGAATCCAGATAGCTGAAGATACATACTACCGCGGGGTCTGTCAGGTCATCACTGGGAACATAGACCGCTTCTATGGCGGTAATGGCCGCCTGGGTGCCGGAGCGGATCCTTTCCTGAAAATCGCTCATCTCCGAAGTCAAAGTAGGTTGATATCCGGTCTCGGAGGGAATCCTGCCCAAAAGGGTGGAGAGTTCGCTTCCGGCCTGGGCAAAACGATAAACGCTATCTATGAAAAATAGCACATCCTCTCTTTCCTCCTGAAAATATTCGGCCAAGGTTATGCCGGTATGCACTACTTCGAAGCGAGCCCCGGGCGATTCGTTCATCTGTCCAAAGACTAGGATCGACCTATCCAATATCTTTTGTTTGATCAGCTCGTTATATAACTCATTGCCCTCTCTGATTCGCTCACCGGCCCCGGTAAATATACAATAGCCGCGTTCTCGCCTTACAATATTATGCATCAACTCCAATATCAATATACTCTTACCCAAGGCAGCGCCACCCAAAATCCCTGTGCGGGTCCCTTTTATCAAAGGAAAGAGTAGGTCTATCACTTTAATACCCGTTTCCATTATTTCAAACCTTACACGTCTTGCTTTGTCGATATTGGAACTAAGCTTATCTTTCCTGTGTATCGCCCTTTTTACTTTTGCCTGAATAGGCCCCTTCTTGTCTATCTCTTCTCCTAGGACATTGAGCATCCGTGAACATACCTCTTTGCCTACCGGAGCTTCGATCATTGAACCGGTGGATATGACCTCAGCGTTCCTTTGCAAGCCAAAAATAGAAGTGAGGGGAATGCATTTGGCCATGCTTCCCTCTTCTCCTGTCCTCTTGCCTAAGTATTCCACTACTTCCAAGACTATCTTTTGGTCATTAAATGTCTTGGTTTCTAAAATATCGTAGATAGCCGGCGAAGGCACACCAGCCTCAAACCTGACAATCACAATCGGTCCCTGAATGGCTACTACTTTTCCTTTTTGCCTCATCGCGCGTGCTCCAATTCCACTCCCGAGCCCTGCTCCATAGCTAACCTGCTGGCCAAAATCTCTCTTATGTTCTTATCGCTTATCTCATGAAGCAGACGGAAGTACTCAAAGCGGTATTTTTTATCAAGGCGCTTGATCTCATATAAACTTCCTTCTAAGTGCATTACCCGCGCTGCCCACTCCGCAAGCTTGCTTTCCCAGTAGATACCATATAATACATATTTTAACCAAAGCCCTACCAGTGATTCCACAATCTCTCTTAGCCCGGGTTCAAGGATAACTTTGTCCTCTTCCTCTTCTTTGCTCTGGCCGATTGTAATCTTGGGAAACAAAAACTTGCAAGGCAGTATCTGGAACGAAGTCACCTCCCAGACCGCAAAAGACACAAAATGCGGATAGATAATGCTGGTGCGGCCGAATTTTTCAGCTAAAAAACTTTTTATAATATGCTCCGCTAATTTGTCTACTTCTTGATATTGCACTGCGTCGCTGATCCCGGGAAAAGCCGTATAGAGCATATCCGTTTCCTCGATGTAGCGTACGCCTTGTTTGCCGACCACGATCAACCTTTCGTTTCCGGAATATTTATCCAGGGCAGCATTTACTATAGAAATATTCAGTTTTCCCAAAAACCCGAGGTCCGAGGTTATCAATACCAAAGCCTGGGGTAGATTTGATTCTTCCAAAAGGGGGTGGTAAAAGCCGCCTACGTCCACTATTTGAAAGAAATCACGCAAGTAATCCCCTAGTTCATCAAGGTTCTTTCTTGCCTTATTGAGACGGTAAAATTCGGAAGAGGCCACGCCGCTTAATACATTGACGATCCCGCCGATCTCCCGGTTAAAATCCAGTTCTTTGCGCAATCTGGTCAACTTAAACATGGTTGCTTCACCTAAGCCTTAAGGGTCTGGTTCCACCCAATACTTAACACAAGTTGGGAACCTGACCCAAGCAGCACAGTTAAGCACTGCCAGTGTTAGCCTTGCCAAAGCTCATACCGCAAAAAAGCTTGTAAAGGTCTCGTCCAACTCTCTCTTGATATCCTCGGTCAATGCTCTTTGCGTAACAAGCCTTTCTATTAACTGCGGCCTTTCTTTTTGTAGATATTTGAAGAAATTATTTTCAAACTTTTCTCTTTTTTCCGCTTCAAAAAGCTCGGGCAGGTTTTTGTCGAACGCGTAAAAAAGAATAATCTGTTCTTCCGTGCTTACAAGTGTATTTTTATCCTGTACAAAAAGACCGCATAAGGCTTCGCCTTTTTTTAGTCTTGTCTCTACTTCCGGGGAAAGTTTGGTCCTTACGCGAGTCAAGCTTACAAGTTCTCTATAGCGGGCGTATTCGGCTTTGAGCTGGCCAGAGACCTCACGCATGGCTTCACTTTGCACCTTATTTCCGATCCTGGATACGGAAAGACCTAAATCGACGGCCGGCTTAAACCCTTCATGAAAAAGGCTGGTATCCAAATATATCTGTCCATCGGTCATGGCGATAAGGTTTGAGGGTATTAGGCCGGTGACATCGCCCTCTTGGGTCTCTACTATAGGTAAAAAGGTCATCGAGCCCCCGCCATTTTCGTTATTTAACCTGGCGGCCTTCTCCATCAGGCGTGAATGCAGATAGAAAATATCTCCCGGATATGCCTCACGGCCCGGAGACCTGGCCAAAAGCAGAGAAAGCTGACGGTAGACCCAGGCATGTCTGGTCAGATTATCATAGACCACTAAAACATCCCTTCCCCGATGCATGAAGTATTCGCCTAAAGCACAGGCGGTGTAGGGCGCCAAGTACTGTTCCGCGGGAGAATCAGAGGCCATGGCCGCTACAATAATGCTGTAATCCAATGCCCCTTCCCTTCTCAACTCCTGCATCAACTTTGTAAACGAAGAAAAACTTCCTCCGATCCAGCAATAAATACAGATCACATCTTTTTCTTTTTGGTTTAATATAATATCTGAAGCTAAGGTAGTCTTGCCGGTCACCCTATCTCCGATTATAAGCTCCCTCTGGCCCTTTCCTAAAGGGATACAAGTGTCGATCATCTTGATACCGGTGACAAGTGGCTGGTCTATAGGGACTCTATCGACTATCCCCGGGGCCTCGGTAAATATAGAATAAAAATCATTTTCCTGGATCTTTGCTTTTCCGTCAATGGGCCGGGCAAAACCGTTTACTATGCGCCCAAGAAAGTTATTGCCTACCGGAACATCAAATACTCCCGCTTCTGAATAGACGACATCGCCTATGGTCAGCTTTGTCTCATCTCCCAGGACCAAAGCCAAGACCTCCTCTTCGCTGAAGCCGATCACCATTCCTAGTAAATCTACTCCTAATTCGATCAACTGGCCGTTGATACAAGATGGAAGACCGCTTATCTTGACCAGCCCTTTTTGGATCTTTTGAATGGTGCCTGTATCTTTTATCTCAAGTGCCGGGACTTTTATTTTCTCAGCCATGGCTTACCTCTACTGTTTTGCTTTTTCTTTCATCAGCGGCAGGATCTTCTTGAACCTATTTCTTATCGACCCGTCTATGACAAATCCACCCAGTTTGATATTAAGACCGGCGATGATATCTTTATCTATTTTTTCATCAAGCTCAATGTCCTTATGCAGCTTGGCAGTCAAGACCTCTTTGAGCTTTTTGCTCTGTTCGTCGTTTAACTTATAGGCACAGGTCAATTCGGCCTTATCGCCCGTGGCCTTTATTTTTTGCTCCTCTAGTTTATCGATCTCAGCGATCAATTCGTCAATAACATGGGAGTGGAGATCTTCGCGGCCACGCTCGGTAAAAATGTATTTGATCATGTCGGAAGCCAAATATACTGCTTTCTCCTGCATCTCTACGGTCAATTCTGTCTTCTTTCTCTGGCAATCCCTCAAGGCATCATTGATCAGCCTCTTGGCCTCTTTTCTGGCTTTGGAAACCATATCTTCCCTTGTCTTCTCCGCGTTTTCCCGGGCCTGTTCTTTGATTACTTCCGCCTCTTGTCTTCCTGCCTCGATCTCCCTTTCCGCTTCTCTTTTTGCCCGTTCAAATTCCTCTTTTAGGGCCTTCTCTTTTTCCAGATTTTCCTGATTCAACTGCTGCAGTCTTCTTAACGCGCGGCTGATATGGCTGTAAAGCAACCAGCGCATAAATAAAATAATCAAGACAAATGTGGCTATTTGGATCAATACCAACTGTAATATCATCGTAACTCCTTTTGTAAGGTCATCATGGCTTAAGACGCACGACGAATTATCCGCCGAAGAGATTATAGACGACAAGTAGCCCTAAAATAGCAATCGCCTCAGCAAAAATAAAAGCCAAGATCATAGATATCAATATCTTCGGAGCTGCCGCCGGGTTTCTGCCTAAGGCCTGCACGCTGGCATAACCTACAGCCGCTATGACTGCCGAGGGACCCAGCGTACTAATAAGCATTATTAAAATAACGGTCGCTGTCTTCATTATTTATCCGTATTTTTATCATAAATACAAATTTTATCTTTTCCCGTATTTTTAGCCCTATATAAAGCTTTATCGGCCCTGACCACTAATTCATTTTTTGTCTGTGCGTTATCGGGGAAACTGGCCAAGCCAACACTGATAGTGACCGGAAGCTGAGCCCTGGTGGCCCTAAGTAGCCTTTCGCCGGCGATCTGCGCCTGTTGTTGAGGCGTCTGCGGCAGGATCACGGCGAATTCCTCACCGCCATATCTAAAGACCCAATCGCTATCCCTGGTTATAGTGACGAACAGTTGGGCGGCATCATGGAGGACCTTATCGCCCTCGACATGGCCTTTAGTATCATTATATTTTTTGAAATTATCTATATCTATTATGAATAATGAAAAGGTCTGCGGAAAACGGCGCATATGCGACATCTGCCAGTCCAAGACCTCGTGGAAATGGCGATGGTTATATACACCGGTCAAGCCGTCCATTACAGACATATCCTGATAGTATTTCTTTTTCCCCGCTTGAATCAAAAGACAGGTATTCTCTATGGCCCTTTTTAAGACTATTTTCACTTCTTGTACGTTTATCGGTTTTAAGAAATAAGCGAACGCACCGGCTTCAAGCGCCTTTACCGCGTGTTCGGCAAAAGAATAGACTGTGAGCACAAGGACGTTAACCCTGGCGTTGGCTTTCTTGATCCTCTTGATCAACTCGATACCGTCCATATCTGGCAAGCGCAACTCACTGATGATCACCATAAAATTGATATCGTGACACAATTTTAGTGCATCTTTTGCCGTGGTCGCCCTACTGATCTTATACCTTGAGTCCGCGAAGGCCTCTTTGAGAGTCCTAAAAGTGCTCTCTTCGTCCTCTACTAATAAAATGTTGAACTCGTCCTTCATGATGCGACTTCCTCCTATTGTAACAAATAATCTACCCAGGCCTCTTCCAATGCCTTCAGGTCATCGAATCTATATGTCTTTAGTAGTGCCTCTTGCCAATCTTTGCCGTCGCGGATATCACGGCAAAAATCAACGAAGTCACTCCTGCTATATTCCTCTAAAAGAAAGTCCACGATACTTGCCGCTTCGCTATAAAATCTCTTAGGAGAGATCTTGCTATAATCATTCATCCGCGAAAGATTACTAATAGGTATATAAAATCCTGACCTGACCATATCTTCTGCCTCGCGCAGGTACAAGTCGCGGTCTTTTTCCTGTAAAAGAGCGACCGCTTCGTCTATCCATAAAGGCAACCGCGTATTGAGCCCCACGACTTCTCTGAATATGATATGGCCCATTTCATGCGGAAGGACATAATCAAAAAATTCCTTGCGCATAGTATAGGTGACTATCTCTTTGTTCTGAATATGTACCGCGCCTCTGGACCAGGCAACAGCACCGGTGGACTTTACATATTCTTCGCGGTCGGAATAAATATAGATCCGGCAACGGTTATCCCAGGTCCAAAACTCAAATCTCATAAAACCCAAATAATTGGTGATGCTTTTATAATAGCGCTCGGCCTCTCTGGCGACCTTATTGACATAAGTCGTGGGCACATCTTTATAGTAGATAATAAAATGCGTGCTTTTTTTAATATCGAAATCTTCGGACTGGGCATGGACAAAAGACACCCATAGCGTCAATCCGAGCAACATTATTCGGATTGCTCTAACTATTGTATTCACTTTGATTAAATGAATTGTATCATATCCCATATCTTAAATCAATCATTTATGTTACTACTCTCCCACCCCGCCCATAAAGGGGGGCTCTTCTTCTTGTTCTTCTGCGCCTTCCTTCTGTTTTACGGCCTGGCCGT
>JAFGHF010000038.1 GCA_016939375.1 Candidatus Omnitrophota bacterium | reverse complement strand
CTATCGTTATAGCGACAAATATTTTCTTCATTAATTCTCACTTTTTTTATTATAGAGTAGTTACTGTCACGGTAATCGTCCCCGAATACTCCCCCGGGGGAATATTTGTGGGGATAGGATCCCCGGTAAAACCGGGCCAGGCCTCACCGTTGTCCTTATAACCATTGGTAATGGAATAAATGATCTGGACGATGCGCGATGAACCAATGGGCTCGCTGGTATAGACTTTTTTATTCACTTCTACCGCAGTTCCCGCTGGATGCAAGACAGACCCCGGCGGTTGTGGCCCCTGGGGCTGGCGCATAAGTTCTCCTGCCGGCCCTTCCCATTGCCATTCGTCTTCCGCCGCATAGACAGGTGTACAAAGATAAGCGTTTGCGGGTATTTCAGCGGTGCCACTGGTCAAAGCTGAAGCAGTCTGGGTGATTTCATAATGCGGCCCGCCTCTGGCACCCACAACGACCATCACAGTATACCATCTATCGGAAAAAAGTGACCCTCTGCTTACAGTATCGCCTTCAAACCGATCTTTGAGTATCCCAAAGTTCATACTGTCTACTAGAACACCGTCTACAGGCGCTCCTTCGAAAATCACGTATGAAAGTTCAATGCTCTGGGTTACTTGTGCCTGTACCCTTAAAGGTACGGCACTCATAGTATCGGCAAAAGAGGTTTCTACTGTAAGCAGACAGAGTACACCTATCCCTAATGTAAGTATTTTTCTTACATCGAACATATCTTGCCTTTTGGCCCGTGTAGTTCTAGAATATCAAGTAGTTAAAATGATGTCTTACGGAGTAGTTAAAGTCAAGCTTATATATACATCGGTTTCGTACGTTCCCTCTGGCTTGCTGGCGCTAATAATCTCCCAACCAGTAGGCCTTGCCGCTATGGCCGGTGGATCGGCCGGGTCCGGATAAGGCGGCAAGCTATAAAACGCACGGATTATCCTTGAAGCTCCGCCTGTGCCACTGTTGTAAACCGTATGCTTACCCACTGCCAAGACTTGGTCTCCTACGTCATAACCCGTTGTCCCTGCGTTTGGATCCGGTCCCTGAGGAGCTGAACCTCCTCCACCCCATGTCCACTCATCAGCAGCTTCATACTGGGGAGTAAGGATAAAGGACTTATCCAGATTATGTCCTATAGCGCTTCCATCCGTTCCCGCAAATGAATCAGTGTCTGATTCAATCTTATACGGTCTACCGGATGTCTTAGCCACCATAAAAACGGCATACCAAGTAGGAGAATAGAGACCACCGGCATCGCTGCCATCAGTCAACTCGGAAGTCAGGTATCGGGGAATCCCTGTTCCAAACTCCATAGAGCAAGGAAAAGAAAGCTCTGTTCCCTCTAGACCTGGATCGGTCTCTCCAGGGCCCATCTCCTTTACCCAACCCGTGAGCTCAAGCTGCTCCTGAATAGATGCGCTTACAGGAAAGGTCGCGTCAGTGGCGGCATAGCCAAGCGAAGCAGCGCACACAACAAATGCGAGTGCACATACTAACGTTCCTATATATCTCATCATTTTTCACCTCCTCCTCAAACGATAATTTTTTAATCTCTATTTACTATTCTATATCTATTTGCGAAAGGGAATAATGTATTCCCGTGGTATAGTCTCCGCCAAATTGATCACGCGGACCAGTCAACTCATATAAGACCTTAAATCTATCGGGTTCTCCTTTTCTATTGGAAATAAATATTACTGTGGCGTCAGTAGACACTTCAGTCTCAGTGGGATATTTTAATGTCCCTTTGGTCGCGGGCTTGCCTTTTTCATCGATCTCTTGAGTAGTGAATCTAAAATAGCCCTCAGGGATAGCCTTGCCGTCTTTACTGGTCAAAAGAGTAGAAATATATTGAGTCACTTGATAGCGCTTGGCCAGGTTGCTCTCTACTTCGATTATGACTGACATCTCCTGGATTTGCCCCTCTTTTAAATTTCTAAATTCTATGACACCGGCAGCCTCCGGGTTGACCTTAAGCTCAAAAACCGGCTCGATATTTACTTCTAAGGGCAAGGTATCGATCTTGCCGCTTCTCATGCTTGTGGAAAATGGATTTTCAACATAATAAGCAACGCTGCCTCTATATTCCCCGGCAATAAGACCGTCTTCCAAGCCATAGGTGATCTCTATTTCATCATCTGAGCCCAATGAATCAGAAGTATAAAGAAGTGACTGCCCCTGCTTTAAAGGACCCGGGGAAATCTGGGCAGCAGTACCTCCTTCTTTTGCCTCTACTGAAAAAATAATACCTTCTCTGAGCTCTTCTCCCTCGCGATTGATCAAAGGCTCTACCATCTGCGTGAGCTTGTATTGCCCTTGTCTTTGACCCTGGACTGAAATAAAGACCTTGGCCGGCAAGCCGCTCTCGGGACTGTCTATCTCTACGGTCCTGCTGCCGGTAATAGTAGACACCTCGATTTCAGAGGGCATTTCGATATCCAGCTCTACATTAAGGGTATGCGCATGTGGTGGCTCGTTAGAATTTACGGCTTCCAATAAATAACTTACACGCCCGCGGTAGACCCCGGAAATATCTACAAGGGAGTGGTTTAAGCGATATACGATTATAAAGGAATCATTGGTCCCGGCTGCATCGGAGGTGTATAAAAGCGTACGCACTGGCCTAACAGTGATTTCTGAATCCAGTGCCAATGTGCCACGGCTATTTGAGCCTCTTAGCGAATATACGCTAAATGCCTGTGTAGGAAGGGTATCGCCCTGTGAATTTACAAAAGGCGAGGAGATCTCTTGATATACCCGATATCTTGTGGCGATATCGGTATTTATGGTGATAGTTACTTCTTTTTCCTGGTCTAACTTTGTCAGTGAACCGATTTTTTCAAACCTGATATCAAAACTGCCGTCATAGGGCCTTGCGTTTATCGTAAAAACAGCATATGCTTCCTCGATATTAGCGGTTATGAGCCCTAATATTATAATTATACCTATTATAAAGGTAACAATTTTGTAGAACATAGGCTTGGTAAACACTTTTTTAATGTGTTAAGTTAGTCAGAAAAATAATTGACCGCACCTTTACGCTTGGCTGGCCGGTCATTGTGCGCGTGGATCGTAAGTTTTAACAACTAAACCTCGCTTTACTTCCCTGACGTGCAGACTGATTATAACACTCAAACCGGTTTTTGTCAAGCAGGTTTTTGGATTTTTTATCTTGTAATTGGCTGCTATATCTTTGCAAAATCTAAAACACGTCTTAATTTCATGAAGTTTACTTCCGCGAACTCAAGACCAATACGCCATTTTCCCTGATAGATCTGCCTGGCCCACATCACTCTGGCCAAACCATTAAATATCTTCGCATCGGGAAATTTAAGCCCTATGTCCAAAACGGCGCTGGGCGTAAGCCTGGTATCGAGTACTAGACTTACCCCGGCAGCGCTGATGTTGCAACATTGAGCAACGCTGTCGACCCCCGCTCCTGACATCTTCACTTGCGCAGAAAAATCTACGTCAAAGCGGGCAAACAACCTACGATCATATTTATAATCGTACATATTGCACTCCCCCTGTTAACTCCTTCTTTAAAACTGCGGGTTTTGCGCGCCTCTTTATCTATATTAAACCGCCTTTAAAAAATTAAACTTTTTTAGCCTCTCTATTGCTTAAGCAGGCTGAAATGCAAACCGTGTCCTACATACTCTAGACCAAGCAGGCCGCCTGTATGCCTGCCCTGTGCAATAAGGTGCAAAAGGCTCGGAGGCACAAAAAGACCTTTTCCGGTCTCACTTCCAGGTCTAGGGCCTGTCATGTTTCTTGCCTGTTCTAAATATGGTTTGAGTGCAATCTGAAAAGCGTTATAGCCGTCATATTGGCGAGCGACGACCTCAACAACCTTATTAATTAAATTTTCAACTGCTTGTCTGCGCTGATCTGCGGGAGCTAATCTGTCCATGGCCATAGCTTCAAGCAACCCTGGTATCATCTTTTTCAGGATTGCTGCTTGGACAGCAGCCACTCTCTCCCCCAGCTTCTCTCTTGGAACATGCACTGCTAAAGCATAACGAACGATATCAGCCATTGTCATAGGTTGAAATGCTAACTTTTTGGCTTCAGACGCCCTTTCTGAAGCTGGGGCGTATTGGGTAAGTGAGAGAAGATTATCGGGCGCAAGATCAAGCCTTACCAACCTGCTTAATTTATTCTCATTTAAAGTTGTAAAAGGAGTCTCTTTTCCGTTATTATGACGCTCTATCTGTTTCTTAAAAGAATCCCATATCCCCTCTCCAACAAGCGGCACCATAGTGTTTGCATTGAGAGGAAAATGTATACCGGCACTTGCAGCAACATATGCAAGCTCAGCACAATATATCAGGTTCTCTGGCGCATTGAACCACTCTCTAGCTGCATCAGATACTGATCGCTTACCGGCTATTGCTAATACCATTTGCCTGAGGTGCTCCTTAAGTTTCTCGACAGTATTAGCAGCCAATGGATCTCCTCCATTATACTCATCAGGAAACTCAGAAACCGCATTAAACCCGGCCATCATCGTTCTAATATTATTCCTATATGCTGTTTTTAGATCATTTGGCACGTAATCGGGATAGACTGGTTTGACAAAAATCATAGGATAGTCAGCGTCGCCAAAACGTCCGTTCTCATAATCTTGAGGATTATTGAGTGTTATTACGCCTGGTGCGCCCTTCCTCTGGACTCCAATCACCAATCCTATATGAGCATCTTGAAGTTTAAGGTGTTCTTTCATCTCCTCTTGTTCCATATCAGCATTTAACATTCTATGTTCAGGGCGGTGATGCTTTATTGCAAAACCGATCTCATCAGGAGGAAAATACCGGGATATCTCTATATCACCGCGTCCAACTCGAGTCCCATCGGCAGCTTTGGCATTATCTTTATCATGATAAGGAATGATGTTGACTTTGCCGCCAAAAAGATGAGTAGGGGCTTTGTAAGAAGCTCTGCCATCAAGAGCAACGTGCAGGGTAAAAGCATCCTTTAGAGATTTCATCTTTTTTGAAGATGGCCAAAGTTTATTGAGCGCATCCATATCGGCTTGCCATAATATGTCCTCTGCGCTGTTTTCTGTATCCTTTTGCCTGCCTTCATTATAAACATAACCCTCGAGTAGCTTTCTATAGAGCTGTTTTCTGTTTTGGCCAGTAGGGATATGCAGCGTCGGCCGCTGTGCCAATGTAAACAGGCTGAGATCCGCAACATCTCTGGCAATCTTCTTTATCTGCTGCTTGGAAAGCCTTCTTCCTCTTACTCTAAAATATTCTCTATTTTGCTTTAAAAACTGCCTTACTCTTCTTTTTAGAGGGCCTCTGTGTAGGTTCTCGCAGAGCACAAACCAGAAATAAAGCATGGCCCTTAGGTTTATCTCTGAATATTTGTTTCCTCTTTTTTGCTGGGCCAAGGTTTCGTCAGATACGAATTCTACCCGGCTACCGGTGACATTGAAGTGACCGCCTATCTCATGAAAAACCAGAGAATAAATAATGGAATCTAGTAGATTTGAGGATTTTCCGCTGATCTTATCGCAAAGAGGAGGTGCTTTATCCAAGCCCCTTTCCCTAAGATATACAATAAACTTCACGAAGTTGGCGTTGACGACGATGGTGCCGCATCTATTCACAGCGCATATCGGCAATAGGCCATCTGAGACCGGCCCATATATGATTCTATCTTTATCTATTATAGTAGGCAGGTGATTTTCTTGTGATAGCTTGTCGTTTATTTCGATAAACCTGCTTTTGATCTCGGTTTCAAATTCAATTGCAACCTGGTAATCCCTGATGTCCCGCAAATCAGGAGTAAACCCATATGCAAAGTTGCTGAATACAAAACTTCCTTCATTTAAGGAAAGCGCTTTCTTTGTTCTCAAAACCCTTAGCAGAGTATTATCGAGCTTGGAAAGGTCGATCTTCCTTCTCAGCAGAGCCTTGTAGCCGCTAAAAAGGTCTTGTTCGATCTCTGAGATGGTCTGCTCATCTTGGCCAATAAAATATCCGCGCAAAAATTCCCGGAAAACCTCTCTGTATTTTCTAAAATCGCGGATGTATTGCCTGGTTACATAAAGCAATTCTATCAGCCGATATGCCAGGAATTCCTCGGGACTTAGATTATTGCGCTTTAAGTTAATCGCGTGGTCAAGATCATGTATTATCACCGGCTGCTGCTCAAGATTTACATTGCTCCAATGCGGATAACGATGGATAGTCCCCGCACTGTGCAACTGGCACAGCATCTCACCGTATATGCGATAGCGGATTACATAATGACGCAAAGGATAGATATTTGGATATATATATCCTGTGCCTGACCTTTCATTCTTATCCCGTCCATAACCTAAAAGCACAAATCCTAAATTTTCACCTTTGTATTTTAAGCCGGGAAATTCTCCCCATCCCAATGGAGCCTTAAAAGAAATCGTACCGCGCAAATAGCCGATTGTGCGTGCATCCTTCGTCTGCAAAAACTCATTTATTGCCCGGGAGACGGTCATCGCCCCTTTAGGCGGAGATACACAAGGGACTTTTTCGATCTTGCGCTTTTTGGGATTATATATGATTTTATATTTCCAAGCAAACTCTGGAGCATATTCTTCAATAGGTTTGCGGCTGTCAAAAGTAACGCCTTTTAGTTGTATACCCGATATCAACCGGCCAAACTCATCTTTGAAATGATGTTCAAGCCTGATGGACACTGAGCGTAGGTTTTCAAACTGCTTTTCAAACTGCCTCGTTTGATTTTTGCTTATGATTTCCTTTATTTTTTCCAGGTCTTGGCAATGAAGCAAGTGGGCAAACTTACTATTTAACCTTAGGATAACTTGTCTTTGGGGATTCTCGACCTCAGCTACAACAGTATCCTTTTGGGCTTCCTCAATATCTGCTTTTGTAACCGCTTGACTTTGCAAACTTAGTTTTGTTTGGGCATTGTTTTTACAATCGGGCTTGCGAGGATAAAGCTTTCTTCTGTATATTTTAAACGCCTTTTTGAGCGCTTGTTGCAGGTTAGATGATTTTGATATAAAATAGTCGACTGTCCCCTTCTGCAGATCTTCGACAATCGTCTTCTTCTGGGCACCGCTTATCATAATAACGAACACGCGGGAATTTAAGGATTTATTCCTCTTTGCTAGATCAAGCCCACCGACCTTCTTTAAGCAATGGTCGGTTATTAATATGTCAAAACTATCTCTCTTGAACATTTTTTGTGCCTTGCTGCCGTCTTTTACTACAGTCACCCCTAAAGCAAAGCCCGCTTTTTCCAAGGCTTCTGTGATAACATCAAGCCAAAATTTTTCCCCTTCGGCCACTAAGACTTTGAAGATAGTCTTTTGCTTTTTATTGACAGCGCCCAAAGAGTAACGCAAAGGTTCATTTAACAGCAGTTTTATCAATTTATTTATCTGCCTTTGAAAACGCTGTATCCTATCATCCCAGCTCTTCTGTGCTAATCTTTTTCTTTCTGCGATTGTTTTACTAAAATGTCTTAAATCTATTTTGGTCGTAGCGAGGGTGTTGAACGTAGCGATCAAAATCTTTCTAAAGCTGGTAGCGCTCAGAAGAGTTTGTTTGACTAAACGTCCAATCTGTCTTTTTCTATTTTTGCCAAAGCCGACCAGATTTTCACGAATACCCAAAATTGTTGCCCGGCAACTGCGGAATACAGACCTTGCCAGAACTAGCGGAAAAAGAGGCAGGCTAGCTAAAACAGCCGTTAAATGATCCGGCATCTTGGCCTCTAACTTGATAAAGTTTCTCAGAATAGGGTCTTTTATTCTGTTTAGGGCAACTTTATATATACGCCTGTTGTGACGGGCAATAGGCACCTCTCTGGCAAATTTCCTGGAACGGGCGATCATCTCCTTTTCGGGAAGTTCCTCTTTGCGGGCAACCCTTCTATGAAACTCAACAGAATACATGGCATCTGAAACCGCCTGTTTAAGAATGAAAGAATTTATCGCCGTGCATAAAGCAATGCCGATCGCTATGCAACCTATCACGGGATGGCCAAAGGGATGGGAAACAGCAAACACTAAAAAGGCCAATGATAAGGAAGCCCAAAAATCCCTTAAAGCTGTCCGGCTGGAGATCTTGCTATTTTCCTTAACTAAAGCTATGGTATCTTCCCATGATGAGCTTAAACTTGCAGAAAATGAAGAAAACTTTTTAGATAAATAGGTCTTAAGATTCAGCCACCAACCTTTTACATTTGTCGGCCAATTCATAACTTTGACTTTTAAGTTGAATGTACGTCGTCTGGCTTTAGGCTTTGACATAATCTTAGACAAATATGCAGAGACCTTTAACAAAAACTGCCTTATCTGTTTGGCCTTGTTGCCTATACCCCTATAAACACCTCTGGTTGCCGCCCAAGACAGGTGCAACATTCCTCTGATTATGATGATTCCCAAAAGCGGCGCAGTGGCCAAAACACCCAATATATGAAGCGGGCACATGTCATGGATCTCAATATATCTTCTTATAATCGGGTCTTTTATTCCTTCAAAGGCCTGGTCTATGTATCCATCGTTTTTGTAAATAGGCTCTCTCTTGGCTAATCTAAGTGAAGTATTCACTAATTCTTCGTCTGATATTTCTTCTTTTTGCGCTTTTATCCTTTCCCATTGGACATTGTGCATAGGCTCATGCGTCGCTAGGTAAATAATATAGCAGTTAAGAGCCATATAAAGTGCGGTGAAGGTCGCGCCCCATGCAATCCAGGGATTATTGATATAACGGAAAAATACAGGCACCAAACCGGCTATAGCCAAGAAAATCTTGGTCTCTCGCAAGCTCTCGCCGGCCGAAAGATTATGTAATTCTTCCGGCATGCCATACATATTTCTCTTATCAGGCGCTTGAGATCTTTCTCCTGCGGGCTTATTTTTCTGCGCGCTTTCTGGGCTCCACACAAAGCCCGAACTAAGGTACTGCTGAACCCTTCTGCTGCCTGTTTTTATTAAGGCTTTTTCGGCGTTTTTACTCACCCTTTTATCGGGGTCTTTGCTGACGGCAACAAGCTGCGGAATCGCCAGCGCCCCTATGCTCAGTATCTCTTCCGCCATGGAGGTAGCAAGCTTAAGGGTTGCGAGATCTGTGCTGTTAAGATTATTGATGGCGATTTCAACTAACTCTAAATCGATCAACTCTCCTAATAACCAGGCTGCGATCCTGCGGTTACGTATCTTCTGACTCTGGAGATTTCTTAGAAGCATCTCTGCTGCCGGCCTGGCGTATTTGAGATAGGCCCTGGCGGCTTGAAACTTAAGATGCGCATCTTCATCCTTCAAAGCCCTTCTGATAAGGGAACCTTTAAAATATCCGCAGTGGATTAAGATCTCTACTGACCATAAACGCACATGCCTGTTTTTATGGCCCGTGCCTCTCATTAGAGCAATGGCAGACTTAGGCCACATTTTGATCAGGGTTTTTCTTATAGCCCGACGTTCTTTTTTATTTCTGACCGCTAAGGCTTCGACAAGCAAGCTGGCTGCGCGTGGGATCCTCGCCAACCTATTCCATTTACGTTTAGCTATAAGATATTTGACCGCTTTTTCGTGCTTTTTCAGTCCATTTGGCTTTTGGCAAACTGGATTCTCGGTTAGTCTATCATCTTTACGCTTGAGCCCTTGAAGGCGAATCTGTTTTAGCGAACTTCGTATTTGCCTTGATTTTAATAACGCCCCTATCCTTCTTTTTAGACTACGCTTAGCATGGCCTCGCTGGATAAGGATATCTATGATCCCGGCGCACTCTGCGAAACGGCCCAGACGGGCTAGGCCTTCGGCGGTCTCGATAAGCACAAGGTGAAAAAGACCTTCTTTCCTGCTTAGAGAAACCAGGCTTTCTTCGATCTCTTTTTCTCCAATAATAAGTCTATTTAGTATAGATATAGCAACGGGAACAATAAAAGGATTGCGCGATGTCTTATCGCCTTCGATTAGAGCTATGAGCTTGTTTTTTATCATATTCTGATAAACAATGCTTAGCTTAGCCACAGGCAAAGATTTTAAGTAAATCAAGGAAACAACCTGTTCAGGCATCTCTCCTTTTAGACCTTCGAGCAACACATGCACATCTTCGCGTCTTTGGGCCGTCTTCAGCTCAAAAAGCTTATCATCGGAAACGCTGATAAAGGCGCGTTCCTTATATCTGGCCAATAGTTCCCTTTCAAGCCAGGTATTTCTTAAAATGTGCAATCTAATCAAGAAAAGTGTGAAATTATGAAATGCCAAAGGTAGGTAATGTATGCCGTGCATGTAGAAATGCATTAAGATGTGCATTATTTCGTGAGCAAAACCACCGATTCCCAGAATCGCCAGAAAAGGAATTACTGTGGGAGGACCTCTTTCGACAATGGGCTGAGCCTGTTTTTCACCGCACATTATTAAAATGTAGCTAAAAAGACAAAGGCAGCCGAGATGCTTTCCTTGACTATTGATCTTTGACTTGAAGAATTTAAAGAAAGGCAGGCGGGAAAGAGAAAGTGCCACGGGCCTTTTTTGGGTTGACTTTCTCTCAGTGTTTCGTCCCGCCTGCCTGATTTCTTTGGTCTTTTTTGTATCATCTAAAGCGCACATGCGGATCATTGAGGCGATTAACATATGGGCAGTGGCCACTATTGCGGCTATAAAGATGTTCCCTCCGGTATGAGTATATATTATAAGTCCTATGCCCAAGGCAGTCAGGCCTACTGCCCTAAAGAAAGGAATCTCGCGTTTGTGGGCAAGGCAAAGCCCGGTAAAATAGAGGCCCAAATAGACAAGCATTAATGAGGCAAACCCCAAATCCCTTAAAACAGGCTTATCTGCCAGGACATCGGAAGCAAACGCCGGCGTTGCCGCTAAAACAAAAGGCAAGGGATATAAGTAGGTGCCACGGGCCTGTAGGTTCAACCTACCTATATAATTTTTCCCTTGCCTTAGTTTTTCCTGTACTAACTGCCACAAATTGTCCTTGATCGCCAAGGACGGGCCTTTGTTATGCTTGACTAACCAGCGGAATAGTTTTGACAAAGCCAATATCCCTATTGCCCCTACGATTATGCTAGTCAGAGAAATATCGAATATCATTGCAGCTGCCGGCCAAGCAAGACAACGCATAGTATATGAAGTCTTCTTTCCTGTACTAGCCGGTCTTGCTTGCAAATTTTTATCTTGCGCAGAAAGCGCTTTGCCCAGCACAACCGAGATCTCAATTTTTGCGGCACCGATCTTTTCTAATTCTTCTCTTTTTATCTTTATTTCGTTATTGGCTATCTTCTCAAAAGCGGTGAACTTCTTGCCATTTAAAAATATCCCTTGAATGTGTTGCGCCTTCCAATCCAGCCCTTGGGAATTAAAATATGTCACTTCCAACCTTTTGCCGGCAAAAGTACATTTTACGCCCGCGGCGTGGTAGGAATCATTGAATTGCTCCGGCCTTAGTTTGGGGGCAAGTATTAGGTCTCCTCCCTCACCGCGTACCCCAAACACCTGTGTGAGCATCGTCAGCACCAACCAAGTGGCCGAACCAGTAAGGTAATAATACATCCCCAGGCCTTCGGAATTGAAATATTCAGGAACCCCGGGATAGATATCACTTGCCTGGCTCATATTATATAAAGACTGCAACACTTCGTTTCCTTCCTTGACGAAACCTCTTTTATAAAGCGCATAGGCAAACATCACTACCATATGACTGAAAAACGCTCCGTTTTCCTTTGTCCCATAAGCAAAACCGAAAGAACGACCGAAATCCAAGTAATGGCGCAGGCCAAAATCTGTATTTAATCTAAAACCTCCCAGCTTTTTGTCCTTAAGGTATCTCTTGACGGTCCTGAAGATTTCTTTTATCTCTTCGTCGTTGGCCAGGCCGCTCATTATTGGAAAGACCATGCTGGCTAAGATCAGCCAAACGCGCTTTCCCTTTTGCCCTTCTACTCTCTCGCCCTTATTATCGTAATAGCCGTTAAAGAAGGAATATCCTTCTTTTGTGGTTATCCATTCCGTCTTTCTAATATGGTCGAATATCCAATTTGCCTTTTTGCCTAGATCGGACACTATATCAACTATTTTTACTTCTACCTTAGCACCGCTCACCTCTGGCTGCACAGCTGCGTAATACTTCATAAACAACAGGTTCTTTTTATCTCGCACGCTATCATAATCGATAGGTTGCTTAGCCAAAGAGTCTAGAAGTATCATCAATTCTTGGGATAATGCCACTTTATTTATACTCTTTACCTTAGACAGGTCTTCTAATAGATTAGCCAAGGCCATCAGGTTTCCGGCGTAAAAGCTGGTAAAAGCAACGCTCTCGCCCCGGCCAAATGCCATATCCAGGCCGTCATTCCAGTCAGCGCTCTCTAAGCGGATATGGTTATGTTCTCCTACATTAAAGAACTGCACTAAATTCTGTAAAAGCAGGTGTTCGATTGTAGAGGCTGTATGGATATCTCCTTTCCTATTTTTTAATTTATTGCCATATTCTGCCGTCCATGAACTATCTTTGGAAAAGGTACGCGAAAGCTGCGGGTCCCTAAAATATGTCGTATCTTCCAGCAAAATATCATAATCGCCTGTCTGATTGATATAAAGCGAAGTGGTCACCAAAGGCCAGATACCGTGGTCCATCCAAATACGGGTAATATCATTTCTGTCCGCGCGGAATTCTCCCGGTTTTGTCCCGATTATGGTGGCATTGGAACCGTCGATCCTTATCCCAGAGAAGTTATTGATCAACGCGCTGCGGGTAATTCCTGGCTCGATCATAATAAGCGAAAGCATGTCTTGCCATAGGTCGCGCCAGCCCCTGCCTCCACGGCCATAGTCGTATTCGGGTAAAAATGAATTTCCGAAGATCCTGCGTAGCACCACCTGGACCACGACCCAACGCATCCAAGGAGTGAAACCTTCATCCCGGCTGTGAAACACGATGGTCTCTGATTTATCCGACCACCACTTTTTGTTTTTCGCCAGCGCCTTCTGGAACTTTTCTGCTGAGTCAAACTTACGTAATGACTTAAGTGCGCTTTCAACATTGTCTTCTATTCCCATTACTACTACATATGCCTTTGACTCACCGGGCTTAAGTACCTTATCCCTAAAACGCAAAGCACCCATAACTTCCTTGCCGTTCATCTCCGCTTCTGAAAAGTTCCTTGGCGCGATATTCTTCTTCACTGCCTGCGGGCAAAGGGCATCTCCGTTATTACCATAGAAACTCTCTATGGTGGGGAATGAGCCGATTGGCGCCTGGCCATTGTCTTCACTACCTAATACAAAATATACTGTCTCGTTTGGCTGATGGCCTCTTTCATCAAAAGACATCGTCGGCTTAAAGACAACTCCCGATTGCACTTGTTTGGGTCTTTGCAGTAAAGCGCTCACGTGCTCATGGTCAAAGATATTGCCTATCGAACGGGCCCATACGGCAATAGCTGCTGTGGGCATTATAGTGATATTCTTTCGGGAAATATTACTTATTTCTACACGCATCAGTTCTACATTTTCTCCGGTTACCGGAATAAAGTTGGTGGTTTCAAATTTTAATCCGGCCTTGCGATTTTCACTGACCACTTTATGCCATAGCTGGCCGGCTTCGACATAAGAAAAAGTTTTTGGGTCTTTGGCCTCGCTGGCTGCCGAATAGGCGCCCTTGCCCTTTACGTTGACCCAGAAGTTCCTGACGGTCTTACGCAGGTCCTCCCGGGAAGCCGGCTTGGTCAAATAATGATGCTGGTCTGTTTTTATGTCTCCGCTTAACTGAGGATTGATCGAAGATTTTACTTTTGAGGGATCGGGAGAACATAAAGGAAAATAAAGATAAAACCTGCTGGTTGCTTCTGGCGAACGGAAGCTGACTTTGTCTTTTAAATATTGATAAAATCTGCCTGTTGTGCGGACCATCTGCATACCCCCTATAAACATTAAGCATGTTAATGGCATAGACCAGCCCAAAACTGGCTCAAGGGCCACCTGTGTGGCATTTTCCATTCCAAAAGCATACTTTATATCAAAAGGCGAAAATAGTAAACACAAAAGTAAAGAAAATAGAATCTCCCCTTTAAACTTAAACCCTTCCTGGCTACCTCTAAGCTTCCAGCTCCAGCCGCCTTTTGACTTACCATCTTGCTTGGGAGCCATCTTAGAAATAGTCTCTTGGGGCTTATAAATTGTGTCTTTTACTTCTGGGCTTTCGCTTAAACGCTCAACTACAAATGCACCCATGCCTTCGCCTACATCTTTAGGGACCTCTGCTTGGGCTAAACCCGCTTTTATAAGATTGGCGGGGTCAAAAAATTCTATTGCTTCCTCAAAAAACTTGTTTGTTGCCCAATGCCATATATTGCCCAAGATACCCCTTTTCTTTTCTCCTTTTTTATTTTCCTTAATCTCTATTTGGCTTGTTTCCCCGGACGCTAACTTTTGTCCCTCTTGAGCTTGACATTGTTCTTTATAACTGGGCAATGGGTCTCCATTGATATATGCTAAGAAAAATGCATCTCTTTTAAGACAATTTTCCTGCTTGGCCACCTCTTGTTTCGATAGGTCTAGCTTTTTAGAAGGAATCTTGTCTTCAGGTACATAGTTGGGCAGCACAACCGGTGCGGGTGCAAATGCTATCTCTTCAGCCGATGCTTTGCACAGCGGAGAAATATAATGCAAGGTAAACATGTTAAATAGCAACAAGGCTATGCCAGCGATGTTCCTTTTGATTATAAGCGGCATCTGACTTCTACGTGGGCCCCTTAACTTACTATCATCTATGCCTGCAAATATTTCTGTCAACTCAGCGCTCGCTTCAGGAATAAAGCCGATCGCGCCTTCCTTATCCTTCGATATCTTGCCCTTGATACCCTTCTTCCTTAATATTCTATTAAACCGGTTGCGCTTATTAATATCGGTATATATTGTAATGTAGTCCTCAGCAAAGGTCTCCTTACGGATCTTCTCCGCCTCTGCGTACATATCTTTCGCATATTGATTGAGTGCTGTGTATAATTGATATTTCCTGGCTTCTACCTGCAATCTCTTCCAATGTCGTCTATTGGCCAGTTTGACAAATTGTCTGGCTTGATCTAATATTCTCTGAATGCCCTCTTTTTGCTCCGCAGTCTTAAAGCCGCCTACACTTACGGTTCCCGCAAACCACAGAGGAAACAGCGTGATGCCGGCCTGGGCTGCATCTGTGCCTGCGTAGACGGCGGAGCTATATAAGACACTAAAAAGCCCTAAGATGATAGCCCTAAGAATGGGTCTGTAATCTGTCAAAAGGTCGCGGACAAAGACTCCTAAGGTATTGCGCAATGTGTAATAAAGCTTGTCCGCTTTAAAGGCGATATCCTCGATAAGTTCTTCGTCAAAGATGATGTCTATCAGTTCTCCGTTTTGTCTGTCTACTACGTATATCCATCTGGTATTTTCATAGGGCTTTCTATAGACGAGGAATATCAGTCTCTCGTTTTTATCAAGATACATCTTCTCCACTTCACCTCCGGCAGTGGTTATCATCGAGACACCGCTCAACGAGGATTGCGAATACACACGGTTGACTATCATTTTATTTTTCAGATCTGCAAATACCAGATGTTCCTCTTCTTGTGACTGACTCTTGGGAAAATGATAGAGGATTAAAGCTCTCTTTCCATCTTCGCTCACCTGTAAATGACGTGGATAGGCATATTTTATATCTTCAGGAGCAAATGCATCGGCGAAGTCTTCTATCAAATTCTTACCCTTGATATTGATCAACAAGAGTTTATGTCTATTAGCTTGAGACTGGTTATTGTCTACTAAGGCGATAAGGGCAAAATTCTTATTGGCGCTGAATGCATAAGGCTTGGCCTTGTCTGATTTACTATATTCTCTTAAATAAACCTGCTCTTTAATCTCTCCCCTCTCGTCGGCAAAAACTAATGCAGGATCCTGGCCATTACTGATCCAAATAAATCCTGGCTCAAAGGGGTTGAGCATAAACAGATTGCTAGGGCCTGAGTCTTGAGGATAAACGATTTCCTTAATCGATGATTCAGAAAAGATATCATAAAACTCGAGCAAGCCGCGAGATAAACGCACATAAAAACCGGCATCTTCGATTATGAAATCTTGTGGATAAAGATGGCCATAGTCATCTATTCCTCTTATTGCTCTTTCATCTCTCCTGAAATGCAGCCTGCTTATCACTCGAAATCCTTCAGTCCCCAGAGATTTTCGGTCATAGATGACTTCGCCTACGCGCAAATATGTCCCATTTTCAGAAACCGTTATATCTTGTCCTTGGGAGACATCTGGGATCTCTACACAAAGAGAGACTTTGGCCTTGTCGAAGTCTTCATATTTGCCCAAACCTACGATCTTGCCCCGCTTTTTTATTAAAGGGGTTTTTCGGAAAGCCACTGTTGCCTCAGCCCAAGGCCCAATGCTTAATTTATACATACGCACTGTGCCATCGTCTTCGGAAAATAGCTCGGCTACCAAAAGCACTTTTTCCAACAGCACCGGTTTGCCATTTTGATGGTTATATATAGCGCGCTTAAGAAGGGCCTCGGAATCTTTGATCCACATATCCACGGTAGTGGCAAAATCCTCATATTCATTATCTCTTCCTCTTTCCCAACTAAAGTTGTCTCTATCATCTCCCGATCTAACATACAGCTGCCTTATTTTATCTTTGAATTGCGATGGACTGCTGTGGTGGTATAAATGGGCAAAGCCATGGGCCACTCCCCTCATAAAGGGAAAAGGTGCCAAAAACAACGATTTCATCGTATTTCTGCGTAAATATTTCTTGCGCGGTCCCTCATCTTTATAATCGCGGACGTCTATCTCGACTATACCCTGCTTCACTTTTTCCTCATCTCTGTAGACCCATTCCTTTTCCGAATCCACGGTGTCAACAGGATAGGCTTTGATTATTTTTGCGTATTTCCTAAATTTAAACGGCAATACAGAGTATAGTTTTTCTATCAATACCACTTCCATATCACTGAAGCTAGCGTCTTTCTCGATAATTTCTACCCCGTATTCATTTAGGCATGCCTGAGCCTTTTCTCTTTGCAAGATATATCTTAATTCTTCGGGCGCAGCATATTGGGAAATATAGTTTGAGCCCGGGTCTTTTTCAAGAGCCAAGCGCAACAGGGTCAAAGCATGGGATTTATCCCCCAAATAGTAGTAGCAAACACTCAAATCAAAGAGTACGCTGGGAAGCGTATATATCTTCGCAAAGACTTTCGATTTTAGGATTTCTTCCCAGACTTCCTGATATTTAAACTTGGCCTTGATGAAATAAGACTCTGCTTGCCCATATCTACCTAGAGCGTGCAGAGCAAGCGCGCTATGTAGATAGGCTTCTGGTTCTACAATAGGGTTTATATCCAGCTTGAGCAATTTTTCATAATGGTAGAGGCATTGCTCGTATTGTTTAAAAGCAAAATACCAATATCCCAGATTGCCGTGGATGAGTGGAGTCAACCCGTATTCTTTGATTATATACATAGAATCATAACCGTATATTCTATCGTGCTTCGCCTCATCAACTTCCGGGATGTCTTTCTTTTCCTTAAGCACGAAGAAGTTGGGCTTGATCTCATTGAAATATCTCTTTTCCACGATTTCTACAAAATCTTTTCTTAGGTCCAAAATTATCCAGGAATCATCTGCGGGCACTATGGCTACAAGCGCATGCCCAGGTATTGACGCTCCATATACTTCGTATCCTGCGCTGGCTAGTATAATATAAAGGAATTGCGCCGTGGGCACACAACCCAGCAAGCCGTTGATAACATTATTTATGCCTCTGGCATCTTCAGGGTGTCTGATATTTTCTTCCACTGTCTTAAAGATATCATCAATATCCAAGTAGTTATAAAACATCTTAAAGAATTTATCGAAATGCCGTCTCTCGGCAAACATCACTTCGCTCAGAGTATATTCATTATCTGAATATTTTGATTTAAATCTTATATGGCTGAAAAAGTTCACTAAAGTCTCCGGATCTTTGGGGTCTATTTGTAATAGACGTTCCTTAAACTTGCAGATCTCATACCTTTTTGAAAGTTTTGCAAATAAAGTATCTATCTCTTTGAGTATAGCCTTTGCCTCGTCAGGATAATAACCCAAATAAAGCAAGAGGTTATAAGGAGAGTTGTCTGCCTCTAAATTGGCGGCGATTTCTTGCCCGAACCGCTCCAGAAGCATCTGTTTCATCTCGAAATGCGGAGTAGTGATATTCTGTGTCATGGGCGCAGTATATGCAGAGGCAAAGTTGGCAAACAAAATAGTTATAAGCGCAGGGATTAAAAAGCGAAATCTACGCTGTGGGGGATCTCTTCCCAGATTAGTTCTTATTGCCGATCTATTTCTTAATCTGACCTTTTTAGCTATCCAGCTGCCCAGTTCTAATAAAAACAATGTTCCTATCAAGGCTGCCAACGCACCCCAAAACCAGGTAGTACCGCCGCCAGCGAATGCTATTGTAGTCTGGGCATGGGCGGCAGAAGAAGGCAGCCCTAAACCAAGGCTAGCAAAAACAATCATAGGAATCGCTTTTTTGAGGCCTCTGAATAATTCTGCTCTGCGTGCGTGCGGTTTTTGCTTAAGCTCTTCTGGGACGACGCGTTGAGTTATCCTTTGTGCTTCCGGGCCAAAGCTACGGGCCTTGGAGAGATAGGCTATGGCCTGGAACTCATCTCCCAAATAGTGCAGGCATACTGCCAGATGGATATAATTGACAGCAACCTGCAAGGGGTTTTCGATAAAAGAGTGTTGTTTATTTAACTCTATGAGGTATTCATATGCCGATCTTGCTTTCTGAAAATATTTCTCTGCCTCTTCTTCTTGGCCCAATTTTTGAAAAGAAATACCCAGGCGATAGTAAGCCCGCGATAGGATTATGGGGTCGGAATCAAGTTCGAGGTATTTCTCAAAGTGCTCTATACACTCTTGGTACTTGCCGTAAGTAAAATACCAGCGACCCAGATCAGAATAAAGCAGGGCATCCGGTCTTTCTCTTGCATGCAAGTATAGATATCTGTAATTGCGCAGTCGACTATACAACCCCTCATCTAAGCCGGAGATCTCTTCAGGCTCTTTTAGCACAAACATATTATCGCTTATCTGCTTATAATATCTAAAATCGACTACCTCTATAAAATCCTGCAAAAGGTCTAAAAACACCCAAGAACCATCGCTCGTAACCACAGCCGTAAATGCATGATTCGGTGCAGAGACCACCTGTACATCTAAGCCGAGAGATTCCAATATCATATGGAATACAATCGCCGTGGGCACACAACCATGGATATCTTCATGTATGGAGGTCGCCATTTTCCAACTGCTGGGGCTGCCTATATTTTCCTGAAGTACTTCAAAGATATTGCCTTTATCCGCTACCGAATACAACAGATTAAACAGACGTTCGAAATGGTCTTTATGTAAGGCAAATATTACGCTTACCGGTAGGCTAATACTTGATGATTTCAGTTCTATTTTTGCTTCCTTGAAAGACCTGGCTATCGCCTTAGGGTCATTGCGATCAAGTTTTTTAATCTGTGAAAGTTCAAGATGCTGCGATAATCCCTTCACTAATATCAACAATTCTCTTATTACCGTAAACCTCTGGCGTCGGGAAAAACCGTAAGAAGCCAATATCTCATTAAGGTTTCTGGGGCTGGTCGGCTTTGTCCTTTTCTTCTCCGGCTGAGTCCGACCAAATGTATAGTTTTTTCCCATTCCAAGTGGTTGCTCAACAGCTGGGGCAGTCAAAGTAGGATGTCCCATAGCAAGGGACTGGTTTAAAAGGACTGCTAAAAGAAATATTGCTGTAAAGAAATGAAATTTTTTCTGGGCAGAAGGACTATTAATATTGCCAGGCGTACCCACGTATTCTTTGGCTAGCTCGGTGTAATCGTATGCCCTCCAGAATTTATCCAATTCTTTCTGGTCTAAGGCGATATTTTGCTCATAGCCATAATATACATCTATCTTTCTGGCGTGCCACTCGCTGTCCGGATGATTACGCACAATCTTAAGGGCAGTCCTTCGTTTTGTTCTTTTTGCCGGGGTGTTTGAAAATACTATTAAGATCTCTTCTCCGGTGTCATTCCAACGGTAGGTAAAGGGCATAATATGCAAGGCGACGATCTGATTATGAAACTCATTAAAGATGACCTCTAAGGCTTTCCTTAATGCTAGCGAATGGCCATTTACATCGTCATAGGTTATGCCCTTTTCGACAAACAGACCGGCAATCTCATCAGCGGGCTCATCGACAATCTCTGTCAGGGCCTTGACCAAGCAATTTTCCGATAATATATCTTTTAGTTCGGGTATTTGGTTGAAATATGGTCCGCAACTTTTGGCAAACAGCCTGCTTGCTGGATGCGAAAGGCCCCAGAGCTCACATAGATCATGGGTAATCGCCTGGCAAACCTTCGCTATTTTGGAAAGGATTGCTAGCGTAAGTTGGGAAAATTCGACTAATCTTAAACGAGGCAGGATAGCGGGGTTGATCACGAATATATCTCCGGTAAGCCCTGCTCTAAAGGAAGGCACTTTTCTCTTTATCTGCTGCTCTAGTTCCTTAAATAATTGGGCTGGGCCTCTGATCAGAATGACCCGCTTTAAGATCTCCAAGAGCACATCTTTGTCCTGCTTTTCCAGACAGGCATAGACCATGGCTCTATATATGCCCATTCCCTTTGATTCTTTGCGTGCCGATATGCGGTCATAAAATACCCTTTTCTTCTGCAGGTGTTTCTCCACTAGTCTATCTAAAATAAGCCTTTCTTCATTTGAAAGTCCGCGCTCTCCTTCCACTGCGGCTATGCAACCATCTCCTCTCTGTGTAGTCGGGCCGGAATCTTGGCGCTGCCAGTCCATCTGTTTGTTATACTGGTCCATTATGGAGACTTTGTCCGCCAGGTAATAATCGATGTCGGGAAGGTGTTTCTCCCCAGGCAATTCTGTACGCTGTGAACGCATCATGCTGTCAGCGAGTTTAAAGTTTACCCTGCCCTGCTCTTTTACCGAAAGCGGCCAAATACGTACATTTTCATAAGTATAATTACCGATATCCCCTAATTCTTTATTTCCAAAGAAAAGTCTTTTTTTCTCTTCTTCTTCCCCATATGTGGGATATTTGACTTTGACAGCCCAGTTCCAAACTAGTTCCAATAGCTGCTTGCGTGAAGGATTAAGGGCTAAGATCTCCTCAGTCTTCTGTTCTTCGCCGGCTTTCTTTGCCGCCTCAAGAAGTTCTTGGCGCAACTGCTCTTCCTTATAATAGCGCACCTTCTTTATGTAATCTTGCCTGCGGTTGCCATGGCGGCCATTGTCCTTATAACCATGGCGCATATCGTCTTTGGCATAAAAATAGCGCCCTGTCTTGGATAGGAAAAGATGTCTCTTCCAGGCAAAATATCTCAATTCTTTCGGTCTGCTATAGCGAGCCAGTATCTCTAATATGTCTACCCATTCATCTTGGGGCTGGAGTGAATGTGTTTCCTTCAATGATTGCTCAAAGGCAGGATAGATCTGCGGAGAGGCGATATAGGTATCGAGCGCCAAATGCACTTGATGGTCTATATCTTGAGGATAGTAATAATGCAGAATTTCTTCGGCAAGAGTAATCTCCGTAATGAACGGGGGTGCGCGGCCCTGGATAACATGGTGCAGCTGGATCCGCTGGGCCGAGGCAAAGCCTAATCTCTCCAAGCCAGCTGTCAATTCTAATAGGACCTCGGGCTTGTTGCGGATGCGGTCAAATAAATCATCCATCCAAAGGTTTTTCTTTCTAATTTTCACTATGATACTTAAGGCCTTGCTTAGAGGAACCTCTAAGGTCGATGGTAAAAGATCTCTTTGAGAGAACATTATCTTGCCCTTTTCCACATCCAAGCCAATGCGATATTGTGCCGGCTTATTGTCTGTCCTCTTTATAAGGTGCTCTTTGACCTTAAAGCGGGATGAGTGTCTGCGCAGCGGATAAATCAGCTCTCCTTGCCAATTTAAGCCAAATACTGCCCATATGTCATCGACCATGTTTTCTTCGGCATACCTGATGGGAAACTCGAAGTCGCCTTTACCCGGCAATGCTTCATCTACATTCTTGCCCCACTGTTGGCCAAAAGAATTATGGGCCATAAAGACTCCTGTGTGCGTAGAGTCGTCCAAGGGATTGGTAATCCATCTGTCAAGGTCGAATCCTTTTATCAAAATAGCGTGATAGCCTTCAAGGTATTCATAAGCAGAGGGCATCGCTAGTTCTCCGGTCTTTTCTGCATTATCGCCAGCGGGAGAATGCCAAGGAATGCCTGCGACAACCGGAAAACCGGCATTGAGCACGGTCATGACCAATTTTACTATTTCTTCGGTAGGGGTCTGCGCACCGTCTAAACGGAAGTATGTATGCGCCCTACACCAAAAGGCATTAGAATGAGCTAAAAGGCTAGGAAAGGCGGCGTGTCCCAATTTATCGGGGTGTAACTCCAATCTGCATACGCCTCTTCTCGCCCAGGCTTTGATGGTATCTCTTAAAGTAGCTCCGTCATCAGGATAAGGCCCTTTTCTGTTATACATCCTTCTTCGAGTCTGCCAATACAAAAATAAGGCAGAGCGATGAAGACTGTCAAAAATGCTTATTAGTTTACTCGCCAGGCCTATCAAGAACTCGGCATTTGCTGAAACCGAACGGCCAGTGCAAGAACCTTCCTGCTGGGCTTGATGTCTGGCCAAACCAGCAATAAATACTCTCTGCTTCTTTGCCTGTTTCCAGGAAGCAGTCTTGTATTCCTTACCAAACAACTCAGTCCTGGACCTCAACAGTCTTCTTCTGAGTGCAGGCGGTATACGAAAATCTGAGAACTCTAGATCTAAGATAAAATCTCTTTCATCGAACAAGTCGGGTTGTTTGCCAACCATAGGCGCCTTGCGCAGGTGGGCTTTGCTATCGGCATCTAAAACAGTGGCAATAAGCATATCATCGGGCAAGAAGATAAATCCGGAGCGCCTTGCCTCGATCATCACTTCATTAAGAAGCCCTCTTAAGCGTCCTCCTGTTTTTTGGGAAATATGGCCTATTTCATGAGCTTCCACGAAAAAGCGCAGTCTCTTAGCCAATGTCGAGATATTTATTTTTTCGAGCGATGCAGTTGCTTCCTTTTCGCTGAAGAAGTTCCTGCCAACCTCTATGCCTCTATTTGGATCAAACTGGGCAACTCTATCATCGGGAAGAGCCGGATTATACCCAATACGCATGGAAGCTATCCGTTTTTTTGTTTTCTCATCTTTTATCTTTGCTAAATATTTTGCCAAAGAGCTCTTTGTTATCGGATGACTCAATGCCTTTTGCAAAAGTTGCTCTGCCTTGCGACGGTCTATAGTCTGCTTGGGCAACTTTAATGAAGGTTGAAAATATATGGATTTTATCAATGCCGGATCAATTAATATATAAATGGCGGCGCCTATACCCAGCAAAGGGTTGATTAGGCCAAAGACCAGAGCAAGGCCTAACGCGATAGCAGTGTATATTGCTAATGTCTTCCAACTCAAGCGATATTTAGGGGCCGCTTGATAATTATTTGCCTCTATAGCGTTACGTTTAGGTCTTTTTCCTTGTACAGAAGATAAAACATCCTTCATCTTCTCCATTGCCTGCAGATTGGCTACCCGGTCTATGTTAAGATAGGCCCCGTAGGCATAGGTAACGGCCTTAAGGAGCTTCTCCTGATCAAGAAGCGTCTGTGCGTTGATATATATGATTTCCCGTCCATTGATCAGCGCCAATTTACTTAGGATCTTATGTTTGTCTACGGTAATAGAGGGTGCGATAAATACCCTCACCCGTTCAAAAAATCTTTTTAGCCTCGATTCATACTCTTGCCCTAATATATTGACTATACTTTCCACGCCCGCATTTTTTAACACGCAATTTTTGATAAACTCGGGTAATGTCATAAGTGCGTCTTTTTTCTGATAGTGCTTGATTATCTGGGCAACCAGCTCCAGGCTTTGTTTATGGTCTAGACTTTCCAGGCCTCTCGACGTATAACAAGGATATCGCAATATCTGCGCAGGCACTGCTGTATTTTCCTCAAAGATGGTATCGATCTTAAAATTGTCTCCGTTTGTGGTGAGTACGATCGTACCTAACTCATCGGTGGCCCAGATCTCGCTTTTCTTTCTTAAATTTTTGACTACTCTACGGTGGGGATGGCCATAGCGATTATCCCTGCCCACGCTGATGGCTGCTACCTCCGCCCCGATCAGATCGATGAATTCTTTTGAGGAGGAATAATAAGAACCGTGGTGCGCGACTTTGAGTATGTCTACCTGGGATAGCTTTTGAGCATACTTTTCTATCAGGGTATCCTCGGCTTCCTTGTCAATGTCCCCGGTAAAAAGGAAAGATATATCTTTATAAGTCAGCAAAAGAACGATGCTGTTATTATTGCTGTCTTTATTGGTGGGGTTATCAGGATTCTCGATAAAATACTTGTCCTTTGGCGGGTTTAGTACTTCTATATTTAGAACTTTTTCCCAAGACAGGTGCTCTCTGTCCCTGACAACTATTATTTTAATCCCTTTTTGTTCGGCTAGTCTTAAGGCTCGGGTATAATCGGGGTTTTCTCTTGCCGGCCAACCGGAGATGATTATCTCCCCTACAGATATCTCTTCCAACAGCTGGTCCAATCCTGATGTATGGTCATCGTGGCCATGAGAGATGATAATCTGGTCAATATAGATAATACTTCTGTTTCTTAAGAATTCTAATGTGTTCCAGTGCATATCGATTAGGATATTCTTGCCCATGGGCGTCTGAATGAAGATCGAATCTCCCTGGCCGACATCGATAAAGCTGACTGTCAGATCCTTATCCGAAGATCGATATTGAGTCTGGTCCATCCTTTGTCTTGCCTTAAATTCTTCCCCGAAATAAACTCTGGTTCTAAATATGGATTCCAGGATGCTGTTGGTCTGCTTAGGACCATTGTCTATCTTGGCTACAGTAAGACCTTTTATGTGCAGTATCTCTCGCTCAGCACTTTCTTCTTCAAAACCGTCTCCTATAAATAATGTTTCTTCGGGTCTAAGCTTAAGCCTCTTTAGGATATTTTTGACTGCATTGAGCTTGTTTCCGATCGAGATATGTATTTCTTTCTTGCCTTTATGCACGCGGTTGTTGACATAGACATAAAACTTTAATTTCTTTTCTTTAAGCTTTTCTCTGATTGTGCGCAGCCAAGGGTTTACATCGGTGCGCTTAGACCTGGGGGTCAAGATTATCGAACCGCTCTGATGGACAGGCGTTAAAATGTTGAACTGGGGTCGTAGGTTATTGATAATACGGATAAGGCTTTTTCTCTGTTGGTAATTTATTTTGCGCGAAGAGCCATTGTTGGCGTAGATATAAAGCTTATCCCTATATTTGGCAGGAAGGTATTGCAGTAAAGTGCGATTGATCCGCGGCCAATCAGCGGAAGTGACAATGGCTACGCTCTTTCCGTCTTCTATAAGATTGACTATATTGCGTCTAACTACCCGGGAAGCCCCTCTGAATGGAAAAGCCAATGCCTGATCTAAGCTCAATATTACCAATTTGGGAGAAAACTGGCGGATAGATTGTAAAAATCGGGGGGTAACAGTTTGAGGTATAGAGTTGTATTTTATAACTGATGTCTTTTCTTTGTCTCTGTCATAAGACGGGAATTTTTTCTTTATGCTCTTCAGGCTGCGGGTAAGTAGCGTAGCTGTTATTTCGCGGGTTGCATATTTTTTTAGCCATTCGATCTTATCTCTTAAGACCTCGCTTTCTGAGCGTAAAAGCTCTTGGTAGGTCTTACTTGATGAATCCAATCCTTGCAGACCTGATAACAAATAAGCATTATCTACCTTCCTCCAAAACATCTGTACTCTTTTAAAAGCCTTGATGTCATTGCTATGATATCCTCTTTCCAAATCTCTTACTTCGTGCTCCAATATAAGTTTAAAAGTACATTTATCCTGTTGAGAAGATATTTGCTTGAGCGTGTTAAGGTGAGTATAGATCGAGTTGGTCCCGGCATGGGCCAGTACAAGGCCTTTATCGAATAGCCCATCATCTGATAGCACAACGACCAATCTCTGTTTGAGGGAGAGCTTCTGCGCTATGCGCAGGAAAGTCAATAGGTCTTTCTTGAATTCTCCCAGGCCAGGTGGATATCTTGCCAAATATCTGGCCAGTTTTTCTTGGGCATTGACCTTTGCTTGCCCTGATGTATATGTAAATCCGGCCATCAATTTTTGACTCAATTCCCTGACATCAGTCGTTAAAAACACATCTCTGACATCGCCTGTGCTTGAATCTAAAGCTACGGCCTGGCCCCTAGATATAGCCTCTCTAAGGACTTTGTCGATTGATGTCTCTCTTACGTATTTCTTTTTTAGGCTTTTGCCCTGAAGCTGCTTTAGCACTGCCTGGGCATAAATACTTATTCTTTTGTCTCTGCCGCAACAGGAGTACCAGAGAAGCACTTTGGTTAATTCGTTGATCTCTTGAGTATGATATCTTTGGTCTAAATTCAGATAAGCTAATTTCTTGATCTGGGCGATGAGCTGTGCTTGTGTATCGTATTTTTTTCGCTTTTGCATACGCAATACATTCACTATACCCCGGCAGATCAAGCCATCTAGTTCTTTTCTTAATTGTTCATCTTTAGGCTTTAGCAATCTATTTAATACCTGGATACGCCGGTCGAAATCTATCAGCGGTTCCTCTGTCTTAACCCGTCTTCCTCGAAGATAGGCAATCAACTGTTTGAGGTTGGAAAACTTCTTCGTGTATAACCCTGTAAACCAATCGCTTAAATCGCGCCAATATGCCGGGGAAATTACAAAAATCGGCTTACCTAATACGAAAGCGGGCCAAGTATCGGAAGCGGTGCCTACATATCTTTTGCGTGGGTCGCAGAAGACTATCAAGGCATCGGAAGCGGCTATCTTTCTTAAATTCCTTTTATATGCTTTTCTAAACATATTAAAGAACTCATTCAACCTGCCCATCTGTTTTAGGCAAGTCAACTCTATATTTTCCGAAAGGTTGTCCAATGGGTCTATGGCCTCTCCGTCCCGTTCTTCTATATCCCTGATTATTCTCTGGCGTAAGAGGTCGCCGTAATCAAAAGATGACTCCGTGGGAACGCTGATGTAGAACTTGTTCCCTTTAATCCCTTTTAGTCTTTTTTCTGCCGGTCTGGTTCCGGGATGCCAAAACACGCCATCTAAAGGTGTCTCCTGATGAATATCGTCAATCGCCTTGCCTCTTAACTTTTCTCTATGCGATTTGATATACTTTAGCAGCTCTTCCTGGGTATGGAAGACCTGATGCGCAAAACCTAATTCAAAGTTATATAATTCTTCTGTCTTATTGGGCGTGAGGATAAATACCCACTTACCCTGTTTTCTGGCCTCTTTCATCTCATCTAAGGTGCCAAAGGTCTGTATCCCCGGGTTTATGTATAAAGATTGTTCTTTGGGCACCAGTTTAGCTACTACTATATTCACTCCTCTTTCTTTGCCTTTATCCCCCACTATCAACTGTAGGTCTTCATCGATTATCCTGCCCAGGCATTTTCTGAATTCTCCCCATAGCTGTGTATGCCTCATCCATTGCTTACGCAAGTCCCAAAGCAGGTCTTCAGAATTAAAGTCCTTATCCATGGGGTCTTTTATGCTGATAAACATCTTCTCAAGCTGGCCCTTTATCCTATTTCTCCAGCCACCGGCCTTTTTGAAGTCAGCTTCTATATAACCGGCCAGATATATACCTAATTTATATTTCTCAATGATCCTCTCCAGTATATCAGTCACCATTTTCTGTATTGACTTTTTCTTTATACCCTGGGTGAATCCTTTTTTTGTCATCTCAAGAAGGTTTGCCTTTTGTGTTTCAGACAATGTCTGACCTTCTAACGTCCTTAATAGCTTATAGGCCTTCTTCTGTTTATCCTCCAGAAAATCACAGGCATATTCAAAGCTCTCTCCGCTAAGAATAAGGTTATGGTGATAAAGTAAGAATTTATCTCTGTCTATCGAGTACCTAAATGAAGCTACCCTGTCAGCTAACGCAAGCAGCTCTTTTAATTTGGTGTCCGGTATATAGCCTGGAATAGACCAACGGCCCATATGTGAATCTATCAAGCTCATCACCTTGTCATAGAAGGGGAACTTATCCTTTAGACAATCGGTGAATTCTCTCACCAATATACCGTGTCCGGAATAGTCTCGGTATCTCTCTACTAAGTCTTTGTATACATCATCAGAAATACCATATTTAGCGCTATCGTGGAGCAGACTCGCCGCAAGCAGATAATCAGTCTCGATAGATGATAGACGGTGCATCTCGGCTAATTTATAGGCAAGAGCAAATACTCTTCTTGTATGCACCACCAGGCCTCTGTAACCTGTCTCATCATGGCGATGATACCTGCCTGTCGAGGTAGCGGGTATCTCAAAGAAATATAAAGGAACTTGTTTAAAGGCTTCGATTATAAATTGTCTGACTAAAGGACTGCGTATGTGCTTTAACTCTTGGGCAAATATTTTTTCGGGATCTCGTAGTTCTCTTCTTGCGGGATCAGCCTTAATCCAATTGTCATATTCCCGTAGAATGACATCGACATCGGTCGTGGCGACTATATCCACTCCTTTAAGCAATAACTCCTTAGCTTGAGCAAAATCGCTAATGTCTTCTGTCTCTACCGCGACTTCCTCTCCCAATAAGTATTTAGCCAATACTGCTTCTTTGACATCATTGGCGCGTAAGCTAGCATGCTTTATCCCCGAATCCCTGATTATCTTGCAGAGAGCTTTGATTTCACTGGGGGTAAGCGCTGTCAAAGACACCCTGATGCCTTCTGCTAAAGCTT
>JAFGHF010000037.1 GCA_016939375.1 Candidatus Omnitrophota bacterium | reverse complement strand
GAGAGGTATTTTATGCCCTTATCCACTGAAGCCTTATCCCCTGTGATCTCGATGATCAACCTTCCTTCTTCATCGGCAGTTACGTTTGCCCTTAAGATATTGACCATCAGGTCATAATCTTTGATCAGATGGTAGGTAACCGGTTGATCCAGCAACTCTGTGGGAAAAGTCAATACTAAACGCTTTTTAGTCATCTTTTATATCCTATTTTGCGCAAGAATTCTTTACGCCATTTTATATCTGATTCTGCCTCTATGCCTATGGGCCGAGAACCATCGATCACACCTATAATTCCCCTTCCCTGCTCGGTCTGGGCAATAACTATTTCTACCGGATTGGCGGTTGCGCAGAATATGCTGCAGACTTCGGGTACATTTTTGACTGCGTTAAGCACATTGATGGGAAAGGCGGCCTCCAGCATAATAATAAAGGTATGACCTGCACCGATGTTAAGGGCATTTTCACCCGCTAGTCTCTTAAGCCTATCATCATTGCCTTCGGTCCTAACCATACACGCACCCGAAGATTCACAAAAAGCCAGACCAAACTTTATGCCCGGACACCCACCTACCAAGACCTCATATAGGTCTTCCACGGTTTTGATAAAGTGGCTTTGGCCAAGGATGATATTGGTATCCTGGTCCTTTTTTACCTTAATATTCTTAAATTCCATATCATGGCTCCTAATTGATGAACGCATCAGATTATAGCAAAGTCAGGATAAGTTTGCAAATAAAATCTTTCTTTTTCCGAAAAAGAAAGGCGACTCAGTAAAACTGAGTCGCCTTTAACGATCGGCGCAGGGTCGAGTTTGCAAGGAGGGGGTCTCTTTGGGATACAAACCCGACCACAACTTGCGCCTTTATTAATGTGAAAGGTGTTTGAGTTGGTCTCCTTTGCGGTTTATTTTGAATATTTGGGTAAAATCAACATTGAATATATCCTGTTCGCGCAAGATATATAGATTTCCGGCTATTTGTACTTCAAACTTTTCTTCTCCCGACTTGCTATTATAACTCTTCAAGACGGAAAGATTTTTAAGCTTAGGCCCGTTTTTGGTGTATTTCTGCAGCCATTTATTCAACTTCCCAGGATTGTTCAACAAAGCATGGTCTTTTACCAAATATATAAAGTGCTTGAGGGTTCTTGTCATAACCCCTTGTTGATCATAGGCTTCTGCCAAAAGTATGTCTCTTCGGGTATGATCCTGCGAAGTCGAATTTTTAAAAAGGATGTCGTGCATGTCCCTTGCTCCCATTGTGTCCTTTACCCCCACATAGACTATTTAAGACCTTAACTTATTGCTGCTCAATATGTTATAATCAGCCGGGTTACCGAGTCTCCTTCGGTAACCCGGCTCCCCGAAAAAGGCCCGTGGCTTTTCGCCTTTACTCCTCTTTTTTCTTTAGGATTAGCCTTTCGGGTAATTAATCAACACTTTATAAAAGTTTTTATTTACTCCTCAAAAAAAATCAGGTTGCCTTCAATTTCAATTTAAGTATACCACAATAAATAGCCTTTGTCAATCTGCTAAATGTCAAGGCTTCCGGAAAAATTTTTTTTCTTCTCCTCGTAACAGTCTACTAATATTGGTCTTATGACGATAGATAGCAAAAAGACACAAGGCTACTGCGAAGATAATCAGCTCCAACGATTGATTAAATACAACCATAAAAATGGGCAACAAAAATGCTGCCGCTATGGAAGCTAAAGACACCGTCCCTGAAATCAATAATATTAATACCCAGAAACCCATGCAAAGCAAAAATATCATTCCTAAAGAAGGTATCTTTAGGCTTAAGCCTATAATGACCCCGGCACTAGTTGCCATCCCTTTGCCGCCTTTGAAGTTAAGAAAAATAGTCCAATTATGGCCACAGACGCAAGCTACCGCATATATCAAGCGCAACAAGGTTGTGTCTATGCAGGGTTCGGTGCGCAGGACTAAACCGGCGATAAAAATAACTGCTGTCAACCCTTTAAGCATATCCAGGATAAAGACAGAAATGCCGGGTATGGGCCCCACTACTCTAAATACATTAGTGGCCCCTACATTTCCGCTGCCATGATTGCGGATATCGATATTTCTTAACCCCCTGGTGATGATATACCCGAAAGGAATCGAACCCAAAAGATAACAAAGGATCGCTCCAGCAAAAACCCATACTCTACACATCGCCCCCTCCTTGCTCTTTCTCTGGAGCTAGCTCGTGATTATTGAATAATTTACTGCCTCTCCTGATATAGTCTAAACCCGATATCACCGTAAAGGCCACCATTATGTACATCACAGTGGCAAAAAAAGGTAGCTGCAAGAGCAATATTACCACTGTAGCCATCTGCAAAAAAGTGGTGGTCTTACCCAGGCGGGTAGGATAAATATAGAGCTCTTGGTGAGCCATATAGATGATGGCCGAACCCAACAAAATAATGACGTCCCGGCTAATGACGATGATGACTACCCAGGCAGGGAATTTAAATTGAGCGGGCAATGTCTGTACGAGTGAAAGGCAAGTATACACCGCAGCTAAAAGAAGTTTATCGGCCAGAGGATCAAGAAACGACCCCAATTTGGTACGCTGCCCCATTACCCGGGCGATGTATCCATCCAAACCATCGCTTAAAGCAGCCAACAAGAATATTCCCGCCGCCAAAAGGCGCAGGTAATCTTTTTCCGCAGTGTAATAGAGGATTGTGGTGATAAACACCGGAATAATCAAGATCCTAAAAATCGATAACCTATTGGCCAGGGTAAACATCAGCGGATCAACCCCCATCTGCTTATCGGCCACCAGATCACAAAGGCCTTTCCCAAAAGATACTTACGTGGCACAAACCCCCAATATCTCGAATCGCGGGAACTGGCGCTATTATCCCCTAAGACAAAGTAATGTTCTTCGGGCACAGTGATCTGCGCATTGACTGCCCCGTAAGAACCGCGGTTATAGTAATATATATTCTGAAAGATCTCCGGTTCATCTACGCTTTCACCGTTGATCCTGATCTTACCCTCTTCGATCTCCACGGTCTCTGTGCCTGTGGCCACCAGGCGTTTGATGAAATCCCTGCGCGGATTTTCCGGATAACGGAACACGATCACGTCCCCGCGCTGTGGCTTTTGAAAACGATAGATGAAGCGGTTGACAAAGATCTTATCCCCGGGCACAAGTGTCGGCTCCATAGACCCGGTAGGTATTTTAAACGGTGTGACCACAAAAGTCCTGATGATCAAAGCTAATATCGCGGCGATCAACAACGATTCCAAATATTCCCTGATTATCCTTTTAGTATTCTGTTTCACTTATTTTCCCTTCTATTTATCTGCCAACCAGATTTGCTCCAGTTCTTGGTTTATTCTCTCCGCTTCTCCGGGGTCCAGTTTAAATGTGGCCCTTGCGTTAAAACTAGTCCGGACCTTATTCATAAACTCCTGGACCGAAATCCTCTTAGCGCCCGATGAGCTGGCATAGCTTCGGATCTGCCGGTCATCGCTGACCACGCCTATATCCCGGGCAAAACCGCAAGATTCCACCATTTCCTTTATCTTTCTATCCGCGCACTTTCCTTTGCTGAAGACCACCTTTATATTGGAGATAATACGCGGGGCTACTATGCCTTTTTGCCCGTCAAATACAACTGTCAGATCCTTAAATCTTCGATTGCGAAAAGACGCGGCCTCCAGAAGTCTGATCAATTCTTCTCTTTGGCTGCGCAACCTTTTGTGCCTTAGCTGTTCGATGCTATGGATTACATTATAACCGTCGATTATGTATTTCATTTTTTTAGCTCTCAGCTGTCGGCTTTCAGCCTTCAGCTTTTTTAAATCCTTTCCATATCCTAAAAATATCTTATATTTTTAGGGCGGCGATAAAGGCTTCCTGGGGTATCTGCACATTGCCGAATTGCTTCATCCTTTTTTTACCTGCCTTTTGTTTCTCCCATAGCTTGCGCTTACGCGTGATATCCCCGCCGTAACACTTGCCGGTCACGTGCTTCTTTAACGGCCTGACGCTGGCCCGGGCGATGATCTGAGCGTCTATGCTGGCCTGGATAACGACTTCAAACAACTGCCGGGGCACCAATTCCTTCATCTTCTCTACCAACCTTCTTCCCTTGAACTGGGCTTTTTCTTTATGTACTACTGAGGATAAGGCATCGCAGACTTTTCCATTTATTAATATGTCCAATTTCGCCAGATCCGTAGGGCGATAACCTATCAGCTCATAATCCAAAGAACCATAGCCGCGCGTCAAGGACTTAATCTTATCATAAAAGTCAACGATCACTTCCGATAAGGGTAATTCATAGAGTATCTTTGCGGTATCCTGGCTTAGATATTCTGTGCTTAAATATTTGCCCCTCCGGCTCTGGGCCAATTCCATTATCTCCCCGATATTTTGCGCAGGTATCATCATAAAGGCCCGGATAAACGGTTCTTCAAAGTGGTCTACCTGTTGCGATTTGGGAAATTTTGCCGGGCTGTCTAGTTCGATCACCGCGCCGCCTTTCCTGACCGCCTTATATGCTACATTGGGGACAGTAAGGATCAGGTTCAGGCCGTATTCCCTTTCTAATCGCTCCTGGACGATCTCCATATGCAAAAGGCCCAAAAAGCCACAGCGAAAACCAAAACCCGCCTGCACTGAAGTCTCCGGTTCATACACGAAAGAGGCATCGTTGAGGCGCAATTTCTCCATTGCCTCGCGTAACTGGGGAAAATCCTTATTGTTTACCGGATATATGCCGCAGAAGACCATTGGCTGGAACTTTCTATACCCAGGCAATGGCGTTTCGGCCGGACAAGAAAAATCGGTGAAGGTATCACCGATGACAATACTCTGCACCTCTTTTATATTGCAATTCAAATATCCTACTTCTCCGCAATCCAATTCCTCCATTGCAACGTCTTTAGGATTTAAGATGCCTACCTCGGCTACCTCGTAGGTTTTACCAGATGACATCATCTTGACTTTCATCCCCGGTTTGATATAGCCGTTTACCACACGCACATAGGAAATAGCGCCCTTGTAAACATTAAAAGTGGAATCGAATATTAAAGCCTGCAGGGGATTTTTTCTTTCTCCCTGAGGGGCGGGTATCTTCTTTACAATATTTTCCAAGATTTCTTCTGTGCCTATACCTTCTTTAGCGCTGGCCAAAATAATATCTTCCGGGGAGAGCTTTAAGATATCTGAAATCTGTTCCTTTACCCTTTGCGGGTTGGCGCTTGCCAGGTCGATCTTGTTTATAACAGGGATTATATTCAGATTATGCTCCATTGCCATATAGAGGTTGGCCACAGTCTGCGCCTCTACCCCTTGAGAGGCGTCAACTACCAAAAGCGCCCCCTCGCAGGCGGCTAAGGACTTAGAGACTTCATAGGTAAAATCGACATGGCCGGGGGTATCGATAAGGTTTAACTCATAGGTGATGCCGTCTTTGGCGTTATAAGAAAGCCTTACCGCTGAAGCCTTGATAGTAATGCCTCTTTCCCGCTCCAGATCCATCGCGTCTAGCATCTGCTCGCGGAACTCACGTTTATCCACCGCACCGGTGTACTCTAAGAGCCTGTCAGCAAGCGTGGACTTGCCATGGTCGATATGGGCGATTATGGAAAAGTTGCGGATTAGATGTTTTTGCATTATATTTCCTTTTTGACACAACTAACACTGGCTACGCTTAACTGTGCTGCTCGTCCCGTTAAATGTCCCTATCTAACGGGACTCGAAACAGTTTCCCAACTTCTGTGCTTCGACTTCGCTCAGCATCCTTCGAAGCATCCCGAGCGTAATCGAAGGACTAATTATCCGGTGGAAACAGTTTCACTGAGGCTTAGGTCTAACAACCAAGCTTTAATATTTCCTTGCCGTTGGCGATCAACGACTTTGTTTTGGCCCGGTTTTCAGCTTCGGCATAGATACGCAGAAGCGGCTCCGTACCCGAAAGGCGAAAAAGTATCCAGCTTCCGTCGGCCAGATAGAACTTTAATCCATCATAGTCCTTGACTTTATCCACTCTTATGCCCGCAAAAGACCTCTTCTTGCTTAAATCAGCCAGCCTCACCCGTACCAGCTTCTTTTTTTCGGCCGGGCAACGGAGATCTTTTCTTAGATAGACAAAGCTACCGAATTCATCCTCCATGTCTTTCAACAATCCGGCTAAACTCATATTCCTGGCGATCATGCATTCTACCAACAAAAGACCGCAGAGGATACCGTCTCTTTCGGGAATATAGTCTTTTACCCCTATACCCCCTCCTTCTTCTCCGCCGATCAAGATATTCTTTTTTTGCATCAGCTCAGAGATATGCTTAAATCCAATAGGCGTCTCATAGATCTTTAGATGATATTTTTTGGCGATCTTATCAAGGAGTGAAGTGCCTGATATCGTCTTGACTATTGCTCCCTTTAATCGACGGTAGCGCAAAAGGTGTAAAAGCAAAAGTGAAACGATCTGCTGAGGGTTGACAAATCTCCCCCTGCCATCCAAAGCAGCGATGCGATCGGCATCGCCGTCATTGACCAGACCTATGTCAAAATGATTTTTCTTGATTAACAAAGCGGTCTTTTTTACACAGGGCTCGATAGGTTCGGGCTTATTCCCACCAAAGGAAAAATCGTGTCTGGCGCGGATAGTGGTTACCCGTGAGGGCGTGTCCTTAAGGGCCTTGGCTACAAAGGAATCGGCTGTACCATGCATGGGGTCGGCCAGGACCTTCAAGCCCCTCTTTTTTAAAAGCTGCATATCAAGATAAGACCTTAAAAACCTCAAATAATCACTGGCTAAATCGACTACCTTAAGCAAGCCCTTCTGCTTGGCCCGGTCGATGGAGATCTTAAGTGGCCTACGCTTGAAGGCTAACCGTTCGATCCTATTGGTGACTTCGATCTTAGCAGAACCTCCAAAGGCGCTTTTGATCTTTATTCCGTTAAATTGCGGGGGATTGTGACTGGCGGTGACCATTATCCCGGCAGTAAGTTTTCTGGCCCTGACTACATAGCTGACTACCTGCGTAGGCAAAGCTTGATCGGATAGAATGACTTTTATGCCGTTGGCGGCCAAGACCATACTGATTTGCCTGGCTGCCTGTAGAGAAAGTCTCCTCCTGTCATAACCCACTGCTACTTTCGTGGGCCGTCGTTCGTTACGCGTGGTTCGTTTTAGGTAATCGGCGACAGCTTGGGCAACAGCTTCGACATTGCGCAGATTGAAGTCTTCGCCGATTATTGCCCGCCAGCCGTCTGTGCCAAATTTTATCTTATTTCGCATTTTTTAGACTCTTGACTGCCGCGCGTGCGTTCTTGGCCTTAAAAACATAACTCCCGGAAGCCAAGATATCCGCTCCCGAAGATATTAACCGGGGCGCGTTTTCCCCGTTTACTCCTCCGTCTACGGCGATCTCTCCTTTGAATATCTTACGTAAGGCCTTTATTTTAGGTAGCACGCTGGGCATAAATTTCTGGCCGTAAAACCCGGGGTTGACGCTCATCACCAAGACCAGATCGACACGCTTAAGGTATTTTTTTATTGCCGAAAGCGGAGTCGCAGGATTTAAAGAAATGCCCGCCTTTTTTCCTTCCTTCTTAATCAAAGAAATGACCCGCCCGGCATTGCGCCCGGCAGACTCGATATGAAAGGTGATATAATCCGCCCCGGCCCTGCTGAATTCCTTGATATATTTCTCAGGATTAGTGATCATTAAATGGGCTTCTAAGGGCAGTTTAGACACTTTATCCAGATCCCTGGTCACCCCTGGGCCGATAGTTATGTTAGGCACAAAATGACCGTCCATCACATCTATATGCAGAAGGTCTGCTCCCGCCCTCTCTATCCTTTTTACCTCTTCCCCCAGACGGCTTTGGTCAGCGGCGATGACGCTGGG
>JAFGHF010000036.1 GCA_016939375.1 Candidatus Omnitrophota bacterium | reverse complement strand
AGCCAATTTTGCAAAAAGAAAAACCTCGTTTATTTACATAATAATAGGAGAGGTTTTTCATAGCGCAAAATTGGTCCTGAGCGAGCCTTGCTATTCCATAGCTGGCGAGTCGAAGGACCTCATCATATGACAAAAGAGAACGAGAACCTTAGGTTGAGCGACCGATCGGAGGGAGGGAGTGCCGAATTTGACTGAATTCGGCCGACCGGGACGCGAAGCGGAGGACGAAAGCGAAACCATCCTTGCCGGGGAGCCACTACTTTTAACCCCTTGTAACAAAATAAGTTGCAAGGGGTTTTTATTTGGAATATAATAATAAAAAAGGAGAAAAATGGAAAATAACAATCAAAATGAATTAAATCCAAATCTCAAAATTTCTGGCTCATTTAGGCTTTTTCTTGTTATTCTTTCTATTTTAGGCTTGGTATGCGTCGGCTACATATTAGTTTCTGCCGGAGAGAGCATAAAGGATGTTGTTGGCCTTCTTGCCGGGGGAGCTGGCGGGATCCTTTTGCTTCTTTGGTTTATAATGATAGTGATAAAGAAAATTGTCAAGGGAGAAGATATAACCGATGCAGAAAAAATATATATTGAGAATTTAACCAAAAATAAAATTGTAGAAATTATTAGAAAATATATATTTTCAGATATGGATATTTCTGCTGTATTGCGTTTTATAGTAGTGATGGGGAGCGTATTTAAATGGATGTTTTTCTATATATTTGCTGGAGGGGCACTTATCGTCTTCTTTAACAAAGATACGCTATTTAACCAGTTGTTAATGCTTGGCTTAGCAATAGTCTGGTGCCCATGGCTGGAAAATATATTTTTAAAGAAAGTTGATTATAAAATTACTTTTATCGCTAAAGTGGTGTTTACCATACTTATATTTTCAGCAGGAATCATCAGCCAAATATAAAGGAGCGTATCTTGTGAATATTGGAGCCTTAATAGATAAGTTATTGTGGTTTGTAATAGGAATTTATTTTATAGTCTTATCCATAAAACAAAAGGGAAAGTTAGGTAATAAAGCAGCCTTAATACGATTTTCAGGGATAATTTTGATATTTGTCGGTTTATTGTTCACTATTTTGGCGATAATTAAGTAAGATAGAAAGTTACCAATTGAATTTTTCCAGCTTAACCTACCATGCACCAGCTGCGAAATTTATCCAACGCGGTAAGCCATTGTGTCTTTAGCCCTCTGTAATATAATATATTGCAGAGGGTTTATATTTGGGGTAGAATAGAAAAGAAGATATATGTTTCCTAATCCAAATAAAGCTTTAAGGTTAGCTATAGTAATTTTTACCATCGGGTTTTTGGTTAGCAATAACGCTTTTGCCCAAGAGACTTTCTTGGAGAGATTACGAGAGAGAATATCCGGAAGGAGGAATCGAGAAAACCACATTAATGGCGGGGAAGATATTAATGCTTTTATAGTTGCTGACGGAAGAGAAAGGACATACATAATACATCTGCCGTCAAAACGAAAGAGAACAAAAGCATTGCCGCTTGTCTTTGTTTTGCATGGAGGCGGAGCTAATGCAGAAAACGCAATAAGGATGTCAGGCATGAGCGATAAGGCCGATAAGGAAGGCTTTGTCGCGGTATATCCCAACGGAACAGGCAGGGTTAAGAATAAAGTTCTTACTTGGAATTCTGGAAACTGTTGCGGATATGCTATGGATAATGATGTGGACGATGTTAATTTCATGCGCCTGTTAATTGAGAAGATGGAAAGAGAATATAATATAGATAACAAAAGGATATATTTTACCGGTATTTCAAACGGTGCAATGATGTCATATAAGATTGCCTGTGAATTGTCGGATAAGATCGCTGCGATAGCGCCTGTGGCAGGCGCATTAAATTGTCCCTGCAGTCCCGACCACCCTGTTTCAGTTATTATCTTTCATGGCGCAGAAGATAGACATGTCCCTTATAACGGCGGTATCGGAGAAAAAGCCAAAGAAAAAAGAATAGATAGGCCCGTTTCCTATGCAGTTGATTTTTGGTTAAAGAACAATAACTGTATATCAACGTCAAAAAAAGAAGAATCCGGAAGTATAATTCATGAAACCTATGGAGGTTGTGAGGCGGGTTCAGCCGTAGAATTATACACAATAAAAGGACAAGGTCATGCTTGGCCTGGTGGGGAACAAGGCTTACGCTATGGTAATGTAGATAGGCCTACGCAGGAAATTTCCGCTACCGACATTATATGGGAATTTTTTAAAGAACATCCTAAAGAATAATAACCTCCGCTTTTTCATATTATGAAAGGTATATTATGCTCGACTTATCCAAGAAAAGATATAGATTGAGAATTATTGATCCGGCTTATCCGGCATTCAATATTTATTCCTACTCGGCAAGGCGGACTACTCCCTTAGGGCCTGTCTGTGTGGCTACTGCGGTAAACGAAATGGAAGGATGGGACGTTGAGATTGTTGATGAGAATAACCTGCGTTGGTACGGGCCTAAAGGTAATGAACGAGGGGCTGATCATGAATTTTTACAACGATTAAGACCTGCCGATGTTGTCGGCTTATATGGCGGATTAACTAGCACCATTCCCAGACTTTATGAAATAGCGCAATTTTATAAGAAGAAAGGTGCCGTGACCATTGCCGGTGGTCAGCATTTTGTGGAAGAGAATATAAAAGAGGCATTATCTAGCGGCATCGATTATATAGTTATAGGCGAAGGAGAAGAGGCTATAAAAGAACTCTTAAGAGCCTTGTTAGAAAAGGGGAGCTTGGATAAGGTAAAGGGTATTGCGTATAGCAAGGATGGGGAGGTTATTTGCACTCAACCCAGAGAGCCTATAACCGATTTTGACAGCCTTCCTTTGCCCGATTTTTCATTAGTACGCTATGCCCATATTCAAGTGTATCCGGTTGAGAGGATACGAGGATGTGGCATGGATTGCGAATTTTGCACCGTAAAAGGTAAGCCTCGCTATGCATCTCCCGAAAGGCTACTCGAACGCATCAGTTTTCTTCTGGAGACAAAGGACGCCAGAAAGTTCTTTATCGTTGACGACCTTTTTGGCCAACAGCGTGATGAGACAATAAGATTTTGTAATGCGCTGAAGGATTATCAAAAAGATATCGGCCGGAGGTTAGATATAGGCGTTCAGATAAGATTGGATAAAGCAAAGGATTCCGAACTTCTTTTGGCAATGCGTCAAGCGGGCATTAATTTTGTAGCTATTGGTTTTGAGTCACCGATTGCAGAAGAATTAAAAGCGATGAATAAACACCTTAAGCCTCAAGATATGTTAGAGCTTACGAAAATATTCCGCAAATTCGGATTCTTGGCACACGGCATGTTTATCTTTGGCTATCCTATGAGAAAAGGTGAGGACTTCAAAATGCCCGCAAAAGAGCGAATAAAACGCTTTAAGAACTTTATTAGAAGATCGCGTCTTGATACCATTCAGGTAATGCTGCCAATTCCCTTACCCGGGACAGAATTAAGGCAGAGGCTTGAACGCGAAAAGAGAATTTACTCTCGCCAAGACCTGGGCTGGGAATATTATGACGGCAACTTCCTTCTTTTTAAGCCCGATGCGCCGATGACTCCGGAAGAGATGCAAGCATCGGCAATGAAGATCATGGGAAATATTTATCAGTTCAGATATGTGTTTATGGTGAGCCTTAATATATTTTCTTTTCCTTATCTTTTACTATTTTTGCATAATATTAAATCAGGGTGGAAAAAGTGGTATAGGCCGTGGCGCCAATCTCTAATACGTTTTGCTGGTTGGATAACTATGAAAAAATGGACGAGGGCATTTAAAAAGGATGATTTTTTAGAAAAGCTAAAAAGAGCAGAGGAACACCGTAAAAACCATGCTAATTAAATTGACAGAAAAGCATAGCAAAATAATTACTAGGGCATTTGCTGTAATAGAGATATTGATAGGCCTGGCTATCTCCTTAAGCTTTATAATCGCCTCTTTAATCAATCCGCCAGGAAGGCCAAAGACTGTATATGGATTTGTTGTTGTAACTAGTATAATTTCTGTAATAATAGGCATAGGCCTTTTTAGATATAAGAATTGGGGGAGACAATTCCTGATCTTTTTTGCAGGGTACATAATATTTACCAAGTTTCTTCTGTTTTCAAATTTAGTAAATTTTACAGGTAACACAATTAAGTTTATGTCTATCAATTTAAAGGATATTTTCTCTTTTGTATATCACTGTAGCATTTTGATTATTTTTAATATAAAAGATATTAAAAAAATTTTGAATTAAACTGTTCTTTTTTAGCCCCTTGCGACAAAATACGTTGCAAGGGGTTTTTGTTTGGAATATAATAAACATCATATGGAGGGTGTAAATGCTTTATGCAGAAATTATTTTTTTAATTGTGGTACTTGCTTTTCTCACCTCAGGGGTAATAGCGATAGTCGGTAAAATTTTAAAACTAGTTTACAAGAAGGCGGATGCCTATTTATTGGCATTTGCCTCGGTGTTGGGCTCAAGAGTGCAGAATAGCTTTTTTGCGACTCGCAGGTCAATAAATGGCCATTATCAGAATAGAAAAATATCTGTAAAGTGTGATTATTTGGAACGATTTCCAGAAGTAGATATTTCTACGATGGTGCAGGCTGTCCCACCAAAGAAAAGGTCGCTTCTGCCATTTTCCAAACAACCCACAGAAAATACTTTTCTGACCGGAAAAAAGGTCTATTGCAGAATACCTTTACAGGGGATTATCAGATTGACTTCGCTTGATCCAGGCATGTATGAGGTCGAAATAAAAAAGATCTTAGATGAGTTGCTTGAGGCGGTAACAGTCGTGGAGCTGGGTGAGGAATTCTATAAATAATATACAGACAAAAAAAGAGGGGTGATGGGTGAGAAGAAGCTTTATGATATTTTTATTTAGCCTGACCGTTGTATCTTCCTATTGCTGTGTTTGCGTAGCCTGCACGACAATATTGGTTACAAAAGGGGCATCTGAAGACGGTTCGGTCATGGTCGCACATTCCGATGACAGCGAACTTTTTGACCAGCGTTTGGCCTATGTGCCGGCTGCGGATCACGAGCCAGGCTCTATGCGGCCTGTTTACTACGATGCCGCCGCTTTAGGAGATAGGCCTCAGTATCATGGATATGAATTGAATAGATATGTAGGGACTGAGCGTGGTCCCACATATGTAGATCCCGATAAGCCGCAGAGTATACCGCTTGGCTATATCCCCCAGGTCGAACATACCTATGCGTATTTTGACGCTTCCTATGCCGTGATGAATGAGCACCAGCTGATGTTCGGAGAATGTACCGATGGGACTAAAATTCAACCCGAGCCTGTCCCCGGAAAACTTATTTTTTACAGCGCTGAGTTAAGCCGTGTAGCTGTGGAGCGCTGTAAGAAAGCACGCGAAGCGGTTGAGTTAATCGGACATCTCATCGAGACATATGGTTATTATGGTACTGGCGAGACATTGCCGATCGGGGATACCGAAGAAGGCTGGATTATAGAAATGGCGCCTAGCCCTGAGGGAGAAGGTGGTCTTTGGGTGGCAAAGAAGGTCCCCGATGGCGAGATATTTGTAGCTGCGAATGAGTTGCGTATCCGCGAGGTCGATCCTGATGACCCTGATATGCTTTATTGCGATAAGCTTCATGAGATTGCCCAGAAACACGGTTGGTGGAAGCCTCAAGACGGTAAATTAGACTGGCTAAAGACCGTAAGCCAGGGAGAATATAATCATCCTTACTACTCGCTGCGAAGAGTATGGCGCCTGCAATCGCGCATTGCCCCTTCAAAAGCCAAATCACCTTGGGTTAAGGACGGGTATGCGAAAGAATACCCTTTTTCTATTAAACCGGATAAAAAACTCAGCGTCCGCGATGTCATGGGCCTCTATCGTGATTACTATCAAGATAGCGAGTTTGACCTCTCAAATGGGATCGCCGCTGGTCCCTTCGGCTGTCCTTACCGCTACCCCGGTCCTCAAGACGCAAAAGGCGATACTAATGATCAAGATGCTGAGATGGAAGGTGCCTGGGAAAGGCCGATTTCGATCTTTCGCTGTGGATTTAGCTATGTCTGCCAGGGGCGCGGATGGTTGCCTGATCCAATAGGGGGGTTGCTCTGGTTTGGTCCGGATGAGCCGATGAGCACATGTTATGTGCCTTTTTATGCTGGGGTGCAGAACATAGCGGAGCCTTATTACACTTGCGATACCACGAGTTTTAGTGAAAAGAGTGCTTGGTGGGCCTTCAACTTCGTAGCCAACTGGGCGGCTCTAAAATACAGCTATATGATCAAAGATATTCAAGAGAAACAGAACGAAATTGAGCTTGCTGAGATCGAAAGCATAAAAAAGATGGATCAGCAGGCACTTGAAATCTACAAAGATGATCCACAAAAAGCCACAGACATGCTTACCGCATTCTGCAAAACACAGGCCAATCAAGTGGTGAAAGACTGGTGGGAGTTTGCTTGGGGCCTTGTGGCCCGCTATGACGACGGCTATGTAAACGAACCCGGAAAAATGGCCCAGGAATTAGGGTATCCCCAATGGTGGTTGAAGCAGACCGATTACGACAAGGGGCCCGTAACATATGAGAAAAAGGAAGAAGAATAGTATTTGATAGATGATGAAAACGCTCGCGGTACAAACATTGCGCAAGTCATACGCTCAGACCGTTGCCGTAGACAGTATATCTTTTGAGGTGGCTCGTAACGAGATAGTGGGACTACTTGGCCCAAACGGGGCGGGTAAGACCACTACTATTAGTATGCTCTTGGGGGTACTGCAGCCGGATGAGGGCAGTATCTTTATCGAGGGCCTGGATTTAAAGTCTAAGCGTTCCCAGGCTCTCTCGCTCACCAATTTTACGGCTGTCTATACTCCTTTGCCGGGGAATCTTACCGTAAGAGAAAATTTGATTATTTTCGCCCGTCTTTATGGCACAGAAGATATAACAGGACGTGTCAATGAAGTGATTAAGGAATTTGATTTGGTCGCTTTTCGTGATCAGAAGTGTGGGGTACTTTCTTCAGGAGAACAGACGCGTGTCGGCCTGGCCAAGGCGATGCTCAATAGACCGCACCTACTTTTGCTTGATGAGCCAACGGCATCACTTGATCCCGCTACCGCTAGGGAAATCCGCGCTAAAATCAAGGAGTTTGCCCAACAGACGACAAGCGGGGTGCTATGGACATCGCACAACATGTATGAAGTCGAAGACGTCTGTGACCGGGTCTTATTTCTATCGCACGGAAAGATTTTACTGGAAGGGGACCCTAAGGCATTGCCTTCCGCGCACGGCAAAAAGACCTTGGAGGACCTTTTTGTTAAAATCGCACGCGAACCGCTTACCATAAAGGAATTTTAGATATGGATCTCTCCCGTACATTCTCGATAGTGATCCGTCAGTTCTATCTTATCCGCGGAAGCTTCTCAAGGGCCTTTCCGCTTTTTGCCTGGGCAGCGGTAGATATGATACTCTGGGGATTTTTGACCAGGTATCTCAATAGTTTTGTTTCCTCAGGGTTTGATTTCGTGCCCGCTCTTTTAGGGGCTATCCTTTTGTGGCATTTCTTTATCCGGATCATGCAGGGTATCACCATGGTCTTCTTTGAAGATGTATGGTCGCGCAATTTCGTCAATATTTTCGCCACACCACTTCGGATATCAGAATATGTATCAGGGTTGATTCTATCAAGTATTGCCACGAGCATCATCGGCCTTACCGTGATGCTTTGTATTGCAGTCTTGATCTTTAAGCTATCTATATTTGTCTATGGGCTGATGGTGATCCCTTTTATCCTGGTGCTTTTTTTATTTGGTATCGCCATAGGTGTCTTCGGCAGTGCCCTAGTATTGCGTTTCGGCCCGGCATCGGAATGGTTTATCTGGCCCATCCCTGCGCTTATCTCGCCTTTTGTCGGCGTGTTGTATCCCATTGCCACGCTTCCAAAGTGGATGCAGCATGTCTCACGGTTTTTACCCCCTTCATACGTATTCGAAGGTTTAAGAGCGGTTGTATTACAAAGAGAATTCTCCGCAGCCACGCTTGCATTAGGGGCGGCTCTGGCTTTAGTATATATCATCCTGGCATATAGGTTTTTTGTAATGATCTACGCAAACGCCCTGCGTAGCGGACTATTGGTCCGCTATAGCGCTGAGAGTCTGAGTTGATCCTGTTATGATATAATGCTTGTAATATTTGTAAATCGAAAGAGAATTTTTCTGAAATTAAGGAGATATGGAGTGAATAAGCTCATTTTTAGATGCATGGTCATTGTCGCAGTTATATTGTTTTCACCATATAGGGCATTTTCTGATTTGGACAGAAATAAAGTCAGTTTTATCCCTCCGGACGGGAAAATCCTTTTGATTATCGGACAATATAAAGAAGCAATCGATGCATATGTAGAAAAGATGGGGCATACGCCTGCCGGTATTATGGTATACACTTCAGTGCAGAATGCGGAAGGGATATATGACGCTTTTGACCACGGGGGTGGCGCGCAACATCTACAATATGAGCTGGAGAAATACCCCGATGCAATCATGCAGGTGGGCCTTTATATGGTTGATGTGCTGGAAGATATCATAAGCGGCACATATGATGATAATCTGGCAAACATCGGCACATGGATAAAAAATGCCAAGAGGCCGGTGTATTTGAGGATAGGATATGAATTTGACGGGCCGCACAACCATTATGACCCTGCGCTGTACGTGAAGGCATACCGTTATATTGTCGATAAGTTCAGCGCGATGGGGGTCAACAATGTTTCTTATGTATGGCATTCCTACGCAAACTATACAGAATGCCCCCTCATGGATTGGTATCCCGGGGATGACTATGTCGATTGGTTTGCTATTTCATATTTTAATCTGATCGAGAAATTCCGTGATCAGATAGCACAGCTCGCCAGAGAGCATAATAAACCCTTGATGATTGCCGAATCTACCCCCTGCGGCATCGGCGTAACTTACGGAGAATATGCCCTGGAAAGATGGTTTGAGCCGTTTTTTAAGTTTATAGATGCCCAGGATGTAAAGGCCGTCAGTTATGTAAACTGCGATTGGGAGGCGCTTCCTATGTGGACTGGCCAGGGATGGAAAGACAGCCGCGTAGAAGCTAATCCCGTTGTAAAAGAACGTTGGCTTAAAGAAGTAGAGCAAGAAAAATACCTTAAAGCTTCGCCAAAATTGTTTTCTCTATTAGGATTTGAGCAGGAGCAGTAAGGTCTTAAAATGGACAAAGCCTTAAACATCTATACCAAATACATGGCAGTATGGGTGGCTATCTGCGGTATTGTCGCCTATCTATACCCGGCACCGTTCGTAGCGCTAAAAGGGGGCATGGATCTTTTCTTTGCCCTGACAATGCTTGGGATCGGTTGCGTACTCAACATCGAAGACTTCAAAAAGATTGCCAAAAGGCCCGGAATCGTGGCAATCGGTTCTATTATGCAATTTACGCTTATGCCGCTGGGGGCGTTATTTGTCGCCAGGATATTTAGTCTTCCACCCGAGATCACTCTAGGGCTCATACTTACCGGCTCAGCCCCGGGTGCCATGGCGAGCAATGTGATGAGCTATGTGGCAAGGGCAGACGTTGCCTATTCAGTAAGCCTGACGACCGCTTCAACGTTAGTCACTCCCATAATGACCCCCGGGCTTACATACCTCTTGGCCCATTCGATACTCAAGGTCGATTTCTTGGGGATGTTCTTTAGCATCATAAAAATGGTCATCGCCCCGCTTCTTTTGGGTCTGTTCCTAAAATATAAGTTTACCAAGACTATAGAAAAGATGGAGGCGGTGTTTCCTGCGATATCTGTTACTTTTATAATATTTATCTGCTCGCTAGTGATAGCATTGAATAAAGGCTTTTTGAGTATGCTTACACCCATGGTGATATTCGCAGTAGTCGCATTAAATATCTGGGGTATGTCTTGCGGCTATACAATAGCAAAGCTATTAAGGATGAATATACCCCGCAGGCGTACCCTTTCGATAGAAATAGGCATGCAGAACGCGGGGTTGGGTACAGTATTGGCCCTGAAACATTTCAACGAGCGCGTAGCGATACCAGCGGCCTGTTTTGTATTTATATGCATATTTACGGCTGCCATCATGGCCGAGGTCTGGGCCAAAAAGGAGGTTAGGGCCTAATATCTCAAAATACCAAAGTTGTCGCTATATATAACCACTTGCAAGTAAAGAGGTTGCAAGTGGTTTTTATTTTGAAAGAAAACAAAATTTTTGGGAATATTTGCCGGGCCTCTATCGTCTAACTGATAGAAAAAGGACGATAGGTCAAAAGGAGGTGAGCCGGCACAAAGATCATTTTAGATTTATAGAGTTTCCAGTTTAGAATCATAAAAAGACAATGAAAGAAAGGAGTAGCAAAAATGGAGAAAAGATTAATAGCGATATCGACTTTAGTTTTAGCATTTGCCTTGGCCACGGCAACAACCTTTGCTTATGATGGCGGTTGCATGGGGTCAGAAGCTGGACAAAAAAGATTTGGTGGTCAAGCATCAGGACAAAGAGGAAGGTTTGGAAATCAAGCATCGAGGCAAATAGGTATGATTTTGAAAAAGGCAGATGAAATAGGCCTTACTGATGAGCAGCAGACAAAGATAAAGGCATTGGCGCTGGAAGCACAAAAAGACAAGATCTTGCAGCAGGCCGAAATCCAGACCATCTCCTTAGATATTGTGTCCAAGATGCAGGAAGATGCGTTGGATACCGAAGCCATAAATGCTCTGATAGACAAGAAGTATGAGCTAGAGAAGACACAGGCAAAGTCTTCAGTTGCAGATTATGCCGAGCTAAAGACCATTTTAACTCCTGAGCAACAGGATAAGATAAAAGAATTGCGCGAGCAATTTAAGGCAAAGCGAGGACAGGCGCATCAAGATAGAGGGCAGCACGGAAAAATGCAAGAATGATTTCTTGACTCAGGCGTTTGAAAAATATTATAGAGAGCCCGCAAAAAAATGGGCTCTCTATTTCAACGAAAGCTTTGTGAAGATAAGCGTATTTGCTTGGAATTTTTCATATTTTCGGTTATAATTGATTTGGTTATAATAGCGAATATATACTATTAGGGGTACGGAGGGTGGTCAGAAAAACTGAAGTTTTTATAATTCTATTGTGTTTCTTGATGTACATAAAAGGCGCCTCTGCTGATGAGGCCCTGACATGGCAGGAATGCGTGCAAAAGGCCTTAGAGCATAATCCCGCATTATCCTCAGCGGCCGAAAGCGTAAAGCAGTCCCAGGCCGACAGCGCCATTGCCCTAAGTTCGATGTTGCCTGAAGTAAGCAGCGAGGGAAGCGGAAGGACTGCAAAGTCAGCCGGTAGCGATGAGCAGGATGCCTATGGCTATAGCGTGAGCGGAAGGCAGTTGATCTTTGACGGATTCAGCTCCTACAATGAGCTAAAGGACGCCGATGAGGCCTTAAAGGCCGCAGAATATAATTACGCGGTGACATCTTCCGACACAAGATTGGATTTAAAAAGCGCCTTTGTAAATCTCTTGAAAGTAGAGCAGCTGATCCAACTGACCGAAGATATCGCTCAGCGCAGAAATCAAAACCTTGAGCTGGTCAAATTGAGATATGAGGCAGGAAGAGAGCATAAAGGTTCGCTGCTGACCGCGGAAGCAGATTTAGCTCAGGCCAATTTTGAGGCCACGCAAGCCAAAAGAAGCCTTAATTTGGCCCAGCGCGAGATGATAAAACAACTGGGTCTTAGTGATATGCAGTCGGTAAAGGTGCAAGGCGATTTTGAGGTCGAGGAAGATTGCCAGGCCAAGCCCGATTTTGAACTTCTGGCCGACTCTACGCCTTTCTTAAAAGAACTGATAGCCGAGAAAGAAGCGGCACGCTATAACCTCCGTTCTAATAAAGGAAGTTTTTTTCCCGAAATATATTTAGGGGCTACAGTGGGCAAATCAGGTGCTAACTGGGAACCCAGAGATACCGGGTGGTCAGCCAATGTCTCGGTATCTTTACCGCTTTTTGAGGGAGGAAGCCGAATTGCCGGATTAAAAAAGGCCCAGTCACAGTTCAGGCAGGCCAAAGAAGACTTAAGGAGCGGAAGGGATAGCGTGCTCTATGTCCTAGAGGAAGCTTGGATAGATTTTCAAGACTCGATAGATAAAGTCCAGGTAGAGAAGAAATATCTTGATGCTACAGAGGAAAGGGCTAAAATAGCGCAGGCGCAATATTCCACGGGTTTGATAACATTTGATGACTGGACAATAATAGAGGACGCTTTAGTTAGCGATAAGAAGGCGTATTTGAATTCTTTAGCCGATGCCTTAATTGCCGAAGCATATTGGGTGCAGGCAAAGGGAGGTACATTAGAAGATGAGAAAGAATAAGGCATATTTTATTGCACTGATACTTTTATGTATGGGAATAGTCTTTGTGCTCAAGCTTCGACAAGAGTCTTCTTCCGAAGAGTTCTCGACACAAGAGATAAACCCCGCTATAGGCGATATCAGCATTACCTTTTCCACTACCGGGGTAATCGAGCCGCAGAACCGCCTGGAGATAAAACCACCGATAAGCGGAAGGATCGAGGAGATCCTGGTGCAAGAGGGCGATAAAGTAAAGCAGGGCCAAATCCTGGCCCTGATGAGTTCGACCGAAAGGGCGGCTTTACTTGATTCAGCGCGTGCACAGGGCGAAGAGGCGGTCAAATATTGGAAAGATGTATATAAGGCTACGCCCTTGATTTCCCCAATTGATGGAGAGGTTATTGTCCGGGCAGTCGAGCCGGGACAAACTATTACCTCAACCGATGCAGTAATAGTGCTCTCTGACCGTTTGATAGTAAGCGCGCAGTTCGATGAGACAGATATCGGACGGGTCCAGCTACAACAGAAAGCTATTATCAGCCTGGATGCTTATCCAGAGAGAAAAATACAAGGTCTGGTCGGCCACATCGCCTATGAATCAGAGCTAGTGAATAATGTGACTATATATGAAGTAGATATTATCCCCCAGGAGATCCCACAGTTCTTTCGCTCAGGCATGAGCGCCACCGTAGAGATCATCGAAAAGGAAAAAGAGGGCGTAATGCTTTTGCCTCTGGCAGCGATTATAAACGAGCAGGACCGCCATTTTGTATTTGCCAAAAAAGAAAAGTCCAATAAACATGAGAAAACCGAAGTTGTCACCGGCCTTAGTGATGGTGCAATGGTGGAGATCATCTCCGGGTTAAAAGCAGGTGATTCAGTCTTAGTCGAACAAAAGAAATACGCTCTTCCTAAAAAAGACTTCTCCGGCAGTCCTTTTATGCCTGGAGGGTCGAGAAGGCGATGATAGAATTAACCAATGTCTCTAAAACCTACCGCAGCGGTACAATAGCAGTTCAGGCCTTACGCAACATATCCCTTACTATACATTCAGGAGAATTCGTGGCGATAATGGGCCCTTCCGGCTCAGGGAAATCCACTCTTCTGCATGTGTTGGGTTTTCTGGATAAACCGGATAAAGGTTCCTATAAGCTCTTAGGCAGTGAGATTACGCAACTAAAGGACAGTCAGCTGGCTCTTTTACGCAACCATGTTGCCGGATTTGTATTCCAGCAGTTTCATCTTCTGCGCCGGAACAATGCCTTAGAGAATACAGAATTGCCTTTGATATATGCGGGGAAGAGAAAATTGCTGCAGAAAGCGCAGCAAAGGCTTAAAGAGATGAATTTGGCCGATAGGATGACCCATAGGCCAAATGAGCTTTCCGGAGGCGAACAGCAAAGGGTTGCCATTGCCCGTTCGCTGGTAAACGACCCCCTGATTATCTTTGCCGATGAGCCCACCGGTAACCTGGACACAAAAAGTGAAGAAGAGATAATGAAGATACTCGATGGGCTTAATAAGGAAGGTAAGACCATCGTGATGGTCACTCACGAGCAGGAGATAGCCCGTTTTGCCCAAAGAATCATTCTCATGCGCGACGGAGAAATTATCTCTGACCAGACAAAGGACAAAAAGACAGCAGAAAAAGCTCCTCCCAAAATCGCATTGGACGAGATCATTCAGGGAAAACATATGGCAATGGGTAAGATTGAGTTGATCGACCATATACGCCAGGCTTTTCACGCCATAGTGGCCAATAAATTGCGCTCTTTCCTTTCTATGCTGGGCATCCTCATCGGTGTGGGAGCGGTAATCGCTATGCTGGCCCTTGGCCAAGGAGCCAAGGAGGCTATTCAGCAGCGCCTGCGCACATTGGGCTCAAACCTTTTATCGATACGCGGTGGCTCGGCAAGAGTAAGGGGTGTGGCTATGGAGGCCGGCTCAGTGACTCGTTTTACATTTGCCGATGTGGAAGCGGTGCGCGCATTGCCTTTGGTAAAAAAAGCGGCCTCATCGGCCAGAGGCGGCGGGCAGCTTGTTTATAAGGACAAAAACTGGAGTACCAGCGTCGAAGGTGTAGGTTATGATTATGGTCAGATGCGTGCGACCCTTCCGGAGATAGGAAGGTGGTTTAATCAAGAGGAAATACAGACCAGGCAGCGGGTGGCGATCTTGGGACTGACTGTAGTAGAAAAACTTTTTGGCGATGAGAACCCCTTAGGCGCGACAATAAAAATAAACCGTCTTTATTTTAATGTGATCGGCATACTTCCCCAAAAAGGGGGAGGCCATTGGCGAGACCAGGATGATATCGTGGTTATTCCCGTTACTACGGCTATGTACCGCGTATTTGGCAAAGATTACATCGATAGCTTTTATGTCGAGGTCGTCAATGAGGATTCGATCGATGCAGCCCAAGAAGAAATCAAAAGGCTATTGTCGAAGAGACACCGCGTGCGTGAAGATGATGAGGATTCTTTCCAGATCCGCAACATGAGCGAGATCCAGGAGACTATTGAAGAAACCACACAGACGATGAATATGCTCCTTGGCTCCATCGCGGCGATTTCCCTTATAGTAGGCGGCATCGGCATTATGAATATTATGTTGGTATCTGTCGCGGAGCGGACCAGAGAGATAGGATTGCGCAAGGCAATAGGGGCGCAAGCGCGGGATATCATGACGCAGTTTCTTATTGAGTCGATAGTAATGACCTTTGCCGGGGGTATAATCGGGGTGATTTTAGGTACGGCCACAGCCGCGATACTCTCATCAACGGCCGGCTGGACTACAAAAGTCACCTTATCAAGCGTTGTCTTGGCAACGACATTTTCTATAGCCGTAGGGATTGGATTTGGCCTCTGGCCGGCGCAGAAGGCTTCCAGGTTAGACCCTGTAGAAGCCTTACGTTACGAATAAAAAAACAATCGTTTTAGATTTCTTTATTATAATTTTCGCAGGCCTCAAGAATGTCCTTGAGGCCTGTTTGTTTTAGAGGTATAATCAAAACATATATTTAATGTATAAAATAGGCATAATTAAAAAAAGGAGAGCGATGCTATATGTCTAAGAAAACAAAAGCATCCTTGGTAAAAAAGCATAAAGGTCTTTTTTTACTTCCTGTTTTATTATTCACTTTATTGATTTTTTTCATTCATTTTCAAGAAAGCAAAGCAATAACCAGTGCGAAAGTGCGCGTAAATGCCATGGAATCTGATACGGGTTACGGCATTTCGGGCGTAACTATAGATTTGAGTATCGGTAGCTACCAAGCCACGCAGAAGACAGATGATACCGCGAAAACCGAGTTCAGCGTGGTACCTCCAGGCCGAGCGACGATTATGGCCCGTTGTCCTGGATATCAAAGTGTGGCTAAGACTATCGATGTCCGGGATGTAACCTATACGCAGTATTTTAAGATCTACCTCACTAAATCAAAAGTCCAACCGCCGCCTGTACCACCCCCAGCACCCGATATTCCCACCGAAAGCGAAGAAGATAATGATCAAAAACACGAGGCCTTTGAGAGAATATTTGATGGTTTGGATAGACTTCGCGATCTAAGCGATAAGGACCAATATGATAAGACTATACATCCTGATGTAGTCTCTGGACCGAAAATATTGGTCAAAGTAGTCAAAGCTGGTACTACAGTTGGTGTGCCCGGGGCCGATGTAGCATTGACTAAAGGAAGCTTTGGCACAGCTGCTCTAACTGACCAAAATGGAAATACCAGATTTAGCGGTATTACTGAGGGAATGTACAAAGTATGTTGTAGCGCCAAGGGATATACCGAGGCCTCGCAATACATTAAAGTGATAGCAGTTGATTATGAGCAGCCGTTTTATATCTCTGTTGCTGAAGAAAAAAGTGCTTTGTCTTCAGGGACGGTTAGTATAAGCGGGAAGGTATTTGATGACATGAGTCGCCAGCCGATTGAACAGGCGTTAGTGGAACTTGTTACGGACGGTTATCCTAAAGAGACTCTAAAGCAGACGACAACAGACAAAGAGGGAAAATATAAGATAGATGACTGCCCAATCAATACACCTTTAAGGATTATCTGTAGTAAAGAAGGATACAGGACTAATGATATCTATCAATGCTTTAGCACAGCCTATAGTTACACGCAGGAGATCCCTTTGGAGAAGACCAAAAGCTGGACGGAAGAAACACCAACGGCAGCTGAAGTGGTGATCAGGGTCTTAGAGAAGGATACTGAGGAGGTGATAGCCGGGGCAAATGTCAACTTGGCTATGGCCGAATACTCAAATGATGCAGTATCCGACCAAGCCGGTGAGGTAAAACTTAAAGACGTGCCCGTAGGCATGCTTAAAGTGACTTGCAGTGCCTCAGGCTATGAAGATGCAAGCAAAGATATTAATGTGATGGATAAAGATTATGCCCAGTATTTTAGAGTCCATTTGCCTAAGGCCGAGGTCATGGGAAGACCCTTATCGATATCACTTTTGATTAGAGTGATAGAAGAAAAGAAGGTAGCCGGAAAAAGAGTCACATCAAGAGAGAGAATAGCCGGTGCGCAAGTGGATCTGAGTATAGATGATTATTCAATGCAAGCGGTGACTAACAATGTAGGCGAGGTGTTTATAAGCGGGGTTCCCGCGGGGGCAGGTAATATCTCCTGTACAGCGCAGGGGTATTCTCCGGAAGATAAGGCTTTCACGGTAAATGAAAAAGACAGCATACAACATATCGATATCTACCTTAACAGGGTCATACTTAGAGAAGTTCCTTCCCAGCCGCCTGTTCCGCCAGAACTGAATATTGAAGAAGTCTCCCCGGATCTCATACAGGATAGACAATACGTCGAGTTGCTCGATTTAAAAGATCCGATATTTGCCCGTGTCGGCGATAACATCGTAGCAAGAAACGGCAACAATGCAGTCGCTTTATTCAGTAAAGATGATCCTACTGAGCCTCTATGGGTGTTTCCGGGAGATGATAGCCAGGAGGATATTAGGATAAATGCGAACGATATCTCGGAGTTGGGCAATTATGTTGCCGCTGCCGGAAGTGAGATCCTCAAATTCAGAAGTGATAGCAGCACTCCCTTATGGCGATTTGCCGAATGCGAAGAGTGTAAATCCGTAGCTATTTCCGGAAACGGCAGATATGTAGTGGCCGGTAATGAAAGGGGCACGGTTTTCCTTTTTGAAGGGGATACAGCCGAGCCACATTATCAATGGGATCTAAAAAGGGATGACGGCAACAACGAAAGGATCCAAAAGATAGATATTTCCCATGACGGAGAATATATTGCCGTAGCCGGCTTATATACCTTATATTTGATCAGCAAAGACAGTTTTGTTTCACAATCCATCCATGATGGTAATAGCGGGTGCCTTTGGATAAAGAGCGTCGACGAGGCAGAAATCGCAGATATGCATATATCATACGATGGCAACTATGTAGCCGCTAATACTGACACCAGCATTGCCGATGAAAGAGGCCTGCGCAGAATAGGCATACTTTATCTTTTTGACAGGAGAGGATATCTATGTGAGCAAGAGATCAGATCTCTTAATACGCCTTCATCCGCGATATCCAAGTACGGAGAATATATTGCCGTAGGCACTAACGATAGAGTAGCGGAATATAGATATTCTAGCGAAAGTAACGAAATTGTGCGATTGTGGTCATGTTCTAAGCAAGAAGATCAAAGCATAGTGGATATTTCCGGGGACGGCAATTATGTCTATTCATATAACGGCAGCAGGGTCCATCTCTGGGATAGGGATTATCTTATCGGTGGCCCTCACGATGAGAAGGCCTTCAGGATCTATGATGCCGAAGACGGATACTATGAATGGATTTCCATGACCGAGCCGGGAGACTATTTTGTTTTTATTGACGGAGGGAAGCTATCAGTGGTAGAGGTGATGCCGGCGCTATTATTGGATATTACGGATTATGCACCTATCTACTCTGCAAAGCCACCGATAAACGAGCAAAATTTGCGTTTCTATATCGCCAATCCGGGCAAGGCGGTCCCGGGAGCGATGTTGAGAGCGATGTTTTATTTACCCCAAATAGGATTTTTTGTCGATCTTCCCGGGTTAGCGCTCAAGGAAGAAAAATATACTACTGTCGAAGAAGCTGTTGCGGTTGCGGCCCGAGACAGCAGAGCCGCCTATGATGTCCTTGACCCGACCAATATAGCCTTATCGCCGGCACATCGAGACTTTGATTTACGCGTAACCCTACCGGTTGAGAACTTTGTGGGAGAATGGGTAGAGGATATGTTCAACGATATGAATGTTCCCGGATTTCTCTCGGATTTATTGGGAGACCTGGCCGCTGGAGCGGCCGCGGCGGAGACAGTGCCTGTAGGCATGCCGATGATGACAGTGGGTCATTTGTATTCTTCCAACCCTCGTTTTGACGCTGTTGACCTAGTTGCCTGGATGTATATCGATGTAGTAATCGGGGAGGATGCGGTATCGAGCGCGACCAATGAATTCGGAAGTGCCTACGAAGCGGCAACAGACCAGACTTGGGAACAAGCCGGTGAGGAATTTACCGAACTGACAGGTCTCAATTTAGATGATGTTTGTGCTACCTCTATAACTACTGTTGGTTCACTTTTAGGTGGCGAGGGAGAGGCTTCTGTGTTGACTCCGGCAGAAGGAGAAGTCCCTCTGCCAGACATAGACTTGATACCGGTACATTTTATTTTTGTAGACGATACGCAACACATAGACGCCACAGGAAGCAGAAATCCAACCTTGGAAGCAAATAAGAATTATGGCTTAAGGATAGGAATAAAGAATGACGGCCCAGAGACCTTAAATGCCGTTACTCCAATAAAGATAGAAGGGACTCCCGATCCAGGAACCTTGGATAGAAATTGTTCCATTAGTAGGGTCGAGGCTTTGGACACGAGCGATACCTGGCTTTATGATGTGTCATTGCCTGCCGGCGAATACGATTTTACCATCACCGTTAATCCGCAAAGAGAAGTCTATGAGAGTAAATACGGCAATAACTTTATGTTTGCCTCGGCCACATTTACAGAGGCAGGGGGTAGTGGAAGTGGAGCTGGAGGAGGAACTGGAGGAGGAGCTGGAGGAGGAGGTCAGCCAGTTGCTGTAGATGATTTAGACCTTGAGCCGATTAAGTTTTTTGTCGATGGCCGGGAAGCGCCAGAGGCAAATGACCTTACATGGTCAGCGGCCATAGAACACACTTTGAGCGTAGAAATACTAAACTATGGACCCGATGATTTACTTGAGAATGTGGATGTGGAGATCACTGCTATGTCCGATGCCACCGGTCTATCTACGATTAATTGTAGTACAGAAGAGGCTATTGTCGCGACAGATACCAAAAAGGCGCAGGCTACTAATCTTACTTTTCAACCTGGTTTGGTCAACTTTACCATAGTCATTAATCCCGCAGGGTCGATATCCGAAAACAGGATGAACAATATTATCCATGGTACGGCTACTTTCGAACTCGGACAAGCAGGGCAGCCTGTTGTCCAGGAAATAGATCTGATCCCCGTCAGCTTCACGATAGCCGGCATTGGTGCCCAGGCGATGAATAATCCGGAACTTGAAGCAGAAGTAAGCCATCGGATGATAGTAGGGGTGCGCAATGACGGCAACCAGGACCTAGTCGATCCCGTTGATGTAGAGATCGAAATAGTGCAAGCTGCTGAGACGGCCACGGCGACAGGCACAATAAATGAGATAATACCGGCGCAAGATACTGGCTATGCAAAGGTCGATTATTCATTCGGCGTTGGTCCGACGACCTTTAACATAACCGTTGATCCGGCAAGAGCAATCTTTGAGGACCACGACAATAATATGTTTCCCGGTTCAGCGACTTTTGTGCTTACTCAGTTTCCAGTAGACGATGAAGTACCTGGGCCTGTAGCGATTCCGGATGACGATGCTGGAGCCGGCGGCGGAGATGGACAGGGGCAAGATGACTGGATGCTTATACTAGGGGCATTTATTGATGTGATGATCGATCGAGCCGGCGGCGGAGGAGGGCCTGGGCCCGATGACGGTGGTGTGGTTGTCCCTGATGTAGATGTCGATATACATATAGTTCCTCCCGTTCTGCCCGTACCTCCTTTACCCGACGACGATGGTGTTATTGAAGATGAAAGGGAAGAAAAGGGCGGTGAGGTTGAGCCCGATGTCGATATAGTTACCGATAGAGAAGTAACAGAGGAAAAAGAAAAAGACAAGATCGAGAAGGTCAGACCGCCAGTAACTACGCTCATAGAGGAAAGAAAAAGGAGGGCCCAACAGGTACAGAGACTAAGGACCCTGGGATTGTATACAGCTTGCTTGGCATTGTTGCTTTATGTTTATCTATCGCTGGCATTACATATAATAGCGAAAAAGGCCGGCACCTCTAAAAGATGGTTGGCCTGGATACCTATAGCCAGCTTATATCTTATGTGTAAAATAGCCAATAGACCGGGTTGGTGGACTTTGCTGTTTTTTGTGCCTGTGGTCAATTTGGTAATCGCCATTATAGTATGGGAGGTGATAGCACGGGCTTGCAATAAGGCAGGATGGCTGGGCGTGTTAATAATAATCCCATTTGTCAACTTGCTTGTGCCGGGCTACCTAGCCTTCTCAAAATAAGAAACGAATAAGAAGCGTTTTCCAAACTAATCGGGAAGCTGTTTCCAGCCCAATCAGGAAAGTGTCCCCATGGAAAGAGTCGGAAGTCCTTTACGCTGGTTTATCTTGCTACTGTTATTCTGTACCCCGCTTATATTACTTAGCCTGGGGATATACGGTTCGTTTCTGTTTACCTTTTCCATACCTATCTTTTGGCAGCTCTTTATTTGTAAAAAGCCGATAAGTTCGCTGGGATTGACGAGAATCCGTGTTAAGCCCGCAGTGATTGCGGGACTAATAAGCGCAGTGGCGCTCGCTTTATTAGGAGGCAGCTTAATAAGATTGATAGGCCTATCAGGCTATACGTATACTGAAACGCATAGTCTACAATTTTCATTTGCCGGTTTCAATATCGTTTTTCCTTTAGAAAGGGAACTTGGCTATCGGTTGCTGATGCGAAGCGATACATGGCCGGGGTTGCTTGCATACCTGATATTCTCTGTTTTTGCCATTGGATTAGGAGAAGAGCTGTTTTGGCGTGGATTTATCCAGCGAAAGATAGCGCAACGTTTTTCAACGACTGTCTCGATCTGGCTTACGGCTCTTTTTTTCGCCTCGATACATTTTTACATCTTTGCGGTCCTCCCTGCCAAGACAGGTTTAATATTCCTGTCTATGATAGCCTTGGTTGGTATAGCCTGGGGATATCTCTTCGAGCGCTTTAACAATATATGGGCACCCGCCATATCTCATGGGGTCGTCGCCTTTGTCATCTGGAAATACTACTTTTTTACAGGCTAGGCCCTTTTTAATTAATTTATTTGACAAACGAGGATAGTTGTGGTATAGTAAACACAGTAGAAAATAGTAAATAGAGGAATTGAAGTCTTAGACCGCAAGGTAGAGGAAATTCGCCTTGTGGTTTTTTTGTTTCTGCCGTTATTTACTATAATTTTTTGAAAAAGGAGGTGTAGTAAGTAATGGCAAAAGGAACAGTTAAATGGTTCAGTAACCAGAAAGGTTACGGCTTTATTACTTCCGAATCAGGCAGCGATGTCTTTGTGCATCATAGCGTGATTCAGGGTGATGGCTATAAGTCTTTGGATGAAGGTCAGCAGGTCGAATTTGAAGTCCAGCAGGGCCCTAAAGGCGAACAGGCCGCTAATGTAAAGAAGATATAGCCGAAAGATACGTAAGGCCCGGAAGCAATTTCGGGCCTTATCGTTAAAAAGGGAGGCAATATGCATAAGGGCAAAATAGATAAACTGATCCGTGATAGAGGCTTTGGTTTTATCGATGACACAGACGGCAGAAAAGTATTTTTCCATCAAAGCAGCCTTGTGGGCACTACATTTGATGCTTTACGCGGAGATGAAAAAGTCCAGTTTGAAGTGGAAAACTCTCATAAGGGTCCACGCGCCATTAACTTGAGCCTTGTGGCTGAATAATAATAGGAATTTTGTGTTTTAACCCCCCATTCAAAGCTTTTAATTAAATACCTCAAGATTATTCTTGAGGTATTTTTGTTCTAGGGGTATAATATATCCTCCATAAGTGTAGTAAGCGCTATATTACAAAACCTTTAAAACAATGACTTAGTCTAGTCAAATACTTGCGGCCATGGCTTTAGAAACACCCTACTATCTTATTGACGAACGCAGGTTGTTAAAAAACCTGAAAATAATCAGACGCATCAGGGAATTTTCTGGAGCAAAGTCTATATTAGCTCTTAAGTGCTTCTCTGCCTGGAGCGTATTCAAGCTGCTCAGGCAATATATGGATGGGACGACCGCCAGTTCTGTCTATGAGGCGCGTTTAGGGTATGAGAAATTCGGCAAAGAGACACAGGTCTACTCTGTAGGTTATTCTCAAGAAGACATCAAAGAGTTGAGAAAATTTGCCGATAAAGTGATTTTCAATTCCGTTTCGCAGTTAAAAAGTTTTTACCCTTGTCTTCGCGGCACTAAAATAGGCTTAAGGCTGAACCCGGGGGTAAGCTACTCCCAATTCGATCTGGCGGATCCCGCCCGTAAATATTCCCGTTTAGGGATAACCGATAAAAAATCTATCGAGAAAGTGCTTGCCCTTATAAGCGGAGTGATGCTTCATTTTAACTGCGAGAACGACGACTTTAAGGACTTTTTCTCTAACCTTGAGCGCATCAGCCGTAAATACGCCGATATATTTAGACACCTGGAATGGGTAAGTCTAGGGGGAGGCCTCTATTTTACCAAAAAAGGCTATCCGGTCGAGGAATTCTGCTCAAAAATCAAAGACTTCAGCCGCCGCTTTAACGTGCAGGTGTATTTGGAGCCGGGTGAAAGCGTGATCACTCAGTCGGGCGAATTGGTCACCAGAGTCTTGGATGTCGTACATAATAAAGTCGACATCGCTATAGTAGATGCCTCTACCGAGGCACATATGCTGGATCTGCTGATCTACCGCACCCCGGCTAAGATAAAAGACAACGCAAAAGGAAAACATAAATATATCATCGGTGGCCGTTCTTGTTTAGCCGGAGATGTATTTGGCACTTTTAGGTTTAGGAAGCGATTAAAAACCGGCGACATAATTAGAATTTCAGATGCCGCCGGCTATACAATGGTCAAGAAGAACTGGTTTAACGGATTGAAGATGCCTGCCATCGCTATAAAGAGACTAAATGGCAAGATCGATGTGGTAAGGCGCTTTAGTTATAAGGATTTTTTGAACAGCTTATCTTAAATGAGGCCTAGGCTTATAGAGCGCAGCGAGGTAAGTCTAAGACCGAATTTATACTTGACATCTTTGATGTCAAGTATCTAGCGCTCATCGAAGGAGACTATCAAGATGAAGAGAAACGTATTGGTTTTAGGTGCCGGCGGCGTTGCCCATGTCACCGCCCACAAATGCGCGCAGAACAACGATATATTGGGGGATATCTGCATTGCCTCCAGGACGCAAAGCAAATGTGATAAGATCATCGACAGCATCAAGAGAAAAAATAACATCAAAGACTCAAAGAAAAAGATATATTCTCGCCAGATCAATGCCTTGGATATCCCAGCAATGGTAAAACTGATAAAAGATACCAATACGCAGATTGTGCTTAATCTAGCTCAGGCCTACGTGAATATGTCTGTATTAGAGGCTTGCCTGTCCACAGGCGCGGCTTATCTGGATACCGCTATACACGAAGAGCCCGATAAAGTATGTGAAAATCCGCCTTGGTACGGCAATTACGAATGGAAACGCAAGGACCGTTGCCAAGAGAAAGGCCTGACCACTATTTTGGGTTGTGGCTTTGACCCGGGCGTAGTAAACGCCTATTGCTCGCTGGCGGTAAAACACCACTTCGATAAGATCGATACCATAGACATCATGGACGTCAATGCCGGAAACCACGGCAGGTATTTCGCCACCAATTTCGACCCGGAGATAAACTTCCGGGAATTTAAAAAGGTCTGGACATGGATCGACCGCAAGTGGGTGATGGAAAAGGTGCATTCCATAAAGATGACCTATGATTTTCCGGTTGTCGGGAAACAGCCGATATATTTAAACGGCCACGATGAACTACATTCACTCTCAAAGAACATAGATGCCGAAAGCATCCGCTTCTGGATGGGATTCGGCGACCACTATATCAATGTATTCTCAGTATTGACTAACCTCGGTCTTACTTCAGAGAAACCGGTAAAAACAGCCGAAGGCCTGGAAGTAGTCCCTTTGAAGGTGCTTAAAGCGATCTTACCCGACCCCTTATCGCTTGCGTCTAACTATACCGGCAAGACCTGCATCGGT